>JBBTED010000056.1:0-11349 GCA_038042445.1 Candidatus Firestoneibacteriota bacterium
CCAGCCCTTAATTATTGGGCGGATAAATCCGCCCCTACGCGATATAACAAAAAAACACCACGACTGACCCATTACGGAATTTACTGTAAACTTTTTTGTTACATTAACGTCTAATGTTTAAGAGGTGGCAAGTATGAAAAAGCTTATCGTGGTAATAGCAGTTTCACTTTTAGCATACTCAACTATATATGGCGATGAACCACAAAAAAATGGTGTTGGAAATAATAAAGAAAAACACCTTGGTTTGGAAAAAGACAAACACTTAGGCGAAAAAAGAGATAAAAATATTGATAAGCAAGAAATCTTAGAGCGTATAAAAGCTCTTAAAGAAACAAATCCTGAAAAATATAATGCTCTTATGGGTAAATTACGTGAGAGACTAAAAAACCTCAAAGAACAAAATCCTGAAAAATTCAGGGCATTACTGGAAAATCGCAAAAACAAATTAATGGAACTCAAAAAAGATAATCCTGCGAAATTTAATGAAATGATGTCTAATAGTAATCGTCAGTTACAAGAGCAAAACCCTGAAAAGCATAAGGATTTAATGAACAAACACAAGGATTTCATAATGCGTCTAAAAAAAGATGATCCTGAAAGATTTAAACAGATAATGGGCAAACTTCGTGAACGAATTATGGAATTTAAAAATAAAAACCCAAAAGAATTTGCAGAACGAATGCAAAATTTGCGCGAAAAACATCCAGAAATTTATAAGCGAATTATGGAAAAACGTTCACAAAGCGAAAACAAAAATTCTCCGCGAGGTGAACAAAATGAATATAATAAACAAATACCGCCACATAGTGGTGGTGATAAAAATAATGAACAGGGTAGGCAAACACCTTCACCTGCTGATAAAGGAAAAAGAAGATGAATAAACTTTGCAAAAAAACAAGACAAGAATTTTTTTGTCAGGATGAATTAAACGAAACAGAGAAATCTGATTTCAAAAACCATATTAATACCTGCAAAGAATGTACAAATGAATTTAAAAAATTCAACACATTAACTAATATTTTAGATGTTAAAAAAGTTGCAAAAATATCTAATCCAATTTATTGGGCTAATTACATAGTAAAATTAGATGAGAAATTAGATAAAAAAGAAAGCAAAATTGCTTGGCAATGGTTAAAACTAAAACCGTTATTAGCCAGTACAACAGTTTTTTTAATAATGCTAATAGTTACAGCCACACTATTTGTAGAAAAGCCAGACAAGTCTCTGTTTGAAACCAAAAATTTAGATGAAGAACTTTTAGTTCTTATTGAATCAAACCACAATTCAGAAATATTTAGTGAAATAGATATGGAAATATTAAATTCTTTGGATGAAGAATCCTTAGACTCAATTTTATTTCAGAATATATAGTGTCATCTAACACAAATAAATTTATATATTTTGTAATTGCTCTCAACTTCTAATGTGTTATAAAAACTTTCATAATAACCTGATATCGAGTATCATCTCTGATATTATCAAAACTTTTTTCCGTTTTCAATTTTTCATAATCACTATAGCCAAGACTTATGGCTTTTTGAAGACATTGAATTGCAAGGTCATTTTCTTTTAATGTAGAAAAAAAACTTGCTAAATTGAAATATCCTTCAGGCATTTGTGGGCTATATTCAATTGCCCGCTCATAAGCATTAAGTGCTATTTTAGGAAGACCTTTATGTGCATACGCCAATCCTATATTGCTCCATGCTGCAGAATCACAAGGGTTAATATCAATAGCCATCTGATAATAAAATATGGCTCTGTCATATTGACCTTCAGTATCGTAAATAATTCCAAGATTGTTATAGGCTTTTTCAAAACGCGAATCTAAAGAAATTGTTTTTTCAAAAGATTCTTTTGCATTACTGATATTACCCTTATTCTGGTATGCAATTCCTAAACCGTTATATGCTTCAGTTGAATCCAATTTAATTTTAATGGCTTTTAGGAAATTATCTATTGCCTGATCATAAAGTTTTTGTTCATTATAAATAGTTCCAAGAAGAAGAAATGATTCAAAAGCATAAGGATTATTTTCCTGTGCCTGACTTAAAACGTAGATTGATTTATCTTTATTGCCGTTGGAATAATAAGCTATCGCCATATTCACTCGTGACCGTTCATTATAAGGGAAGTAAAAAATTGCCTTCTCATACAGTTCAATAGCCTTATCATACATTTTTTTCTTATAATAAACTAATCCCAAATTATTATATGCATTTGCATACGTAGAATCATTCTGAATAGCTTTTTCATAAAAAGAAATAGCTTCATCATATTTTTGAGTATGAAAAGATTTTAACCCTTTTGAAAAAAACTCGTAAGCTTTTAGATTCTTTGTCAGCTTTTCTTTTAATTCCTTATCTTTATTAGAAGTTAAATCTATATTAAGAGCTCCTGCAATTTTTATAGCCAACTCATCCTGCACACTAAATATATTATCAAGTTTTCCTGCCACCATAACAGTGCCAATAACCTTATCTGTTGTAAAGTCCGAAACTTTAGCAATAATCCTTAATCCATCATTATCTTTTTGATAACTTCCATTCACTATTATCATCTCACAAAAATCCTGAGATTCTTTTTTTAAACTATCTTGAGACTGTAAATTTATAGAATTTATCTGGGACATTTTATTTGTTACAATATCCGTTAAACCTGTAGAAAGCCAGTTTAAATCCTTATCTCCTGTAAGATTAACAAAATTATCAATTACAACATTTTTTCTTTCAGGTCTAATATCAACAGGACTGCCAATAGACGAAAAGCTAAAAGAAACTGCTTTAGATTGTATTTGATTAATTGATGACTCAAATTTTGCTGACTTTGTTTTGATAAGAGACTTTAAAATTATCATAGCTTCAATACGATTATTTTTAGATATGGAATCTATCCTTGAGACACAAGAACTCACAATACCATTCTCATCACTAAAAACTAATTTGTCAACTTCACCTCTACCGTCTGTAAACCTAAAATAAACTGGAATCTGTGAAATAGGAATTAGTTCTTTTTCTGATATGGCAAATGAGATTTTTATTTCCAATGGCTCATTTAATCCAGTTTTCACATAACCCATTTCTGGATTGCCAAGCTTTACCATACTTATCCCGTTAAAAGTTTTAATTGCCTGATTAACTATTTGTTCTCCTAAACTCTCTATATCTTCTGCATCTTCAAGAATCTTTAATGCGAAAGAATAACTCTGAAAAGCCGCAGCAATCTTTCCATCTTTTTCCTGCTCCAAGCTTTGCTTATATATCTCTTTTACCCGTGTTAATTGTAAAATGTTCTCTTTATTAAGTATTTCTCTTGCATTTTTAATTTCTTCCTTTGGATACCATAAAAGTACATATACATCATACAACTTTTTATCTGAAGATTCGTCTTTCCATGCTTCATAATATATTTCCTTTAAATGTGCACTTTCAATTTTACCTTTTGAAAAAGTTTCTATCTCACTTTTCATATTGGTATAAATCGTATTCAGCATTAATTCATAATGTGCTCTAACTTTAACCCCAAGGTATTGCACTATCCTTATTAAAGCATCATTCACTGCTATTTTCCTACCCTCATCAAGTGATTCGCTTTTTGTACTAATGCCAACAAAGTAAAAACCATTAGCAGATTCCGGAGTTTTAGTTATCCATATAGGTTTAATTTCACTGGACTTCTCTGGGAGAGTTGCACAACCACATAAAATTATCAAGCAACTAACTATGAGTTTTCTCACTTTTTTCCCTTTTTTTGAATAATAATGACTTCAACTCTTCTGTTCTTGCGTCTACCTTCTTCAGTATCATTGGGAACTATCGGATACATTTCACCACAACCCAAACTTTCGAAAATGTTATCAGACAATCCTTTTTTAGATACAAAATACGCTATAACACTATCAGCTCTCTTTTGTGATAAAATTAAATTAAATTCTTCTTTTCCTATGTTATCTGTGTGTCCTTTCACTTCAACTTTAGATTCAGTATTATTCTTTATTGCATTAAATATAACATCTGCTATTTTATCTAAAATGGGATAGTAATCTTTTTGTATTTCATAACTATTTATTGAAAAAAGTATAGCGTCTTCACTTATTGTAACAATTGATTCAACTGCTACAATATTTTTTGTTACATTTACACCCGGAAGAAAACTGATGTAATCCAACTTCTCACGAAGCGATGAACTTTCTTTTAATTTCTCCTGAAGAAAACTGGTTTCAATACGATTATTTAAAACTCTGCTTTGAGAACTTGAATTATCAACTATTGGATTAGCACTTCCAAGCCCTTTAGCTACAAATCGAGAAGATGGCATCCCTTCCTCCGAAACATAATAGTTTACAATATTTTTTGCTCTTCTTTCAGAAATTTTCTTATTTAACTCTTCATCACCCTGATTATCAGTATATCCTACAACTTCAATCTGCCCTATATTGGTTTCTTTTATGGCTTTAGCAATTTCATGCAAATTATCCTTCGCAAAAATACTTATATCTGTATTTTCTTTAGAAGTATATCCTAATGACTGGGCATTTGCCGAAATTATAATTTTCTCCACCTCTATTCCTTCCTGAATAGCAATCCCTTTTAAATTTTTCAAACCTGCGATAATATCCGTATCAGATTGTACAGATGATTTTTCACCAGAAGTTTTGGAAGAAGAACCAGACTTATTTGTTTCATCAATTTTAACACCTGCCAAATCAATATTTGTACTTGCTAAATCAATTTCAGTACCTGCAATATAATCGTATATGCCAGAAACTATCAAAGAAATACCTCCGACTCCAATAAGATATTTGCCTGTATATCCATTCATTTCCTTGTTATTTCCTGCAATAACCCCAAGAGTAACCATACATAATCCCAATATATTGAAATTGCCAGAATTCTGAATATAGTTTTTTGGCTTTTTCAAATCTTCATTTTCTGAAGGTGCAGAAAATGCAATACTATTGAATATAAAAATAATAGTAAATATTATTCCATATTTTTTATACATATATCACAATATTACTTTGGTTTCTCTGCATAAGAACTAATATCTCCAACAAATCAACAATCCTAAATAACCTTTTTCAATATCACCTGAATGATTCTCATTTTTAATTATTTTCCCATTATTAAAACTTTCTTTAAAAGAAATAGCTGGTTGTGTATAGTATGCACTGGGCGCACCAAATATTTTTATTTCGAACCAACTATCAATTATAACACTTGTAGATATCATTAATCCGTCATGTCCACTTAATACAAAATCACTAAATTTACCTATAGCAGCTTTTATTTCAAAAGGATTGTCAAATAAAAGAATCCCAATATTGGCTTCTACAACAGGAATAAATCCAAGATACCCAAATATTCCAGCGGATACAACGAAATTATTATTAATAGAATATTCATAATATATATGCGATAATGGTATTGTAAATTGTGATAAATGAAGATTTTCACTGTCAGTAGTAAAACCTGCGCCCCATCCCCAATGATCTGTAGCATAAGAAATGTGAGCAAACAATATGACGAGGCAAAACATTAGAAATTTATTTAAAAATTTCATAAAGTTTTTTACGGTGCAATAGAATCTAAAGGCATTTCATATATACGGTATTTTTTATAGACTTTGCCACCCATTGTAATTATTGCGTCATTCATTAAAGAATTATCTTCAAGTATCCAGGATAATTCTCCACCTTTCCAACCCAAAGCTTTTACTCTATCGAAAATTTCACAGTAGAACAGCACATCTATTCCTTTTTTCTGATATTCTTTTTTAATACCTAATCCAAATAATCTAACTTCATCAATTTTGCGTTTGTAAAATAAAAATTTAAGCATTTCAATTGGTCCAAGTTTGCCATTTAATTTTTTTAGTACAATATTGTAGTTTGGAAGCGCCATACTTACTGCAACTGCTTTACCATCAACTTCTGCAAAATGAAAAAGTTCCGGAATAATTATGGGTTTGAGTTTTTTTGCCATATATTCTATTTCTGCATCAGTCATTGGAATAAATCCCCAGTTATTTTCCCATGCTGAATTATAAATATCTTTAATATTATTCAATTCCTCATCAAATTTTTTCATATTCAAATATCTGATTTTTATATTACCTCTTTTCTTTATACGCTCTGCCAATTTCAATATTCTTTCAGGAATTCCGTCTTTTGCATAGCGATAGAATGCATATAAATCTTTTGCTTTTTTGAATCCATATTTTTCAGCAAAATCTAAATAATACTTGGGATTATATGTCATCATTATCATAGGACTTGAATCAAATCCCTCAAGTAAAAATGCACATTCATCATTTGTAGTAAAATTAGTAGGACCTCTAAAAATCTTCATATCTTTTGCTTTACACCATTCTTTTGCTTTATCAAAAAGTGCAACAGCCACTTCATAATCTTCAATAACTTCAAAAAATCCAAAAAATCCTGTTTTTTCATTGTGAAACTTATTAGAATTTTCATCAATTATAGCAGATATTCTGCCCACAACTTCCCCATCTCTTTTTGCAATAAACGACTCAACTTGTGCATGATGGAAAAGTGGATTTTTGTTTTTATCAAACATATCACGTATATCAGAAAAAAGCGGCGGAACCCAGTATGCATCATTTTTATAAACTTTCCAAGGAAGCTTATAAAATTCATTAAAATCTTCTTTTGTTTTCACAACTTCTATTTTTATTGACATATTAATAAGGCTCCTTTACCTCTAAAATCTTTACATCGGTTTTATTGCACAATTCAAGAGATACATTGTCAAAATAGACAATACCTCTTGGATAATATGCATACACAACAATTTTTACACACTGAACATTTGGTGTTTTAATTGTAAAATGCTGTTCAAAATGATTCCACTCTTCATAATTTTTTGTTTCGCAGGCTTTTGAAATTCTGTGTGTTCTAATTTTTTTTGCAACACCATCCACATCTTTGTCTTTAAAACCTTCTACAAAAAGTATAACATTAGGTCCAGGTTTTCCTTTTTCCAAGCCAATAGTTTTTGCATCAATGCTAAGAGTATAAACTATATTTTGTCCAAGTGCAATATAATCTGTTTCTATCTGCATACCTGAAGTATCTGCTATTGATGTCCATTCTTTAGCCGGCTCATTTAATAAAAATTTCACGCATTTACCTGTTTTAGATTCAGTAGTATCCAACAGCATATTTTCGCCTGGTTTTATTTTGGCTTTTTGACCTTTTGTGCCCAAAGTTGAATCAGCCCAGGATTCAGGCATTATTTCACCTTTTTCAAAATCTCCATTTGGTATGAGATTTTCAGCGAAGGAAGGACCGGATAAAAAAACAATACATAATATTATAATGTAATGTACCATAAAATGGCATGCAGAAACAAACACTGGATTCCCGCTTACTACACGCGGGAATGACACGATATTCAATAAGTATTTACCTATATGCAATATACTATCTACTATATACATTATTATAAAGCATCGGATGCATAGGATACAGCATTTCTGAATATAGCAAAGCCATCGCCTTCTTCAGGTAAATTTCCTCTCGTCCAGTGAGGATGATTATACTTCGTCAAAAAACGCTCTGGATGTGGCATCATACCTAACACATTACCTCGTGCATTGCAAATTCCTGCTATAGCGAGATTAGAACCATTTGGATTCCAAGGGTAGCTTCCTTCTTTACCATTGGGCATAACATATTTGAATACTATTTGGTCATTATTTTTGATTTTTTCTAATATTTTATTATTTTTCGTTATAAATTTTCCTTCACCATGAGCAATTGGCAAATAAATCATACCTACTTTAGTTTTATAATGGACAAACGGACATTTTGATTTATTTGTATTTTTCAAATAAATCCATCTGGCTTCAAATTTACCTGAATCATTAAATGACAGAGTTGAATATTGAGTTTTATCTATTTTATCATCAAATCCCGGTAGTAATCGCATATTTACAAGAACCTGAAAACCATTACATATACCTATAACAAGTTTGCCTGCGCCAACAAATTTCTCCAAACTATCAAGCAAACGATATCTCACTTCATTAGCTAAAATTTTACCTGATGCAATATCATCACCATAAGAAAAACCACCAGGTATAGCTAAAATTTTATAATCCACAAGTTTCTTTTGCCTTGAAATTAACTGGTTAATATGAACAAGTTCAACATCTGCATTAGCTAATTGAAAAGCATATTCAGTTTCATAATCACAATTAGTTCCTGCTGTTCGCAATACTATTACTTTTACTTTTTTCATAATTTATTGACAGGCGAGACGCCTGTCCTACCACTACACAAACTGTGTCATAATCATTTTTTTGTCATCCTGAACTCGTTTCAGGATCTCATAACACATTGATTTTATTAGATGCTGAAATAAATTCAGCATGACAAAACAAACCTCTCGAATTACCATCGCAATGGTTTTTGCCAGGATTCCTTTAAGGCATAAATATCCGCTGATATTACTTTTTTATTATTTATGCCAAAAACTTCGAGTTTTTTATCTCTTGTTACTTTACCTATTATTGCCAAAGAAATATTCTTCATTGTCCGTTCAAAATCTTTTTGATGAGTAGGGCTTACTTCTACTATAAATCGCGAATTTGCTTCAGAAAATAAAATAGTATCATTTCTGGAAACATTATTAACTGGAACTTTTTTTAGATAAATTTTCATCCCAAGCCCGCCTGCAAATGCCATTTCTGACAATGCTACAGCAAGCCCGCCTTCTGAACAATCATGACAGGCACGCACAAAACCACCTGTAATTGCCTCATGCAAATTTGACATTATTTTCTTGCCCATTTCAGGTCGGACAACAGGAACATTATTTCCTATAAAACCTTTAGATTCGTAATATCTCGAACCACCAAGCTCATTATAAGTAGTGCCAACAATATATATTAAATTTCCTGCTGATTTAACATCCATAGAAACAGCTTTTCGCACATCTTTCATAACGCAAATAGCGGAAATTAATAATGTTGGTGGAATTGAAACTCTTTTATTTAACTCTGTATTGAAATATTCATTATTCAAACTATCTTTACCAGATATAAACGGTGTTTGATAAACTTTAGCAATATCATAACAAGCAAAAGAAGCTCTTACTAAATCTCCCATCTGCTCTGGTTTTGTAGGATCTCCCCAGCAAAAATTATCAAGAATAGCAGTATTATTTATATTTCCGCCAACAGCAGTGATATTTCTAAGTGCTTCATCAATTGCACTTGCAGACATATGATAAGCATCTATTTTGCCATATTGCGGATTAACACCATTTGCCACTATTACACCTGTCCATTTAGAAAGAATTGGCCTTACTATACAAGCATCTCCAGGGCCATCATTCTGAACACCCTGCAAAGGCTTGAGAATACTTCCTCCCTGCACTTCATGGTCATACTGCCTTATAATCCACTCTTTACTTGCAATATTATAATTACTTAAAACTTTATGAAGTGATGCTGTTAAATTTTCAGAATCTTCAAATATTGGTTCGACAAAATCAGGAGTTTTTAATGTTGCATTAATTCTAACACGGGGAACTCCATCATGCAAAAATTTCATATCTATATCAACAAGCATCTTGCCTTTATATTGGACTTTTAATTTTTTATCAGATGTAAATTTACCTATACAGGTAAGCTCAACATTTTCTTCTTTACATATTTCCTCAAAACGTTTTAATTTGTTTTTTGGAACAGAAAATACCATTCTCTCCTGAGCTTCAGAAACCCATATTTCCCATGGCAATAAACCTTTATATTTTAGTGTAACTTTTTCCAGAGAAACATTGGCTCCACATTCCAAACCCATTTCTCCTACTGCAGAAGAAAACCCGCCAGCTCCGCAATCTGTAACAGCATTATATAAATTTTCATCTCTTGCTTTAAGCAATACATCAGTAACCTTTTTTTCTACAATAGGATTTCCTATCTGAACCACACTGGCAGAAATATTTTTCACAAGCTCTGCAGAAGAAAAAGTAGCGCCATGAATTCCATCTCTGCCTGTTCTACCACCTATTGCAATTATTAAATCTCCGGGTTTAACTTTTTTAAATGATTTGTTTTTTGGAATTAACCCAACAGTTCCACAATAAACCAAAGGATTACATAAATATCCGTCGTCAAAACAAATAGCACCATTAGCAGTTGGAATTCCCATTCTATTTCCATAATCCCGAACACCTGACACAACACCTTTGAATATTCTTTTTGGATGCAATACACCTTCAGGGACTTTATTGTTTGAAAAATCCGGAGAAGCGAAACAGAAAATATCCGTATTTAAAATCGGCTTTGCACCAAGACCAACACCAAGAACATCGCGTATAACACCACCTATACCTGTGCCTGCTCCACCATACGGTTCTATTGCAGAAGGATGATTATGAGTTTCAACTTTAAATACAACATTAAACTTATCATCAAATTTAATTATACCTGCATTGTCTTTAAAAACAGAAACACACCATTTTTTATTCAGTTCTTTAGTAACTTTAATTATAGTATTTTTAAGAAGATTATCTATAATTTTTCCATCGTAATTAATGATGCCCTTTAAGGACTTATGATTACAATGCTCCGACCATGTCTGAGCTATTGTTTCAAGTTCTATATCTGTTGGATTTCTATGAAGTTTTTTATAATATCTTTGAATAACCTGCATCTCATCTAAATTCAAAGATAAAAGCCCATTTTTACTTATTTCAAGCAATTTTTCATTACTTGCATTTAATATATCAATTCTTGTAATATTTGTCATATTCTTTTTCTGTCATTCCCAACTTGATTGGGAATCCAGTGTCTCATACTATGCAATATTTTAGATGCATTTAAAGACACTGGATTCCCGCTTTCGCGGGAATGACACACTTCACTTTGATATTTTATAATCCTGAACTACTCCATTTGCCAAAAGTTCTTTACAAATTCGTTCAATTGTTTTTCTGTCAGCTTTTCCTTGTATACTATATTTCTGACCTGCTCTTACCTCTTCAATTCCTTTAATCCCAAGATCAGATATTCCCTTTTTTACGCTATCTCCAACTGCATCTGTAACACCAGATTTATACCAAACCTCAACAAACCATTTCATAATTTTTCTCTCCATTTAATTGCTCATTTTGTCATGCTGAATTTATTTCAGCATCTCTTTTAGACCCTGAAACAAGTTCAGGGTGACAAAAACAATTATTTTATTTCTAAATCAAGCACAGCTATTGGAATTACTTCTTCTTTAGGATATTTTTCAATAGTTTTATCTGAAACAATTTGAACAAGTTTTTGAATAGAACCAATCAAATCTTTTTCTGCATAGCATTTTTCTGTTTC
>JBBTED010000057.1:0-3124 GCA_038042445.1 Candidatus Firestoneibacteriota bacterium
AAGCGTTATGATCTGGCACTTATCAAATCATATTTTACCTGCTAAGGCAGGTGAATTGATTAAGTCTTATCATTTGGGAAAACGCTTTGGGTTTAATAAGGTGACTATTTTTTCTACCGTGGTTGTAGAAAGGATATTTGACGGTATTTTGGCGTTATCCTTTTTATTGTTCTTTATCTTTGGTCTTCAAAAAAGGCAATCGGAATTATTATTAATGGGATTTTTTGGAGTAATAATTTACTGTGGTGCTTTTTTAGGTGTTGTAATGATTTATAAATACAGAGAGAAACTTATTGCTTTATGTCAAAAAATCTTGGCTCAAAAAATTTCTGATTTTGCGACAAAAGTTTTATATTCCCTTTCTGAGGGTTTCCATATATTAAAAAGTGTTAAGCAGCTATTTCATGTTATGGCTGTTTCTGTGCTTATGTGGACCGTTATTGCCATCTCAATAATTCCTATTATTATGATGTTTAATTTTCAACTACCTTTTTATGCCCCCTTTGCTATACTAGCTTGCATTAGCTTGGGACTGACAATTCCCTCTGCGCCAGGAGGGATAGGAATAATAAGTTTTGCAACAATTTTTGCAATGAAAATCTTATTGATGGAAACTGGACAGGAAATCACTGATACTATGTATGCAAAAATTGTTGTTTTTTCAATAGTGATTAATATTGTTATGGTGTTACCCGAGGTCATCCTGGGGGCGTTTTTTACAATAAAAACAGGGTTGAAAATCACCTCGTTCTTCAATGAAATATCAACCGAAAGTTATGCGACAAAAAAATAACGAGAGGGTTTTATGAGAATTCTGTTGATGGTTGCTCCCTCTAGAGGGGCATTGACGTTAGAGAGTTCAAATGATATTGCTCAAAACATGGGATTTTATCCACCGCTTGGAATCCTCTATGTTGGTACTTATCTAAAAAATAATTCGCAACATGAAGTTGAAATTGTTGATTCTGAAAGCGAGCGCCTATCATATAGAGACATAGAAGAAAAAATACAGAATTATCAACCCGATGTTTTGGGAATAACTACTTTTACAAACACGTTAAGAAATATTTTGGATGTTTTAAAAATTACCGAAAAAGTTTGTCCTAATTGTATAACTGTTTTAGGGGGGCCACATATACCGCTTTTCCCGTGTGAAACCGTTGAATTTGCAGAAGTTGATTATGCTATAAATGGAGACGGTGAATATGCCTTTAAAAAGTTGCTGGATGTTTTGGAAAAGAAACTTCCCAAGGATATGCTTGAGGATGAGCTGAAAAAAATAGAAGGAATTGTATTCCAGACTTCTGGCGGAAAGTTTTATAGCAACGGATATGCAAGGGTAAAAGACATTGACTCTCTTCCTTTTCCAGACCGTAGCTTTTTGAAGAAAGAGTTGTACTTCTGTATTCTTGGTAAAAAAAGACTGATGACAACGATAATGAGCAGCAGGGGGTGTCCATTTCAGTGTACTTTCTGTAATACGCCTGACAAACTGTACAGGTATAGAAGTCCACAAAATGTGGTTGATGAAATGGAATATGTTACCAAAATGGGAATTGAAGAGGTCTTTTTCTTTGACGACTTGTTCAATATTACTGCTGAAAGGGCTATTGCAGTCTGTGATGAAATTCTAAAAAGAAAAATTAATGTGAAATGGGCTTTCCGGGGGAGGGTTACCGGCATAACAGAAGAATTTTTGAAAATGGCAAAAAAAGCCGGTTGTGAGAGAATTCAATATGGCATAGAAAAAGCAACGGATGCGAGTTTGAAGAAAGTAAAAAAATCCTCAACGGTTAGAGATATAATCAACGCAGTTAATTTAACGAAAAAATACGGCATGATGTGCGTGGGAAATTTTCTCCTGTTTACTCCCGGTGAAGGAGAACAAGAAGCGGAGGAGATTATAAAATTTTCTTTGAAGCTTAAATTAGATCACGCCGAATTCAGCGTTTTTATACCGTATCCTGGTACTCAAATTTATGAAGAAGGGTTAAAAACAGGTTTTTTTAACAAGGATTATTGGGCTGAGTATGTGAGAAACCCTGAGCCAAATTTTCAATTGCTTTGGGAAGAGAAGGTTTCAAAAGAAAGAATGTATTATATTAACAACAGGGCTCATAAAAGATTCTATTTCAGACCAAGAATTATTTGGAATGAATTGAAAAGAATATCAAGCTGGGAAGAATTAAAGCGTGTATTGAAAGGCGCTTTTATTGTATGGACTTTGAAATGAAAACCCAGGGAAAAAATAGTGCAGTTTCTATTCTGCGCGGAGATATTTGGAACTATAAAAAAAGCATCGTGCTTTATATAATTGTCGTACTTGTATTTCCATTTTCTTTATTATCACTTATGCCACCAGGTTTAGAAGACGGTTGGTTAAGTGACATTGCATATCATTTTAGTTGGGAATGTAATGGAAGGATGGCAAGTGATATCCCATATGGCGCTAATTGGAGTACTGGGATAGGGAAAATGTTCTTTTTTGTCCATTATATCTGCTACAAAATTATTGGGCTTGGATTATTTCAAGCAAGATTAGTTACTTTTGTAAGTGGTATTGTTTTACTAGTTTATCTATACAAATGGACAAGCAGATATGTTTCTAGAGAAATTGCTCTACTTTCTACTTTCTTATTAACGATATCCACCACATTTTATTATCACTTAACTAGTACAAGAAGCGATATTTTGTTTTGTCTTCTTTCCTTTCTATCCTTTTATTTAATAAGTTCTGCTGTTTTAACCAAGAACGACCGGTATTTTTTATATGCGGGTTTTTTGAGTACGTTGTCTGTAGATATAAGTTGGCGTGCTATTGAGATTGTTTTGGTTGTATACTTATTCCACTGTATTTATTTCAACAGAAAATCATTTTTTAAAAGGTCTCTGTTGTTAATAACAGGCTCTTTTGTTGCATTTGTTTACTGGCTTTCTGTGAATATTTTACCAATAGGAATTTCAAATTTTTTGAAATACAATCTTTCGTATAATGAAAGTGGTTTCAATGTTTTTTCAGAGTTAGGGAAGATTGCGAATCACTTGTTTACAGGGTCTACAGGAAAGTCACTTTTTGCAATAGTAGAAGCTGTTTATATAGTTGGTCTTTTAATCATTTTTTACA
>JBBTED010000058.1:0-3078 GCA_038042445.1 Candidatus Firestoneibacteriota bacterium
TAAAACATGCCAATCTCATATATCATGGAAAGAATGAAGAATTATTTCATGAAAACGTTGATGTGGATAAAAAACAACAAATAGGCAACAAATATAATCTTAGTAAATTTATACTTTATGTTTCAAATATCCATCGTTATAAGAACTTTTTTGAGCTTATAAAGGCATTCTCACTAATCTGTAACAAAATAGATAATGAGATAAAACTTGTATTAGTGGGGAGATGTTTTGATGGTGGTTATTACGATGAGATGATAAGATTTATACGAGAAAAGGGGCTTGAAGAAAGGATTTTATTTCTCGGTGAAATACCTTATGATGAACTGCCTTTTCTTTATGCTTCATGTATGCTTTTTATATACCCTTCTACGTGTGAAAATTGTCCTAATATCTTAATAGAGGCTATGGCTTGTGGCGCTCCAATACTTGCTTCCAATGCAGAACCCATGCCAGAGATGTGCGGAAACGCTGCTGTATACTTCGACACTACGAATCCTATTACCATGGCAGATACAATATTCAGAACAATAACAGATAAGAATTTAATTTTAACATTGAAAGAAAATTCATTAAAAAGGGTAATATATTTTTCATGGGAAAATGCTATAACGAGGACATTGAAAATCTTTAAAAGTGTTGTTTAAAGTATTCATCTACAATAACACGGTTAAATAGTAACTACACTATCTGACAACTCACAAAAAATTTGTTATTTTTAGATCTCCCATATATTTCAATGCTTCTTCGCTTCTCTTTGCTAATTTTAGAATAAAATTGCTATTCCCAAATTGCTTCCAAATAATTTTCCTGGCTACAGAATTGCAAATTATTTCACTACCTACAGATACGCCCTTTTTTAGCATATTTGTTCCTGGTTTGGAGTACCAGGCTTTTCTTAATGCATCTATACCTTGCATTTTTTGAAAGTAACCATTTGAGTCCATTTCATTTTCAATCCAAAACAAAAATTCCTGCCAGTTTTTTTCATTCATCTGCGATGGATCAAAACGTCTATATTTGCGTTGAAAATTACATACAAATGCAGCAACAGCTTTCACCTGTTGAATTCTGCCAAAATCAAAATTAGATATATTCTTTTCATGTTTTCTTAAACAAAGGATTACATCGTCACAACAAGCAAATTGACCATGTCCTACCATTCTAAACCACAAATCAATATCTTCTGCATGACGAAATCTTTCTCTATATCCTTCTAATTTCATAACTACTCCACGGCGAAAACATGCAGTTGGATGTGGAAAAAACTGGTTATGTGCCTCTAAATTGTGTATTAGTTTATTATGATGAGAAGGATATTTATTAACCTTTAAAAAAACTCCTTCTGTATTAATTTGCTGACACCATCCACCAAGAAGAATTAAAGAAGGATTTTTCTCAATTGCCTTTATCTGAACTGCAAACCGATGGGGTAAAGCAACATCATCTCCATCCATTCTGAATATCCATTCACTTTTCGATTCAAATAAGCCTCTGTTAAGAGCTACAACTATACCACTATTAAGTTGATTTATTACTTTTATCCTAATATCTTTTTTTGCATACTCATTTAATATTTCTGGTGTCTGATCAGTTGAACCGTCATTTATAATTATAAATTCAAACTCTTGAAACGTTTGGTGAAGAATACTCTCTATTGCCTCTCGTACATACTGCTCACAGTTGTATACCGGCATTACTACACTTATGAAAGGAACTTTAGGCATTAATAAATCCCTGTATTTTTCTATTTAATAATTCCAACGACTCGTAATACCTTATCAAATCTTTTCTCCCATGTATGGTTCTTTATAGCTTTTTCCTTCCCAGCTTCGGCAATGGTTTCCCTTTCATCAGGATGTGTAAGATAATATTCAACTTTATTAACGCATTCTTCGGGATTACGATAAGTTACTATTTCCTTCCCTATATCATAAAGCTCATATAAATCAGGATTATCCTGAGTTAAATAAAAACTCCCTGACATCGGCCCATCAAAATCCCGCATCTTCAGCGAATAGAAATCAGTACAATGACCAATAGTGCCTACACCTAATACTACGCGGGATTTAGCAAAAATTTCCGGTAATATTTTTACATCTATTCTGCCATTTGACCAGCCATTCCCATAAGATGTAACTCTGATACCTTTTTTCTCAATAGCCTTGACAATTTTACTCCTAATCCCATAATTTGCTCCCACAAAACAGACATCGTACTCCTTTGTAACAGTACCCGGCTTATATAACTCTGGATCACTTGCCTCCGGTAAGTAAATAGCTGGACAACCCTCTGTTTGATACCATAAGCAACATTCCTTTGCTGTTGTACAGACAAGATCTACTGCCCCAATCAGACCGGATGTTCCCATCCATTTGCCATCAACTTTTCTCAATCGAAATGCATGCCTATCATCCATAGAAATATTGACCACTGGGATTCCCATATTTCTCACAGCTTGCAATATATTGGAATCCATTGTCCAGCCCCACATCTGGCCGATAACAACGTGCAAAGGGGCTTTTTTAACAATGTCATGGACAATTGCCATCAGTCGTTTTCCGTTAATTTGGGCAACATCTACTCCCTTTTTATCAAAAAGCATTTGTCCATATAGACCAGATTTTTGATCAAAAGCGATAACCTCTCCGAACTTTCGTAAACCCTGTATAATCCCTCCAAAATCTTGCCCCTCATCTGTTCCTACATAGATAATTCTTAAATTCCCTTTTGGCAATGGTCTTATCTTGATATTTCTTTCACTAAAAGAAGCAGCCACTTGATTTGAAATATTATTTTCCTGATATATGATTTTTCTTTCGGCAGAAAGAACCTCATAATATTTTTTTATAGTTGCGTAATTCCTTTTTGTTTGTCTTGCCTTCCAATATGCATTTATAGTATACAAGAAGTGAATTTTTTTTATTTTACTCTTAAGGTTCATCAATTATCAGTTTTATTAATTACCTTTTAGTAGCAAGGACATGATACCCATAACACAAGACTTCATTTGAACCGTTATCATTTTTGGAAAAACGTTTTAATGTTCGCAGTATTTTCCATATAGCAAAATATTCAATC
>JBBTED010000059.1:0-84971 GCA_038042445.1 Candidatus Firestoneibacteriota bacterium
AAAACTCTCTACTTCTTAAATTACCCTTTCTTCCAATAAGTCCTGAACTTCAACATAATCGAGTTTTTCTTTTGTAATAGAAAATGTTTTATTACATTTTATGCATTTATATCGTTGCTTTTTTGAACCCTGTGCTAAATAAGAACCTGATGCATTAGTTTCACTTCCACAATATGGACAGCGTTGGCTCATAGATAAATTCTCTTTTGCTAACTTCAGCAACAATAAAGCGTAACAAATCTTTTTTTATATATCAAAATAATTATACGACTTCGTTATTTTACTAATAAATTAAAGGGAAAACAAGATAAATACAAAAAGTTTCATAAGTAAAATTACGGCAGTATAATCATTATAGATAAAGGATAACAATTGTTACTTACAGGATTTAAAATATATACATTTTTATGCTTATTAAATAAAGGTTTTTGGATATTATATTTTGCATAATAGGTAGAATGATTGAAATGAGATTATAAGCATATTTACCGTTCAAAAAGATAGAATAATGAGTGAAATTATAAGTGAAATGCATTTTAATGCTTATAGAATAAGGATTTTTGACTGAATGTCTTGATGGATATTATATTTTGCATAATAGGTAGAATGATTGAAACTGGACTAAAACATATTTATCCTTCAGAAGATAGAAAATGTGTGAATGATGAGTGAAAAAAATAGTAAGGGTTCAAAAATAGAAGAATCTTGTAAAATAAAGGTTAAAAAGTAGTTTTTAGGGGGGATTATGAATCAATATAGAGAAGAGTTTAAGTTTGTAGAATTAGGTGCAATGATACCAAATGGATTTACTAGAAATTGTTTTACAACAAAGGATAACGCAAAAGATTTTATTGCAAAGTATAATAACAAAGATGTTTATCAGACTGTTTGTTTATATGAGAAAGGCAACCTACCGGGTGATGAAAGTTTGCTTTTTGGTGATTTTTATATGGATTTTGATTCTACTGAAGATATCGGTAAAGCAAAAGAAGATCTTTTGTGTGTAATAAAACAATTTAAAGAGTTAGGTGTCGAAGAAAATAAATTACAGATATTCTTTAGCGGAAATAAAGGATTTCATTTGATAATTCCTGCAGAGTTATTTGGTATTAAACCGAGTAAAAATTTGAATAAAATTTATAGAAAAATGGCAAAATCTTTTTGTGAAAAAATACAAAATAAAACATTAGACTTAGGAATATATGATAGACGAAGGTTACTAAGAATACCTAATAGTATTAATTCTAAAGCAAATTTGTATAAAATACCTTTAAGTTTTGAGGAACTACAGAAGTCAATCGCAGAAATAAAAAAGCTTGCAAGTAATCAGCGAGAGATTGCAATGATACTAGAACAGATATGTGTAGACGAAGTGATTAAGTTATATGAATCTTGTGAAGAACAAATATCAAAAGAAGATAATTTGTCAGCTGTTACAGATAATTTTTTTGAAGATAAAAAGATAAAAGATATTCCACCTTGTATTCAATATCTTTTAGATAAAGGTGTACATGAAGGTGAAAGAAATAATGCAACATATCTTTTAACTAGTTATTTTAAAAATAACAAGGGCTATAAAAAAGGAGAAATTTCAAACAAGCTTCAAGTGTGGAATAAATTGAATAGACCACCTTTATTTGACGAAGAATTGAATAGGATAATAGATTCTACGATTAAAAAAAGCTACCAAATTGGTTGTTTGACTCCTTTATTAGAAACTTATTGTGATAAATCCCATTGTCCCTATTACTGCAGTAATATACAAATTCTTTCACGCGATAAAAAAAGTATTTGCTTATCCCAAGATTTTGTTGATGGAAAAATGTTATACACAGTGTATGTTTCTACCCAAAACGGAGAGATACCGGTTATTATTACAAATGAAAGAGAAATAATTCCTTTAAATATCCATAATTTAAATAAGCGAAATTGGGATGTTGATGATATATATAGGAAAAAAAGTGAAATTGTTTTTTTAGCAAATCATAGACGATGGAGTAATGATTCAATAAATTCTTTTATATATAAAAAAATGTTGGTTGTTCCATGGGAGCTTTTTGGCAAAATAAAAGAGTTACTAGAAAAATATATAGATTTTTCTATCCCTGCTTATTACGATTTATTAACAATATGGATTATGGGTACATACGTATTTATGATTTTTGATTCTTATGGATACATTTTTTTATTTGGAACAAAACGTGTAGGAAAAACTCGAACTTTAGAGCTTGTTGAACCATTAGCATTTAATACAGTTATGGCTAGTAGTATTTCAGGAGCAAGTATTTACAGATTAGTGGCTTTTGATCGTTGTACTATACTTTGTGATGAGGCTGAAAAAATAGTGAGTGCTAAAGCTTCTATAAATACAGAGTTACTTGAAATTTTAAGGGCAGGATATAAACATAGTGGTTATGTGTATAGATGTCAGGGTGAAGAAAATAAACCTACAAAATTTCCTACTTATAGCCCTAAAATTTTAAGCAATGTAACGGGATTAGAAGAAGCTTTAGAAGATAGAACTTTTTTAATTTCCATGTATAAAGCTACTAAAAAGCTTCCTCGTTTTATTCGTCGTAAGGAAGAAGCAAATTTTAAAAACTTGTGTAATGACCTTTATATTTTTGGATTAACTTGTGCTAAAAAGATTTATGAATTATATAGTAGCGATTATAATACGGAACATTTAAGAGATAGAGAAGAAGAAATTTGGACTCCTATTATCACTATTGCTCGTTTTTTAGATGCTTGTGCAAAGGATTCAACTGATGAAACATTAGAAAGTAAAATGATGGGGCTTTCTAAAAAAATGAAGGAAGCAAAAGAAATGGTAGAAGAAGAAGAAAATTTTGATATAAAAATTATTCAAGAAGTTTGGGCGCATATGAATAGAATGCCAAAAACTGGAAATACACCTGATATCTATATTGCTAAAGAGCTTTTAGAAGGGATTAAAATTCAGAATTCAGATTTGGAAAATTTGACTGCAAATAAACTAAGTAGAACTTTGCGAAAATTGGGTATTATAAAAAATAAGACAGACAAACCTTTAAAAGATAATCAGCGATGCTATAAATTAACGGAAGATAGAATAAGAGAATCTGCTAAAAGAAATGGTATTCCATTATTAGACGACCCTGATATTCCTACGACAGAAGAAAGTAAGAATACTGATCTTGGAGAAAAAACAGATTAGGGAAAGGTTTAATATTAACAATTTATGTTTCTCGGAATCGTTAAGAAATCATTAATTAACAGAAATAATATTGAAAAATATGGGGTTTACAGAAAGAAATAATGATTTAACGATTTTTTTGTATTATCAGAGTTTATATAGAGAAATTAATGACTACTCACGTTTGTAAGAATGAGAAGATATATAAAAAATGGTTAAATGGTTAATAGAACGGCAAAAATGCTTTATATATAAGGGGTTATGATTTACTTAATGATTTTTTAATTAATTATTAAAATATGGAAAATTTAATAGATGATAAATGGCTTATATCTGTGAAAGAGCTATCTATAATAACTAGCATTGCAGAGGATACTCTATATGGTTGGTCTGAGAGAGGATTGATTCCTTCATACAAGATTGGTCGGTTAAGAAGATTCAATTTAGGCGAAGTCAAATCTTATCTGGAAAAATTCAAACAAAATGTGAATGAAAAAAATGTAAAAGTAAATTTTGGTTGATATATCTTAAAATAAAAGTGTAGAATAAAGTTGATATGAGTAAAGTAAAATATATTGGGCATGGACTTATACAGTATAAAAATGGATGGTATGGTATTGAATATCGTGATAAAGAATTTCATAAGGTTCGGGAAAAAATAAGTCCGCATAAAAAAGATGCAGAAAAATCCTTGGCAGTACGGAAAACTGAAATAATACAGGGTAAATTTCATTATTCAAACGAAAAGAAAAGTCCATTATTTAGAGATTTTGCCCAAGAATGTCTGGAGTATACAAAAAATAACTTTAGGTATTGGAAAAGTGTAGAGTTGTATATCAGACATATGGAGAAATGTTTTGGGAATATGAAGTTATCTCAGATTACTGCTCAAGATATTGAAAAATACAAAGTTGACCGCAAGAATTATGTAAAAGAGGCAACAGTAAATCGAGAATTATCATGGCTTAGACGAATGTTTAATCTAGGGATTAAATGGGAAAAGGCTACAATTAATCCTATGAAAAATGTAAAATTTTATCATGAGGTAAGAATACAAGAAAGAATTTTGTCTTCTGAAGAAGAGTCTAAACTGTTTTCTGTTTGTACAGGATATATAAAAGTTGTAATTATTGTTGCTTTATATACGGGTTTAAGGTTACGAGAAATATTGAATTTAAAATGGTCTAATGTTGACTTAGAAGAGAAAAATATTTTTGTTGAAAGGGGTAAATGGGGTAAGCAAGCTCTTATCCCAATAAATTCATATGTTGCTACCGTTTTTAATGAATGGAAACAAAATAGTCTTAATCAGGAATATGTTTTTGTAAATCCTAAAACTAAAAAGCCATATTGGGATGTATCTAAACCTTGGTATAAAGCTATACTATTATCGGGAATCCCCCATATAAGATTTCATGACCTAAGGCATAATTTTGCTACGAGATTAGCTCAAAAAGGAATAAATTCTATTCATATTGCCAAATTAACCCGACATTCTTCTTTAGAAATGGTAGAAAGATATGTGCATCCTATTTTTTCAGATCTGAGAAAAGGTGTGGAATCCTTGGTTGAATCTGCCGACTTTTTGCCGACCCCTAAAATTGTTGACAAAGTAGATGTGCAATAAGTATAATAAAAACAATAGATTTTTACTGTATGCGGGCGTAATTCAGTGGTAGAATGCAAGCTTCCCAAGCTTGACGTCGTGGGTTCAAGTCCCATCGCCCGCTTTTCAAATTATAGAGGGACTTGAAGCCAACTCCGAACGCCGAGCAAAGCGAGGAAGAAGAGAGGAGTGGCAGGTTTCGGAGGAGCTAACGAAGTTAGCGTGGGAGAAAAAGTCCCATCGCCCGCTTTTCAAATAATGGAGGGACTTGAAGCCAACTCCGAACGCCGAGCAAAGCGAGGAAGAAGAGAGGAGTGGCAGGTTTCGGAGGAGCTAACGAAGTTAGCGTGGGAGAAAAAGTCCCATCGCCCGCTTTTTGAATTTATGAAACATTTGTCAGGCAAGATGCCTGACCTATTAACTAATAATGAATTGGGGTAATAATATGGAATATTTGTATGGTTAGGCAAGATGTCTGACCTATTAACGTTGCGATGGAATCTTTGATTAAATAGGTCAGGCATCTTGCCTGACAAATAATGAGATTATGAATATTTCGAGATTAAATCTATCGCATTATCCTTCATTTATTACTACGAAGACTTTTAATAATTATCCATTTTTTAAGAAACCAGATAACGTAGAAATTTTAATATCCTGTATTTATTTTGGGAGAACAAATAATTGGTTTGATCTTATTGCTTTTGTAGTAATGCCTGATCATTTGCATTTGATTGTAGTCCCAAAAGATAAGAATATTTCTCAAGTAATGCATAGTGTTAAAAGTTTCTCGAGTAAAGAAATAAATAAAATCAATAAGGAAAATGGAAATGTTTGGCAATCAAGTTTTAGGGATTTTACAATTTCAACTAAGTCTGTATTATTTGAAAAAGTAAATTACATACATAATAATCCAGTTAAAAAAGGTATAGTCGCAGATGCAGGTCTTTATGAGTTTTCATCTGCTAATTCAATTTATGAGACAGACATTTTGAAAATATTGTAAAGTGTGTCAGGCAGGATGCCTGACCTATTAACTAATAATGAATTGGGAAATAATATAAAATATTTGTATGATCAGGCAGGATGTTTGACCTATTAACGTTGTGATGGAATCTTTGATTGAATAGGTCAGGCATCTTGCCTGACAAATTAAACAATTGTTATTTTATGGCGAAAAGGCAAGAAAAAATATTCTTAATTGTTTTGCTGGTTTTTATTACAGCTATTGCAATGTATTTGGGTTTAACACATAAGGGCGCAAAGGTTGTATCGGAAAAAGAAAGCCAAATAAAAACAAAAGAGGAAGAAGAAAAATTTGAACGTTCAAAAGCGGTTTTGCAGAAACTGATTGCTCCAGTAAAAGAAAATGTGTTAGGAAAAGATGATAATAAAACAGAAGTGGAGGGAATTGCTAAAAAAGAAAAGAAAAAATCTACAGGCAAAGTTATCGGTAAAGTTAATATAGATGGGGTTGCTGATTTTAGCAATGTTACTATTGCACTTGAAGAAATAAGCGGGAAGTCTACTTCTATTGTTTCATCTTTTTTGCGTGGAGATTTGCCTGCAAAATTTAAAGGATTGGGTAGTTTGACATCTGGTGTACTTAAATTTCCAAATTTTGAAGATTTATCATCTGAATTTGATATGATTGCAAAAGCTAATTTTGATGGGTCATTTTCTTTTGATGATGTTAAAATTGGCAAATATACTCTGTATGCTTATGATAATAAAGGTAAAAAAGGATTGGCGCAGAATATTAACGTTAAATCCGAAGTAGAAAACAGAGTTGATGTTAATCTTTTTCAGACTGGTCAGATTTCAGGAGTCGCGAGATTAGGCAAATCAAATTCAGGAAATTATGGGATATTGGTATTTATAGAAGGGACGTCTTATGCAGTTTATACAGATGATTCCGGTTCATATACAATAATTGGGGTTCCTCCCGGTAAATATACGGTTGTTACAAGGCGGGAAAATTACAAAGAAGGTAGTGCGCCAAATATTATTGTAAAAAAAAATGAAGAGACAAAAGTAAAAAATATTTCATTGTCGCAGCTTACTTTGGAATTAAAGCCACGTATAATTAATACAAAACCTGAAAATAATTCGTTAGTAGATGTCCCTCAAATTTGGGAAGAAGATGGTGAAAATGTGCAGACACAGTTATACATAGTTGTAGATTTTAGTAAGGATATGGATAAGGAATCAGTTGAAAAATCAATAAATGTTTTTCCTTCACTTGGATATATTATTGAATGGAAGGGGAATATCAGGTTGCTTTTGAAAGTAAATACACTTGGAGCTATTGACTTGCTAAAACTTAATACTAAATACAAAGTAACATTAGGTGAGAAAATTTGTTCTATTGAAGGATATAAATTAGGTATGCCTTATTCATTTGAATTCACAACAGGAAAACTTAAAGTAATTGCAACTAATCCTGAAAATAAAACCCAAAGCCATGCTCCTGCTGATTGTAATCTTTCTATAATATTTAATGCTCCAGTTGTTATGTCAAGTGTCCGAGAAAATTTTAATCTTTCTCCTCAACTTGATGGTGGTTTTGGATCTGTTACTGATAAAAACAAGGTGTTATGGAGTGCAAGAAAAGGATTTATGACTAAAACCACTTATAAAGTTAATCTTGGCTCAGATATTTCGGATGGACAAGGAAATAAATTGTCTATACCTTATACATTTTCTTTTACAGTGGCACCACCGCAGGTTACAGGTATTTGGCCAGCAGAAAGTGAAAAGAAAATCAGCACAAGCGGTTATCCGTATATATTTTTTAATACCACAATGAATCATGAAGAAGTAAGAAGTTCTTTTTCAATTACTCCTGAAATTAGTGGAAATCTGATGTGGTATAATTCACCAAAAGGAGAGTATTGTATTTTTAAACATTTGGATTATTTTGTCAGTTCTACTACTTATAACATAACAATTGATAGAAGTGCTGAGGATATATGGGAGAACAAATTAGAGGGTAACTATAAGTGGTCTTTTGAAACTGAGGTTCCAAAGGTTGGTTACACTGTTCCTCAAAATGGAGGTGTGATTTCTTTAAAAGGAGAGATTCGTTTTGTTTTTAATACTGTTATGGATAAAGATAAAACTAAAAAAGCATTTTCAATTTCTCCAGAAGTGCCTGTCCGATTTGACTGGGGAACTCAGAATGGTTATGATGTGTTTGCAATAAGGTCAAGTTCATCTTTTGCTGCTTCACAGACTTATATTGCAACTATTGATACATCTGCTTGTGATGTTGCAGGAAATCAATTGGATAAAAGTTTTTCATTTACTTTTTCAACTAAATAATTTATTCAGTCAGGCAAGATGCCTGACCTATTAAGGTAAATACTGATTTTTTTGGGTCGGATAAATCCGACCACTACAAAAACATTTGAATTTATTGATAATTGTAGGGGTTTGATTTATCAAGCTCGAAATTTACGATTTGACTCCGATTGATTTCCAGATAACTTCAAGGGCATTTGCATCAGGGAATATGAAAAATTTACCTTTAATTTTATTGTCTGTTTCTATAAATTCAGATTCTACAACTACTAAATATTCAGATATTTGTTTTACTTCATCAAAAATTGATTGGACAAGTGATTCTGTATGGTTGAATGCAAATTGAGGGACAGAAGGAATAAATGTCATTTCCAGAAAATCTGCAAGTGCGTTGAGGCAGGCAGCAGTTAGAATAGTTCCTGTTTCTTCAAGTGCTGATTGGTCCATAGCAGTAAGCATTCGCGAAAAATTCTTAGGTCTTTTCATTAATACATCTGCCAATGCAAGCGCGCTATCTTTACTGTATGTTATTAATATTCTTCCAGATGCTTTGCCAAGCACTCTGAAATATATGCCAACCAGTATATCTTCTTTGCTTTGTGTTTCTAATAGTTTAGGAAATTCTATTAATGGAAGAATACTTACCTGTGGCACTTTAATTAGGATTTTTTTATTTAACATCTTTGAAAGCGCTGTTGCTGAATGGCTTACACCAATGGATGCTGTTTCAGAGAGTGCATCTAATTGCATTTGTGTTAATACAATATTTTTTTTCATACTTTAAATTTTTGCACAGCGTCTACAAGTTCATTTGATGTTTTAGAAAGCTCCTGAGAGTATACAGCAATCCGCTGGGCTAATTTTGTCTGTTCTTCTGCTTCAGTTCTGGCTTCTTCTGTGGAATGTGCTTTTTCATTTGATACAGTTGCAATGGCTGAGAAGGCATTTCTTACTTGTTCACAACCAGAGACTTGTTCCTGAGTGGATTTTGAAATTTCTTGTGCAAGTGCTGCGACTTCCCACATTACTTTTAGCATTTCATCAAGAGCACTTCCGGATTTATTTACCACAACCATTCCTTCAGAAACTTCTTTTCTTCCGACTTCCATTGATAATACCACTTGTGTAATATTTGTTTGTACATCTTTGATAAGCCGCGTAATTTGTTCAGCGGATTTTGCAGTCCACTCTGCTAATTTTCTTACTTCTTCCGCAACAACAGCAAATCCACTTGCAGCTTCACCTGCTCTTGCAGCTTCTATTGATGTGTTTAATGCTAACAAATTTGTCTGTTCTGCGATTTTAGTGATTACATCCACAATTTGTCCTATTTGTTTTGAACGTTCGTCCCATTTTCTTGCGGCTAATGCTGATTTGCTTACAGTATCGTTTATTTGTTGCATTTTTGCTATAGCTTCTTTTGTAGCTTCACTTCCTCGTTGTGCTATATTGCTTGCCACAGTAGTTTTTTCTGCAGTTATTTGGGAACGTGATGCAACTCTTGCAACAGAAGTTAGCATTTGTTCTATAACTTGTGATGCTTTTTCTACCTGCCTGACTTGTAACATTGCTCCTCTTGCAATATCATGAGATGTTTGGGCAATATGTTGTGATGCAGATTCAAGTTCGGAAGAAGATAATGAAAATTCCTGGATAGAAGTAGATGTTTTTTCAGAGGCTGCTCTTATTCGTTTGACTAATCCATTTAAATTTGAAATTAATGTATTAAATACTTCTGCAAGTTTTCCCATTTCGTCTTTGGATTGGACAAATACACTTTGCGTAAGATCTCCTTCTTTACTTGCTGTATCTATAGAAATTATCAAACGTTTAATGGAGTTAACAATTCGGTATGATATATTAAGAGACAGTAATAATGTAATAACCACTATGCCTATAGCAAATGCTAAAGTTGTCAGCTTAATATATTCTTTTCTCTTTGAAAAACGTTTTTCTTCCATTTCTGAAAATTTCCCTACACCTTTGATAAAATATGGCATAGCGTACATTAAATCTGTATAAATAGTTTCTTTTTCCTTTTCGCCTTTTATTGCCTTATTGATTTTAGATATTATTTCATCTACTTTTGATTTGTTTTCGCCTAATATGTTTATTAATTCTAAATTGCCTGTATTTCTTGCCTGGTCTAATCGCTTATTTGTCTCATCCGCAAATTTGTTTATTACATTTTGCAGTCCTTTTAAATGGTCATATTTTTGTGTTAATTTATAATCTTTAAGCTCTAATTCTGCAGATTTTAACATTACAATGGAATCGAGTTTTTCAGTAAATAGTTGGGTGTTGGCACGCAAAAGTTCTGTATAGCTATAAATGATTATAGTCATACCTGCTGCCATTAGTAATACAGTGGTAAGAATCATAAACCCTATTTTTTTTCCAATTGTCATAATTTAATTTCCTGTTGTTTCCATACAAAATCCATACTAATTAACTAATGCATTTATATCTAAAACTAATGCTACTTTGCCGGTTCCAAGTATAGTTGCACCTGCAAATTCCTTTATTTTTTTGCCAAGAAATCCAAGTGGTTTTATCACTATTTGTTGTTGTGATAGAAATGATGAAACAGCTAACCCGATTTTTTTATTAGCTATTTCAATAATAACTATTTTGCATTCTTCGGATTTTTTATGCCCATTTTCCGGGAGATCCAGAATTTTATACAAATTTATCAGCGGCAAATTTTCAGAATTAACATTTACAAATTTTTCATCAGGAGATATATGGTGTTTATTAGTTATCAAAGTTTCTTTGACTGACAATAATGGTATGGCATATATTTCTTTTTCAACTGTTACAAGTAAAGCCTGAATTATTGCAAGAGTTAATGGTAATCTTAATATGAATGTACTGCCTTTGCCGGGTTCAGATTCTATGCTTACAGTGCCGCCGCAGGCTTCTATTCTTGTTTTGACTACGTCCATTCCAACACCGCGTCCGGAAACTAATGTTGTAGAATCTGTAGTGCTAAATCCTGGTTTTGCAATTAACATTATTGCTTCCCGTGGTGAAAGTTTCAAAGCTTCTTCTTGGGTTATGAATTTAAGTTTCACTGCAGTATTAATAATATTTTTTGGTTCAATACCTTTTCCATCATCTTTTACTGAAATTACCACATATCCACGTTCACGTTTTGCAGATAAGAAAATATTGCCTACTCTGTTTTTGCTTTTTTGTATTCTTTCTTCCGGTTTTTCTATGCCATGGCTTACAGAATTTCTTAAAAGATGAACAAGTGGTTCATTGATTTCTTCTAATATAACTCTATCCAATCCAATGTCTTTTCCTTCTAAAATGAAATTTATTTCTTTTTCCTGCTCTCGTGCTAAATCTCTTATCATTTTTGGGAATCTGTTAAATGTATTGTCAACAGGAACTATACGTGCAGATAAAACCATATTTTGGAGATCTGTAATTGTTCTGTTGAATCCATCAAGAAATCTTGAAAGTTCATCATTGTGGTAATTAGATGCCAGGTTTTTTAATCTGGCATTACCTATTACTAATTCTCCGGTTAAATTTACAAGTTTATCCAATAGGTTTACATTGATACGTACAGTTTCAAGTTTGTGGCCTTGCAAATCTTGTTTTTTTGCATCTGGTTTTACTTCAGTTCTTATTTCATCAAATAAATTTTCAAAGCGGGTTGTTCCTTCAAATAAAAGTTCAATAATATCAGGAGTTAAGAGTGATAAATCTCTCCTGATTTTGTCTAACATATTTTCTAATTCATGGGAAAGTTTTGTTACTTTTTCAAATCCCATTGTTGCGGACATACCTTTGATGGTGTGGATTATACGGAAAAGTTCATTGATTAATTCCTTGTTTTTCTGGTCTTTTTCAAGGCGAAGCAAATTTTGGTTAAGTGATGTTAAAAGATCAGTTCCTTCAGCAAGAAATGCATCTTTATAAGCAGATAAATCTGTATTCATAGATATTATTCACCTAAAATATTTTTCACAGTTTCTATAACCTGTTGTGCCTGAAATGGTTTTACTATGAAGCCCAAAGCACCTGCTTGTATAGCTTCATCTACTAATGACTGTTGTCCCATTGCGCTTACCATAATAACTTTAGCGTTTGGGTCATTTTTTTTTATTTCTTTTACTGCATCAATACCATTCATTTCAGGCATAATCATATCCATTGTAACTAAATCAGGTTTAAGCTCTATATATTTTCCTGCTGCATGTTTGCCATCAGTGGCTTCTCCAACCACAGTATATTTTTCTTTGATTAATATATCCTTTAACATCATTCTCATAAATGCTGAATCATCCACCAATAAAATTTTTTTTGCCATTTTTGCCTCCTATTAAAAATTCTCATATTGTGAAAAGTTTTTAACAATATTCTTTTATTTCTTTAATTACATGTATTTTAAAATTTGTAGTCGCTCATTTATGAGCATAATTTAAAAGCCGATAAATCGGCAACTACAAAAAACTTAATACGTTTGTATTAGTTTGCTTTTAATCCCCTGTTTTAAGTTCCCTCTCCCTTATGAAAGAGATTTAACCTTTATTTATCAGTATTTATGAAATTTTCTTTCATAAAACTTTTTACATTACCAAAATTCTCCTATCAAAACCCCACTTTATTAAAGGGGGGTAGGGGGGATTTGATTTAAGACTCTAAATCATTCTCTACTAATTTGTTTGCATCTATAACGTAAAATATTCCTTCTTTTGTTTCGTATATTCCTTTTGCTAATTTTTTAACTATGGCCTGTATTTTTCCACCAGACCATAATTGTGTTAGATTAATATCATCTGTTTGAAATGATTTTAATTGAACAGTATCTGGAATCTTGAGAAATTTTGTTGCTGAATCTATCATAAGCCCTATTTTGTTTTCCACAGTTTCTGTTACAATTATTCTTTTTAAAGAGGGAGTTGGCATTTCATTAAATAAAACATTCAAGTTAAGGATGCCAATTATCTCTCCTCTGTAGTTTGTAATCCCACTTATATTAGATGTACTCTTTGGGAGCTTTGTTATTTCGCCGACGGATATAACTTCTTTTACATCAGCTATGTCTATAGCAAAGTTTAGTTTTCCAACTGTGAATATTAAAAAAGTATTATCCATCCAAGCTTTTTTAATAATATATCAAACCATATTCCCAGTCAATAGAAAAATTTATAACTTGACAGGGCGATTTTTATTTTTTTATAATACCATATAGTAGTAAATAACGCATATATTTATTTTAAAAGAGAGGAGGGGTTTTTGTGATAGAAGTTGAAAATCTAAATAAAAGTTATGGTCAGCTTAAAGCATTAAATAATGTATCTTTTAAAGTGGAAAAGGGGCAAGTGGTTGGTCTTCTTGGTCCTAATGGTGCTGGAAAAACTACGATGATGAGAATTTTAACAGGATATTTTTCTGCTGATAGTGGAAATGCAAAGGTTGCAGATTATGATATTTCAGAAAATCCAATGGAGGTAAAAAGAAGAGTAGGATATATGACAGAAAATCCTCTTTTGTATACTGAAATGACAGTTTGGGATTATCTTAGTTTTCTTGCAGATATAAAAGAAGTACCTGTCAGGGAAAAGAAAAATCGGATAGAAAAAACTATGGAGGAGACAGGTGTAAGCCAAATGAAAAATAGAGTGATAAGCAGGCTTTCACGCGGGTATAAACAGCGTGTTGGTTTAGCTCAGGCTCTTATACATAATCCTGAAGTATTAGTTTTAGATGAGCCTACAGTAGGTTTAGATCCAAAGCAGATAATAGAAATAAGAGAATTAATAAAGGGTTTGAGTGGACAGAAAACTATAATTTTAAGTACGCATATTTTACCTGAAGCAAGTATGATTTGTGAAAAAATTGTAATAATTGATAAGGGTAAAATAGTTGCAGTTGATACACAAGAAGAATTGATGCGTAGATTAAAAGGTGCTGAGAGAGTATATCTTGAAATAAAAGGAAATAAAGAAAAGATTTTACAGCTGATACAGAGTATAAAAGGTGTTAAAAGCTGTGTAGAAGATGTATCAAAAGATAAAAGCCATTTTGTAGCTAATATAGATTGTGAACTTGGTACAGATGTGCGGGAGGATATTTTTAGAATAATCGCCCAAAATGATGGTGTAATTTATGAAATGAGACCTGTTGATATGAGCCTTGAAGAAGTATTCTTAAGATTAACCACGACTGAAAATCAAGAAGGGGGTGCGGTGATATGAAAAAGATATGGGCAATAGTTAAAAAAGAAATAAAATCCTTTTTTATTTCACCAATAGCTTACATAGTTATTGCTATGTTTTTACTCATTTCAGGATATTTCTTTTCAATTATAGTTTTTAACACTCAAATGGCTGATATGAGAATAATTTTTCACAATATGGGTATAACTTTGCTTTTTATAAGCCCTATTATTACAATGAGGACTTTTGCTGAAGAAAGAAAACTTGGAACTATAGAGTTGCTATATACGTCACCTTTAACTTTACAGGAAATAGTTTTTGGAAAATATTTGTCCTGCATAGTACTTTTTCTTATTATAACTGGTGTTACATTAGAATATCCATTATTACTTCGGCTTTTTGGCAAACCTGATTGGGGTCCGATTTTAACAGCGTATCTTGGGTTTGTTCTACTTGGAATGACTTTTCTTGCAATTGGAGTATTTGCTTCAAGTTTGACAGAAAATCAAATTGTGGCAACAGTAGTTAGTTTTTCTTTGCTTTTGTTATTATGGATTATTGGATGGGCAGGAGATACAGTGGGTGGAATACTTGGTAGATTTTTATCCAGTATTTCAATATATAACCATTTTGAAGATTTTGTGAAAGGGGTTGTTGATACAAAGCATATAATTTATTATCTGAGTGTAATATTCTCTGCAATATTTTTAACAATCAAACGTTTAGAGTGGAAGAGGTGGTAACATATGAAAATCAAAATAAATTTTAAAGATATTTTGTCTACAGGCAAAACTGTATTGAAATCAAAAACTGCAAAGTATGGAACAAATCTTACTGTTTTTGCATTAGTTGTTGTAGGTATAGTAATTTTTGTAAATGTTATACTGTCGCGTCATAGCTTTAGACATGATTTTACTGTGAACAAACAGTTTGATTTGTCCGGGCAGACCAAGAAAATATTGAAAGGTTTGGATAAAAAAATAAAAATCACAGCATTTTCCAAAAAGGGAACATATAATGACAGAATGATAAAAGATATGCTTGAAGAATATGCACAGATAAGTAAAAAAATTGAATTGGATTCTATTGATCCTGATTCAAATCCAGGAAAGGCACGTCAATATGGAATTACCACTTATAATACAGTTGTATTTGAAACAGGGACTGGCAGAAAAGATGTTTTGGAGAAAGATTTATTCGTATATGATTATAGTAATTCTTATGGAGGGCAGCAGCCTCCGCAATTTCAGGGTGAACAGACTTTTACTGCGGCAATAATGAGTATTACACAGGAGGGACAAAAAGTAATTTATTTTCTTAAAGGGCATGGGGAAAGAGATGTAAATGATTCCGGAAGAGAAGGATTTAGCGAGGCTAAAAAAACTTTAGAAAGAGAAAATTATGTAATAAAAGAATTAGATTTAGCAACTACTACTAAAATCTCTGAAGATTGCCAGCTTTTAATTGTTCCTGGACCTAAAAAGGGGTTTGCAGAAAAGGAAATTGAAATTGTTGAAAAATATCTGGCAGGTGGAGGTAAAGGTTTGTTTATGTTTGACCCCGGAGTTAATACAGGTTTGGAGGGTATGCTAAAAACTTATAAGATTGATATTGGGAATGATTTAATTTTAGATCCTGCGAGTTGTTATTCCGGTGATGCAATGGCTCCAATTCCTGCATATAAATCGCATGATATAACAAATGAATTACAAAAACAGCGTATTGGTATTATTTTGGCGGCAGCACGTAGTGTGAGTGAACCTAATGGTAATTCAGATGGTGTAGTTGTTTTTCCACTTCTTGAAACTAGTGATAAGGGATGGGCAGAGAAAGATTTAAGAACACAAAAGGCAAAATATGATGAAGGTGTAGATAAAAAAGGTCCTGTTACTATTGCGGTAGCAGTTACTAAAACCGTGACCGAAGGGAATACTGGAAGTGTTACTCAAAAAGATAAGACAGAAGAAATGCGTATGGTTGTTATAGGAGATTCAGATTTTGTTACAAATAAAATAATGGGAATTCAGGGAAATGTGGATTTCTTTGGGAATTCTGTGAATTGGATATTGCAGGAAAAAGAAAAAATAGCAATTAGACCAAAGACACTTGAATTAAGAAAAATGGATTTATCCAGATTTAAAGGTAAATTTATATTCTGGGTGACAGTGGTGCTTACTCCTTTATCTGTATTAGTATGTGGTATTACAGTTTGGGTAAAACGACGTAAGAAATAAAACGATTATCTTTTGTAGTCGCAGGCTTTAGCCTGCGAAGTATTAAAAGGAGTTCTTATGAAAAAATTTAAAGCTACATATATAGTAATTGGAATTTTTATACTGTTAGCAGTATATATTTATTTTTTTGAAAGAGGCGAAGTTCCAAGCAAAAAAATAAAAATTTTTAGTGATATTAAAAAAGAAGATATAAATAAAATAGAATTAAATAATGTAGAGAAAAACGAAACAATAATTTGTGAAAAAATCAGAGATAATGAATGGCAGATAATAAGTCCTAAAAGGTATGACATTGAGCAGGACGAAATAGATTCTTTGGTCAATAACTTTGTTAATCTTGATATTGATAGAGAATTCAAGGATAAAGAACTACGAAATTTAAAGGATTATGGTTTGGATGCTCCCTCTTTTAAGGCAATAGCATATTTTAAAAATGGGAAATCAGCAACTTTGTTTTTTGGCCAGAAAACACCATCTAATAGTTATTATTTTGTTCAACCATCTGATAAAAACGTAGTTTGCACAGCAGCTACTTATAGTGTTGAAAATGTTAAAAAAGATATTCCAAAATTACGCAAAAAATCAATATTTTTATTTGATACTGAAAAAGTAACCAAAATTTTACTGGCAGGAGATAAAGGTCCAATAGAGTGTGAGAAAGATGACAAAGGTGATTGGAGAGTTAAGTCTACTGTAAGTGTTCCGGGTGATAAAAATGCCATTGAATCAATTGTCAATACTGTTAAAAATTCAAGAATTCAAGAATTTATAGAAGATGAGCCAAAGGATTTGGGAAAATATGGACTTAAAAAATCAAAAATAAGTATAAAAATATGGGAAGGGAAGGATAAAGTTATTGCATCGCTTTTATTTGGTAAAAAAATGGAAGGCAAAGAACAAGTTTATGTGAAGAATGAGTCAGCAAAACCTGTTTATGCTGTTTTTAGTTCTATTGCTACAGATGTCCACAAAGGTATAGATGACTTAAAAGATAAAAAGATAGAAGAAAAACCTAAGTCTACGACCAAAGGGAATGGTGGAACCATTGGTACTATAAAAAAGTAATTGCAATCGTACTTGTTTTTTGTCACATTATTTTAAAATCCTATGGAAGATAAATTAAAAACTCTTATTAGTTTTATGCGAACCCTTCGCATTGCAATGAGTAATATCCAGTTGTATTCTACTACGAGTGCTATAGTTCAGGATACAGTTAATATGTGTTATGGCACGCTTATACAAATATTAGAACAAGATAAAACTTTGATGTTGAGTGAATCTGAAAAATCTATTCTTGTAGATGGCAAAATGTTGGATTTCACTGGAGTTGAAAAGGGATTTATTAATAATTTTGCAGAAACTTTAATTTCCCAAAAAATAAGAAGTATTACTTTTAAATATGGTATTTCTAAAGGTGAATTAACAGCTTTTCTCGAGGTATTAAGTAAAAGAAAAAGATTAGCTGGAATGGAAGGACATATTTCACAGCTGTTAATTAAAAAACAAATTTCCAATATACAATTGGATGAAAAAATATATGTTGTTGCTGATGATAAAGATAAAGAGAAACAAGGAGATAATATTGTTACTCAAGAACAAGAAGTAGTTGCACAGGAATCTGCTCAGTTTGCCTCGCCGGATGAAACCACAGTTTCAGGACAAGATGCTGGAAGCGAGATCAAAGGGAATACTGGAAGTAGAAAATATGCTTCTGCAGGAATAGGTGGTATAGGACAAGCAGGAAGTATGGGGCAGGGTGAAATTATTTATAGAACAAAGGAAGAAAAATTATATAGTGATGTAGATAATGTACTTAAGAAAGACAGAAAATCACTCCTTGAAGAAACTCACAAAAAAGCGCTTCCACAGATGTTAAAGGATTTAGATGTTATTGAGAGAACGGATCTAGCAGGAAAAGTTGTAGATGGATTTGCAGAAAATCTGGATGATACGGTTCCTTCTGTCCGATTAGAGACAGTTCGTTCTTTTAAAGAATTTAGTTCTACTATTGAAGGATTAAGCGATAAAAAAATAATAGGCAAATTAGAAGATAAATTTATAGATACTGAAGATAAGGAATCAGAAGAGCAAATATATCTTGAATTAGCAGATTTATTAGAAGAAGGTGTAAATAGGCTGCTTGTGCGAGGAGATTATGACAAGTCTGGTAGAATACTTACAATGTTTCAACGGCATCGTACAGCTAAATACGAAGTATTTGCAGAAAGATGGCAATGTGCTGAGAAAGTTTTGGAACGTATTGCAAATAGTCATTTTATTTCAATACTTGTAAGTGATTTGCGTTGTGATGATGTAAAAAAGCAAGAACAAGCATATTCAATAATACTTAAAATGGAAGAAATGTCTATAGAACCTCTTATTGAAGCATTAAAAGAAACAGAGGATTTACATCTTAGAAAAGTTATAGCTTATGCATTAAAACGTATGGGAAAAGAAGCAATAGAGAAATTGTTAGATGTATTGTCAAATGAAACATCGCCTGTGGAAATCAAAAGGATTGTTGAAATAATTGATATATTAGATGTAAAAGATAAAATAATAGAAACTTTGAAAGGAGTATTTGGACATTATAGTTCTTTAGTCCGTAAGAATATTCTTTATGTTTACTTTAGAATAGGAAGTGAAGAAGCAAAACAATTGTTAGCTGAAGCAATTAATGATGTTGATGTTGAAGTTCAATTAGAAGCTATTAAGCTGGTTGGAAAATTAAAATGTGAAATTGCAGTAGATGTTTTGATTGCAAAAATTGTATCAGTCAAACTTTTCAGTAAAGAAATAGTTAGCGAAGCTGTTCAAGAAGAGATATGCGTTTCATTGGGTAAAATAGGGCACTCTTTGGCTATTACTGCCTTATTTAATACTGCATTATCACAATCATTTTTAAGTTTTAAGTCCACAAAACCGCTAAACGTTAGATTGTCTGCAGTTATGTCACTTTCAGGTTTTTCTAATAATGATGCAAAATTATCTCTTGAAAAATTGTCTTTAGATAAGAATTCTCAGGTTAAAAAAGCAGTTGCAGAAGCTTTAAATAGGCAAGCCAAATTAATATCTCAAAAGGGTGAAAATTTAGCACAAAAAGTACTATAGTATTTTAACTATGGTGCGGAAGGGGGGAGTTGAACCCCCAAGGAGTTGCCTCCACTAGACCCTGAATCTAGCGTGTCTGCCAGTTCCACCACTTCCGCAAAGCTAAAACCATTATATTTAAATAAATACCAAAAGTCAAAAAAAAATGTAAATCATACAGAAATTTTTCAAAACGATATTTTTTGTAGTTACTCAATTTATTGAGCTTAAAAAACGCTTGATTTTACAGTTGATAATTACTATAGTTATACAAGAGGTGGGATTTATGTCAAGAAGATGTAATAGAGTGAATTCAGCAGAAGAGAAAGTAATGGCGGAAATAAATATTACTCCTTTAACAGATATTGCATTAGTGTTATTGGTAATATTTATGGTGACAACGCCTTTGATTTTGCAGGCAGGAATAAAAGTTAAACTACCGAAATCAACTACTGCAGAAATTGGAGCAGAAAAATCTATTAATGTTTCAATAACCGCGGAAGGAAAAGTATATATTAATAACAGAGAAATTATTGGTGATGTCATTGCTCAATTAAAAAATGCTTTATCATATACATCAGAAAAAGTGATTGTATTAAATGCAGATAAAATAGTACCGCATGGAAAAGTTGTAGAAATTTTGGATGCTGCTAAAAAGTCAGGTGCACTTAAATTAGTTATAGCTACAGAAAAAATCAAATAAAGTGTGTCAGGCAAGATGCCTGACCTATTTACTAATAAAATGAATTTAAAACTTCCCCACTATATTTTTATATCAACAATTGTGCATATTATTCTTGCGTTTGTATTTTCTGCAATAATTATTCAAGGTGGAATAAAGCAAATGACATTGTTTACAGAGGTTACTTTGTTAGGTGGAGGAATTCCTAAAGGTGTAGGTATGGGGCAACGTGGCGCTCTTGAAAGTAGAGTTATTCCTCGTGTTGCAAAGTTAGTTAAAAAATCTGCTTTAATTCCTAAAGAAGTTGAAAAATCTAAAGTTGCTATAAATATACCAAAAATAGTTCAACCTGTTGAGGAAAAAATTGAAAAAATTAGTGCAGTTCAACCTGTTGTTAATAATGCATCTCAAGAGAATTTGTCTACTACACTTGGAGAAAAAGCTTCAGGTAAAGGTGATGAGAAAAGTTTAGGTTTTGCAGAGGGTAGTAGTATGACCGAAGGAAATACTGGAAGTATTGGTGGTGGAGTTGGTGAAGGCACTGGATTTGGTGATGACCCAGGACTTGTTGGTATTGCTGAAGGTAATCCAGATATACAAGGACCAATAGCTCAGCGTGGTATTCGGTATTCCTACGTTCCTCCATATCCTGAATGGGCAAAAAAAACAGGTGCAGAAGGTGATGTTAAAATTCAAATTGTAGTTTCACCTGCTGGATTTGTGCGGTATAATGTTAAAATATTGCAAACATCAGGATATAGAGAATTTGATGAAATAGTAATTGAAAGTATAAAGAAATGGAAATTTGAACCTTTACCAGGTACTGTTACACAATTAGATCAGCAAGGTGTGATTGCATTCAAGTTTAAAATCAAATAAATCAAACCATAATTCTAAAATTTTCCTTAGTTTTGCGTTTTTTTTGGTGCGCCTGAGTGGATTTGAACCACCAACGCGCGGCTTCGGAGGCCGCTGCTCTATCCAGCTGAGCTACAGGCGCAAAAGTCAGACAATAGACTACAGACTAAAGACATTAGACTCTGAAGTCTATTGTCTTTAGTCTGTTTTAAAGTCTATAGTCTGTAGTTGTAGTTTATCAAATCTTATTGACAATATAAAGTTATTTCTGCTAATATTTTCTTTATGAGCGTTGTAGGTTTGGATATAGGGACTAATGTTGTTAAAATTGTACAAGTAAAAGAAGCAGGAGATAAATTCCAGCTTATAAACCTTGCTATTTCTGAAATTTCCTCTGAACCGGTTGAAGAATTAGAGCCACAAGCTCGTTTTAATCTAACAGTAGAAGCCATTAAAAAAGTAGTTAAGGAAAGTGGAATAAAAAGTAAAAATGTAGCTTTATCTTTAAGTGGAGATGGAGTTATTGTTCGCTACGTACGTCTTCCATTTATGAGTAGAGATGAATTAAAAGCTATTGTAAAACATGAAGCAGAGCAGTATATCCCGATTGGTATTGATCAGGTAATGCTGGATTTCCAAATTCTTGGCGAGGTAAGTGAGGATAATCAGAAAAAAATGGATGTTTTGCTTGTTGCAGCAAAAAATGAATTGGTTGACCAATATATAAATATTGTGCAATCCGCTGGATTAATTCCACTATTAATAGATGTAGATGTATTTGCACTCGGTAATTCTTATGAGGCGAATTTCGGCAAAAAAGAAGGAGAAACTGTCGCTTTAGTGAATATAGGTGCAAAAATAATTTCAATCAATATATTGGAAGATGGTGTAACGAAGTTTGGCAGAGATGTTGCTGCTGGAAGTAATATTATAACCAAAGATATACAACGGGAATTTAAATTAAATTATATTGATGCTGAGAAATTTAAAAAAGAAGAAGCAACTGTTATTATTGAATCAGATGACGAGTTACTTCTAACACGTATACCAGACAAAGAAGATAAATCAATGAAAACCCATGAAGCAATAATAGGTAATTTAAATAAAATGGTTGCTGAAATAAGACGTGCACTTGATTTTTATGAGTCCCAGGCTAAAAAACGTGTGGTTAATAAAGTTTTACTAAGTGGTGGTGGCTCTTTGCTTAAAAATATGGATAAATTTTTAAATGATAAATTGCGTATACCTGTGGAATTTAATAATCCATTAGCTAATTTTGAAGTTAAACTGGACAATTTTCCAGCAGATAAAATTTCCGGGTTGGCATCACAACTTGCTGTTGTTATTGGTTTATCAACCAGAAAAGCAAAATGATCACTATAAATTTATTACCAGAAAAATATTATAAAGCACGCAAACTTAAGCAATTGCTGGCTATTTTAATTGTAGGTGGTTCTGTAATAGTAGCAGTTTTAATTTTTTTATATTTTATACAAGTTAAAAATGTGGCTAAACTAAACAAACAAATTAAAGAAGTTGAGGTTGAACAGGAAAAATATAGGCCTATTCTTGAAAAGATGGAAATGATAAAAAACAAAGAAGCCTTTCTTCAATCAAGAATGAAAGTTTTGAAAGAGTTAACAACTAAGCATTCTGTGTGGCCACGACTTCTTGATGATTTAAATAGAGTAGTTCCATTTAATATCTGGCTTACCAAAGTGGATAGTAAAGCACAGGCAAAAGGCAGGATTTTTACAATAGATGGTATTAGTCTTTCAAAAGAGGGAGTTGCAGATTTTATGACTAATCTTCAAAAATCCACTTATTTTGAAAATGTTGTTTTGCTTTCTCTTGCAGAAAGTTTTGTTAGTGGAATGTCTCAAGTTTCATTTAGAATTACTTGTTCAAGTAAAATATGATTTCAACTAATGACTTTCGAAAAGGGGTAATTATAGAAGTGGATAATATTTCTTGTGAAGTGATTGATTTTCAGCATGTAAAACCTGGTAAAGGTGGTGCTTTTGTAAGGACAAAGTTAAAAAATGTTAAAACAGGAGCAGTGCTTGATAAAACTTTTAATGCCGGGATAAAAGTAAAATTGGCAGATTTGGAAGAAAAATCTGTGCAATATTTATATAAATCCGAAAAAGAATACCATTTTATGGATGATAGAACTTATGAGCAGATATATCTTACCCAAGAGCAGATTGGAGACAACATAAAGTTTTTAAAAGAAAATATGACTTTGGATTTAGTATGTAAAGACGGGGTAGCGCTTACCATTAAATTCCCAACTTTTGTTGAATTAAAAATAACTGATACTCCTCCAGGTGTAAAAGGAGATACTGCAGCTACAAATTCAAAACCTGCAACTGTAGAAACAGGAGCATTAATTCAAGTGCCATTTTTTATCAATATTGGTGACGTTATAAAGATTGATACCAGAACAAATGATTATGTAGAGCGGGTAAAATAATTATGGTCTGGTGAAAGAAGACAGACCATAAACAGAAAATTATGAATATAAAAGAAATAAAAGAATTAATAGATTTAATACATAATACTGATGTGGCTGAATTGGAATTAGAACGTGAAGGGACCAGAATACGAATAAGAAAGGCAAGCGGAGATTTGCCAAAAGAAGTTATCACTATGATTAATACTGCAAAGCAAGTTCAGAATGTTCCTGATGCACAGGTTGTTTTACCACAAAAAGAAAAGGCGGCAGAAAATCTAATTACTATTACTGCTCCAATGGTTGGGACTTTTTATAGAGCGAATGCTCCAGATGCTTCACCTTATGTGCAAGAGGGCGATGTTGTAGCTGATGGTCAGACTATCTGTATTATTGAAGCTATGAAACTTATGAATGAAATAAAATCTGAAACTAAAGGTAAGATTGTAAAAATATTGGTTGAAAGTGGACATGCTATTGAATATGGTCAACCATTATTTTTGTTGGAGCCTGTAACCTAACAGTGTTTAGCAAAATTCTTATTGCAAATCGTGGTGAAATAGCATTACGTATAATCCGTGCTTGTAAAGAAATGGGAATTCGAACAGTTGCCGTTCATTCTGAAGCAGATGCAGATTCTCTTCATGTCCGATTTGCCGATGAAAATATATGTATAGGTGCACCATCTCCTGCCAAAAGCTATCTAAATATTGCCGCCATTATAAGTTCTGCTGAAATAACTGATGCCGAAGCTATACATCCGGGTTATGGTTTTCTTGCCGAAAATGCACATTTTGCAGAAATTTGTGCTGAATGTAATATAAAATTTATAGGTCCTACACCAGATATTATGAGGAAAATGGGAGATAAAGTTGCGGCAAGGCAGACAATGAAAGCTGCAGGTGTGCCTGTAATTCCTGGAAGCGATGGTGTTATAAAGGATGAAAAAGAGGCGCTAAAAATTGCAAAGCAGATTGGCTATCCAGTTATAATAAAAGCTGTAGCCGGTGGTGGTGGAAGAGGAATGCGTGTTGCGCATACAGATGTAAGTTTGACAAATGCTTTTCATACTGCAAGAGCTGAAGCAGAATCATCATTTGGAAATCCTGATGTTTATATTGAAAAATATGTAGAAGAACCAAAACATATAGAAGTGCAACTTTTAGGTGATGAAAAAGGCAATATTTATCATCTTGGTGAGAGAGATTGTACAATTCAAAGGCGGCATCAGAAATTAATAGAAGAATCACCATCACCTGCTATTAGTAATGCATTGCGTGATGAAATAGGTAATGCTGCACTTAAAGGAGCTGAAAGTGTAGGATATGTTAGTGCTGGAACAATAGAATTTTTGCTTGATAAAAATAACAAATTTTATTTTATGGAAATGAATACCAGAATACAGGTTGAACATGGTGTTACAGAAATGGTTACTGGATTAGATATAGTTAAAGAACAAATAAGAATAGCTGCAGGAGAGGAACTTAAACTTCCTAAAAAAGAAATTGGGTTAAGAGGGCATTCTATAGAATGTCGTATAAATGCAGAAGATTCTGAAAAAGGGTTTATACCTTCTCCCGGTAAAATTACAAGTTATTATGTTCCGGGTGGTCCTGGTGTTAGAATTGATACACATGTTTATGAAGAATATGTAATACCGCCATATTATGATTCACTTATTGCAAAAGCTATAACACATGGTCAGAGTCGTATAGAAGCTATAACGCGTATGGAAAGAGTTCTTGATGAATTTGTAATAGAAGGTATAAAAACCACAATACCGTTTCACAAAAAAGTACTTTCAAATCCATTATTCAGACGTGGAGAAATTCACACTGATTTTATAAAAATGTTGGAGGAATCTCAATGAAACAGGATATTACAAGAAATCCATTGGGAGTTTTAAATATTTCTATAGAAGCAATTGCTTCTATATCTGCTATTGCTGCATCTAAAGTGCCGGGAGTTATTGGAATGAGTGGGGGAGTTATAGATACAATTGCACAGTTTTTAGGTAAGAAAGGTGTTGATAAAGGTATCAGAGTTACAGTAGATGAAAAGGAAGTTGGTTTGGATTTATTTATAATTGTAAATTTTGGTTCAGATATTTCAGAAATTGGCGCACAGGTTCAGGAAAAAGTAAGAGATGCAGTTGAAAATATGACAGGTCTTTCAGTTCGTGAAGTTAATGTTACAGTTCAGGAAGTAAAATAAATACTAATAATATTATGAATTCCAAAGATATTGTTTTGAAAAGTTTAAAGCATCAGGATATTGAAAAAGTACCTGTGGATTTTGGTGCAACTGCAGTTACAGGGATACATATAAGTTGTGTTGCAAAGTTGCGTGAGTATTATGGATTGAAAAAACTTCCAGTTAAGGTGATTGAGCCATATCAGATGCTTGGTGAAATAGATAAGGAATTGAAAAATATAATAGGCGTTGATATTGAAGGAGTATTTCCAAAAAATAATATGTTTGGTTTCCCAAATGAAAATTGGAAAGAGTGGAAAATGCCTGATGGTTTGATTGTTTTAGTGCCTGAAAAATTTAATACTACAGTAGATAATAATGGTGTTACATACATTTATCCGCAGGGTGATACTAATGTTTTTCCATCTGGGAAGATGCCTGCAGATGGTTATTTTTTTGATGCTATAATACGGCAGGAACCACTTGATGAGGAAAATCTTAATCCTGAAGATAATTTGGAAGAATTTAAAATTTTTACAGATGAAGATATTGCATATTTTGAGAATGCAATAAGAAATGCATCATTAACAAATCGTGCAGTTATTGCTACTTTTGGTGGGAGTGCATTTGGTGATATTGCATTAGTTCCTGCGCCATTTCTTAAACATCCAAAGGGTATTCGGGATATTGAAGAATGGTATATATCTACAATTGCAAGACAGGATTATATTCATAAAGTATTTGAAAAACAGTCAGAGATTGCTATTTTAAATCTGGATAAAATATATAAAAGTGTTGGTAATCTTGTTAATGTTGTTTTTGTCTGTGGTACTGATTTCGGAACCCAAAATTCCACGTTTTGTTCGTTAGATACGTTTCGTAATCTGTATATGCCTTATTATAAAAAAATAAATAATTGGATTCATAAAAATACACAATGGAAGACTTTTAAACATTCTTGTGGAGCAGTTGAGTCTTTTATTCCATCTCTGGTTGAATCAGGGTTTGATATACTAAATCCGGTCCAATGTTCTGCTAAAGGTATGGATGCTGAATTATCAAAACAGAAATATGGAAATATAATTTCTTTCTGGGGTGGAGGTGTTGATACACAAAAAACACTTCCATTTGGTACACCTTCTGAAGTACGTGAACAAGTACTTAAAAGATGTGAAATATTTTCAAAGAATGGCGGATTTATATTTAATACTATCCACAATATTCAGGTAAAAACTCCAATTGAGAATATTGTAGCAATGATTGATGCGTTACATGAATTTAATTCTGCAAGATAAAATATATTAATCACTATAAGTTTCATAAATAACATCATTTGACAAGATAGGGAAATACAATAGTTTTGCTTCTTTCGTATTTTAGGGTGCATTATTAGTATTTATTTTGTAAGAAAGTATATATATTAGGTCATTCTGAACGAAAGTGAAGACGAAAGAACCATAAATTTCTTGATTTTTCATTATATTTCTGGTATTTTTATAGCATGAATAAAGAAGAAATAAAAAACATTCTTAGTTCTCAACTTTCTTTTCTAAAAGAAAAATACCATGTCAAAAAATTAGGCATTTTTGGTTCTGTCGTTAGAAATGAAGCAAAAGAAGATAGTGATGTAGATGTAATGGTAGAGTTTGAATCTCCAATCGGTTTTTTTGAATTCATCAGGTTAGAAAATTTCTTAAGTGAAAAAATTCAGCAAAAAGTTGATCTTGTTTCTACAAAAGCGATAAAACCAATTATAAAGAACGATATTCTTAAGGAAACAATTTATGTCTAAAAGAGAATCACGGCTTTATCTTGAAGATATAAAAGACTCTATTGGCAAGATAGAGAGATACATTAAAGATTTATCTTTTGATGAATTTACTGAAGACGATAAAACAATTGATGCTATTGTTAGAAATCTGAGCATAATTGGTGAGGCTGCAAGAAATATTCCTGAGGACATAAAGTTAAAGAATCCCGATATTGCTTGGATTGAAATCATTGGTATGAGAAATAAAATCACTCACGAATATTTTGGTATTGATGAAGATATTTTATGGAAGACTATAAAAGAAGATTTGCCAATCTTAAAAAATCAGATTTTGGAATTATTAAAAAATTTTTTGATATAAAATACCAACAATAGTTTCCTAAAATTTAGCATTTCAAAATATCAGTAACCCTTAACATATTAAAATACTAACATCATCTGATTTTAAAATATTGAAGATATAATTTATAAAAATAGATTTACTTAATTGGAAACAATTGTTAAAATTTACAAAGAAATAATATGAAAACAACTAATATTGTTGGTTTTGATGAGTCTATTACAATAGAGTGGAAGCCATCAAAAACTGACGAATATAGTTTTATAATAAATATTTATTCTGCCAAAGACAAGTTTGTAGGAGAAGAGGAACTTCCTGAGTTTAATGAAAGACAGAAGAAAGCAATAGAATATGTAAAGAAGAAAGGCTCTATCAGTAGAAAAGAATATAAACAACTTAATGGAATTTCTCATACCATTGCGCATAAAGAATTAAAAAATCTTGCAGAAAAAGATATTTTTAAAATACAAGGTGCTGGTAAATATTTACGATATGGGTTGACGCAAGGTTGACGCAATAAAATTTGAAGAATAAGAGATAAATTCCGTATGATGTTTAGCATAAAAATATTGGCAGTTGTTACTCAACAGATTGTATTAATAAACAGTTTGTTGGGTAATAGTAGAAAATATGAAAGGTGTGTTAAAAGGTATTTTATCAGAATAATTTGAAAATTCTATTCGGATGAAACAAGAATATGAATAGGCTTTAAGAATATTACCAAAATGTAACAAATATTAAATTTATGATTGATCAAAATACACATAAAATAAAAGCGATGTACGATAATTTGTTGGGTTTAATGGAAAAACTAATTTTTGTTTTGTCTACGGATTATAATAGTGATAAAAGTAATGATAAAGTTGTGCAAAAGTATATATTAGGTGAAAATGGTTGGAGTATAGGGGATATAAAGGTTAATGAAAGATTGTATTCGCATAGTAATATTATTCATTATATGGACAGTATTTGTGACATGAAAAAATCGAAAAATTTGTTTAAAGTTTTGTTAGGCAATAAATTTATTAAAAATCCATCTTTTGTAGATTCAAATAATAATACTGTTGAAAGTCCTGATGAAAAATCTGTTTTATGGTCCGGATTGTTACATGGCAATATATTTTATTTTATTAGTAGATATTTAGACCAAATAGATACATTGAATTTTGATAAAAATATTTTTGATAAATTGTATTGCGATTTTGAAAGTTATACCATTAATGAAAAAGCAAAATTTGTTGGATATATACCATTGTTGAATTTTTCATCTGATATGAAGAATACAAAATTTGATAATGGAGTAGAAATAATATATTTAGAACCAAATAAACGAGAATACTTTGCAAATTCCTTATTTTACAGAGAACCGAATACAGGAGATTTATGCGATGTAGATGGTATCTTTAAATCTGGCTTTGCTTTTAAATTTATTTTTGAAGATAATAAAAGATCATCTTTGTCAGGTGAATCTATTAACTGTATTGTAAAAAAAAGCGAAAAAATTATTACTGCTTTACGCCTATTAAAATCTGGGGATCTATATCTGTCTAATTTTATTTTTTCAGAATCTATTAATAATTTCAATCCGCCACTAGTTGAGCCATTGAGGAACTCTATACATAGCAATTTTGCATCAGATAAATATTCAGGAGAAATCTTTAATTTTAATAATAATAGCGATTTTAAAATATGCAATGATATATTCAAAGTACTTATAGAAGATAATTTAGATGTAATTGAAATTGCACTAAGAAGATTTAGCGATATTTATAGAAGAGAGTTATCAGAAGATAAAATAATTGATATGGCTATATTGCTTGAAAGTATTTTGCTTTATGGTATTAGTAATGAATTGAGTTATCGCTTTTGTTTGCGAGGAGCATATCTTCTTGAAAACAAAAGAGAAAAAGACAAGACATTTAAAACATTAGGAGAATTTTACAGAATTCGTAGTAACATTGTACATGGAAATGATAAAAAGAATTATTCTTGTGAAGTCGTTGAAGTAGAAAATATATGCAGAGAAATAATAAAATTAATAATTGAAGAATTACACAATAAAAATTCGTTGGAAAATATTATAAAGAATATAGATAAAAGCATTTTATATAAAAATAATGTTTAGTATTAATATGAAGTGTAATATACTTTATGTAAATTTGCGAGGGTGGCGGAATTGGCAGACGCGTTGGACTTAGGATCCAATGCCGAAGGGCATGGGGGTTCAACTCCCCCCTCTCGCACCATTATAAAGATATTGAAATATAAAGAGTTTTTGTGTAGAGTAAAAGTGAGGTGATATGTAATGATAACTGTAAAGCAAGAAGTTATTAAAATGATAAGTAACTTGTCAGACAAAGTTGATTATGATGAAATTATGGCTGAAATATATTTTAGACAAAAAGTTGATAAAAGCTTACAGCAAATTGAAGAACAAAAGATTGTTAGTCATAAAGAGGCAAAAAAGCGGATATCTAAGTGGATAAAATAAAGGGGAATATTTTGAAAAAAACAATTGGGGTGTTGACAGGTGGTGGGGATTGCTCTGGTTTAAATGCTGCGATAAGAGCAGTAGTTAAAACAGCAATTAATGATTATGGTATGGATGTTATTGGTTTTAAAGATGGATATCTAGGGCTTGTAGAATCTCAATTTAAAAAATTTACTTTAAATGATGCTTCAGGATTACTTACGATAGGTGGAACTATACTTGGAACATCAAATAAAGCTGACCCATTTAATTATGTTGTATATACTAAAAAAAATAAATTCACAAAAAAAGATATGTCGAAAATTGCATTGAAAAATTATAAAAGATTAAAGCTGAGTGCTCTTATATGTATAGGTGGAGATGGTACATTATTTATTGCCAATAAATTAAGCAAAATCGGGCTCAATATTGTTGGAATACCTAAAACAATAGACAATGACCTTTGTGCTACGGATGTGACTATTGGTTTTAATTCTGCTGTAGCAATAGCTACTGATGCAATTGATAAACTTCATTCTACTGCAATGTCTCACCATAGAGTTATGATTATTGAGGTTATGGGAAGATATGCAGGGTGGCTTGCTTTGGAATCTGGAATAGCGGGTGGTGGTGATATAATATTGATACCTGAGATACCTTATGATATAAAAATTGTATGTCAAAAAGTGTTGGAACGTCATCATAAGGGTAAACGTTTTAGTATAATAGTTGTAGCAGAAGGAGCAAAGCCAATAGGTGGAAATATGAGTATTAATAAAATTGTTAAAGATAGTCCTGACCCAATAAGACTTGGTGGTATAGGAACCTTGCTTGGAAATGAAATAGAAAAAAGGACTGGTTTAGAAACAAGAGCAACTATTCTTGGGCATTTACAACGTGGAGGAATACCAACTGCTTATGATAGAGTTCTTGCTACAAGACTTGGCAGAGAAGCAGTCCATCTTGCAGAAAAAAAATTATTTGGCATAATGGTTGCTTTAAAAGGTAAGGATATTGTTGCTGTTAAACTTGAAGAAGCAGTAGGAAAGTTGTGCAAAGTAGAATGCAATTCTTCTTTAATTGCAGCAGCTAAATCACTTGGAGTTTCTTTTGGAATAAAAAAAGGAGATATTTAAAATGAGTGATACCGAATACATAGATGCACCTTTGGAAGAGATGCATTTTTTATTAAAAAAAACAATTGAAAAAAAAGCGTCCGATTTAATTATTACTCCAAATTCTTCTCCTAAATTTAGAATTGATGGTAAATTGGTTTCAGGAGAATTTTCTATTCTTAGTGCAGAACGTACCTCTGCACTATTACATAGCATACTTAGTGAGGCAGAATTTGAAACTTTACTAAATAAACATGAGCTTGATTTTACCTGTGGAGTTTCTCATGTAGGCAGATTTCGTGTAAATGCATATTTTCAAAGAGGAAGTATTGCAGCAGCTTTTAGACCGATACCATCGCATATTCCAACTTTAAAAGAACTTCATTTGCCACAGTCTTTGGCAGATTTGGTAGATTATCCTAATGGTTTGGTTTTACTTACTGGGCCAACTGGTTGTGGAAAATCTACTACATTGGCGACATTAATAGAAATAATAAATGAAAAATATAATTATCATGTGATAACTATAGAAGATCCAATTGAATACATTTATAAAAACAAAAAAAGTGTAATAGACCAAAGAGAAGTTGGTGCAGATACTGATTCATTTGCCAATGCACTGCGGAATGTTGTTCGGCAAAGTCCGGATGTTATACTTGTTGGAGAAATGCGGGATTTAGAGACAATTTCTATGGCTATTACTGCTGCTGAAACAGGACATCTTGTGTTTTCTACTTTACATACTATAGATGCAGCTCAATCTATACATCGTATTGTAGATGTTTTTCCTTCACATCAACAGCAGCAAATCCGAGTGCAATTGGCAGGTTGTTTGCGTGCTATTGCAAGCCAGTGTTTGTTGCCTAAATTAGATGATGAAGGAAGAATACCGGCATTAGAAGTAATGGTTGTTAACTCTGCTATACGTTCTATGATTACTTTGAATGATATTCAGCAAATTCCAAGTGTTATACAAACTGGAGCAAAAGAGGGAATGAAAACATTGAATCAAACACTTAAAGAATTAGTTGAGAAGAAACTTATTTCTTATGATACAGCTATAATTAAGAGTAGTAGCATACAAAATTTCTTTGGTAGATTTACTATTGATTGATAATTAAAAGGAGAATACAAAATGGATGTGATTGAACGAAGACGTGCTGAAAGAATAACAATGCTGGCTGGTGTAAAGCTGAAGGAAAAAGAATATGGAATAGTAACTGAAGGGACAATAGTTAATATAAGTACACTTGGGCTTGGAGTTTTATCTTCTCAAACAATTCCAAGAGGAAAACAACTGTCACTTTTTTTTGATTTGTCAGGTAATATTAATTTTGAAAATTTATCTGCGCGTGTAATACGAGGAACGCAACTTGTTGACAATCATTATTTGGCACTTGAATTTACAGATATAACAGATGAACATAAAGGAAAAATAGATAAATTTGTAGAATCTTTTAAATGCAATTTTTCAATAATTTTTCAGCCGTATGGCAAAAAAATAGTTGTTCCTGCAGGGACAAAAATTAAAGAAGCAGCTGCGCTTGCCGGAATAATGATTGAGACCCCATGTGGTGGCCAGAGTAAATGTGGTAAATGTTATGTTGAAGTTATTACAGGTCTTATGCCGGCAAATGCAGAAGAGTCTAAAATATTGCAGGATGCACAGTTGCCAAATAACTTTCGTTTGTCCTGCAAAAGTGTTATTCAGACAAATACAGTAGTTAGAATTCCAGAAGAAACACTGCTATATACACAAAAGATTTTAGCAGAAGGTGTGGGGACTAAAGTGGTTGTTCAATCTGCTGTCAAAAAAATATATATTGAAATGGAAAAACCAAGTTTAGATAAACAGATAGGCGATTGGGATAATTTAAAATATAATTTAAAAGGCATAGTGAATTCTCCAATTTCTAATTTAGATATGTTAAAGAATTTGTCAAAAAAACTCAAAGAATCAGATTTTAAAATAACTGTTACATCTGTTAATAATGAAATAATTGATATTGAAAAAGGTAATACTGTGAGTAATTCTTATGGTATGGCATTTGATATAGGCACAACTACAGTTGTTGGAAGCCTCATAGATTTGGGCACAGGCGAAGTTAAAGCAGTTGTTCCTGCGATGAATCCACAGGTAGTCTATGGTGATGATGTAATATCAAGAATAAAATTTTCTATAACTGAATCCGATGGTTTAAAAAAAGTACATAGTAAAATAATAGATTTAATAAATGATTTAATATCAAAAGCTGTTAAAGTATGCAAGATTGACAAAAAGTCAATTTATGAAATAACTATTGTTGGAAATAGCACAATGCAGCATTTTTTTCTTGGTGTTTCTCCGGAAAATCTTGGGTTTTTACCGTATGTTCCTGTTATTCAGGAATCCTGTGATATAAAGGCGTGCGATTTAAAATTAGATATTAATCCAAATGGCAATGTTCATATTTTACCTAATATTGCTGGTTACGTTGGTGCAGATACAGTTGGGGTAATACTATCCGCTTCTTTACATAAAAGTGAAAAAATAAAATTAGCTATAGATATTGGAACAAATGGAGAGATAGTTCTGGGTTCTAAAGATTTGCTGGTGTCTTGCTCTACTGCTGCTGGTCCTGCATTTGAAGGAGTGCATATTTCTTGTGGTATGAGAGCTGCATCAGGTGCTATTGATAAAGTAAAAATAGAAAATGATGATATATTTATTAATGTGATTGAGGGTGCAGTGCCACATGGTATATGTGGGACTGGGCTTGTTGATGCTGTTGCAGTGCTTTTAAGTGCTGGAATAATAGATGAGACAGGAAGGATTTTATCAAAGGGAGAATTAGATAAAAAAGTGTCTGCTAAGTTGGCTGCTCGTATTGTAGAAGGGAAAAGCGGGTATGATTTTATATTGTGGCAGTCTGATACTAAAAAAATATTATTAACCCAAAAAGATGTCCGGGAATTACAATTGGCAAAAGGTGCTATAAGAAGTGGAATTGAAAGTTTGAAAAAAAACCTAAAAATTAGTAATGCTGATATTGAAGAAGTTCTTTTGGCCGGTGCATTTGGAAATTATCTTAAGCCAGAAAGTGCATTGCGTATAGGATTAATTCCGGATTTTCCACTATCCAAGGTTAAATCAATAGGAAATGCTGCATTTGAAGGCGCAAAAATGGCACTTGTGTCTGTTTTGGCACGTAAAGAATCTGATGAAATAGGTAGAAAAGCAAAATATATTGAATTGTCAACTGTGCAGGATTTTAACGAAGAATTTTCTAATGCTATGATGTTTCCAAAGTGGCAAGATATTGCTACGAAATAAATGCCGCTGTATAAAACCCAAGCCATAGTTGTTAATTCTGTCAATTTCGGCGAAGCAAATAGAATACTGACATTATATACTTTTAAATTCGGAAAAATTCAGGCTGTAGTTAAAGGAATACGGAAGATAAAAAGCAGATTTGGTAGTTCAATGGAACTTTTTACAAACTGCACACTGATGCTTTATAGAAAAGAAGGAAAAGAATTATATACAGTAACACAGGTTGAAGTAATTAATTCGCTTAGATTTCTAAAAGAAAATTTAAAAAAGATGGTATTTGGAAGTTATATTCTTGAGATTCTTTTGCATTTTGTTCCTGCCGAAGAAAAAAATGAAGAATTATATAATTTATTAATAAAAACTCTTATAAATATCGAAAAAAAAGATTATGTTGAGAAGATTGCATTGACTTTTGCAATTCAGCTATTATCTATTGCAGGATATAAAATGAGAACTGATGTTTGTGTAATTTGCAAAACAAAACCTTTAGATAAAGGTTCTCTTGGGTTAAGCTATGTTTTTGGAGGTATTTTATGTGCTAAATGCTCTTTAAATGATGAAGAAGCTCTTAGTATTTCACAGGATATATTTAAAACTATAAAAAATGTATATAAGGCAAATATAGATACAGAAAATTCAATGAATACAAATACAGATTTAACTATGGAAACCATTTTATTGCTGAATGTTTTTTTTGAAAATATTGTAGAAAGAAAATTTAAAGTTCCGGCAGTATTGAAAAAACTTGCAATTGCATTTTAAGATGATGAAAATACTTATATCTGGATATTATGGGTTTAAAAATGCAGGAGATGAATTGATACTTGAAGCACTGCTTGGCAGGTTTAAAAAAATATTGTCTGAAAAAGAAGAAATTGTGATTTTGTCAAATATTCCTTCTGTTACATCAAAGTTATATGGTGTTAAATCTATTAACCGTAAAAATTTCTGGTTGATAATAAAAGAATTATTAAATACCAATTTGTTTATTACAGGTGGTGGAGGGCTATTTCAGGATGTAACAAGTATTAAAAGTTTGATGTATTATTTATTTTTGATTTTTATTGCACAAATTTTGAATGTAAAAACAATGCTATATGCTTGTGGCATAGGCCCGATTAATACAAAAATTGGAAAGTTTTGGACACGTTTGATTCTCAAAAAAGTTGATTATATAACTTTGAGAGATAATTTTTCGTATGAAGTATTAAAGTCAATAGGCATATATAGAGAAGATATTGTGATTTGTGCAGATCCAGTAGTAACTTTAAATGAGGGGAATAAAAGTGCAGGGGAAATACTGCTAAAAAAGATATTTAAAAATACCAATGTCCCAATTTTGGGAATTGCTCCACGTGCTTGTTCAACATCTATTGATTTTTGCAAAGTAATTGCTGAATTTTCAGATAAGTTAATTGAAGCTAATAATTGGAATGTTATTTTTATTCCATTTGATTTACAAAATGACATAACAGTTATAAAGAATATTACTTCTAAAATGAAAAAGAAACATTTTGTATTAGATAATTATACTTTAAGTGAACTTGTTGATGTTGTATCTGCATTGGATATTTTACTTGGTATGAGGTTGCATTCTTTGATTTTGGCTTGCGCAAATAAAATTCCTGCAATAGGTATAAATTATGACCCAAAAGTAAAAAACTTTCAGCAATTGATAGATATGCCTTGTTTTGAAATCCCCGAATTATCTGTAGAACAATTATTTGATAAGACAATTAAAACTTATGAACAGCGGGATAAATATTCTAAAATACTTGGGTTGAAACTTCCTGAGCTTGTAGAATCAGTAGATAAACCAGCTGTGATAGTTTCTAACTTATTTTTTTAACTGACTAATTGTTGTTTTTAATTTTTCTATTAATAGTGTGGTTTCTATTGAAGTAGCAACCTGGTTTGCTAATATTTCTAATATTTCCAAATCTTCTGTTGTCCAAATTTCATTATTTACTTTATTCACAACCTCAAGAACTCCAATGATTTTGTTTTTTTCAAGTTCTTCGTTCACTTTAACTGTTAGAGGTGTTGCTATAATAGATCTTGTAGTAAATCCGCTTTTTCCATCAATATCCGTATTGAATCTTGTATCATCTTTTACATTATTAACAATAATTGCTTTTTTTTCTTTTATGACCCATCCTGCAATACCCTGGGAAATTGGCATTCTTATTCTTGAAACAGCATTTGCCTTTTTTCCATGTGCTATTTCAAAATACAATTCATTTTTTTCTCTATCAATTAAAATGACAGAGCTACCTTCTGCCTGTAGTAATTCAGCTGTAACTGACATTACATACGGAAGCAACTTTATTATATCTAAATTTAAAGCCAATACTGTGTTGATATCCAATAGTGTTGATAGAGTTTCAACCTTTTTCTTTAATAATTCTACTTCCGGATTTTTATTACTCATATAACGTAATTCTACCATATTTGACTATTTTTGTTCCACAAAAATTTTTTAATTGAAAGAAGAAGCAGTTTTTGGTATAAATAACACAATATAGTTTAAAATGTAAAGTGAAAAACGTAAAACCAAAGCTAAAAATTTAAAATTTTAAGCTATAGTTTTTTGCTTCTAGTTTTAAGTTTTTAGCTATATAGTAGCGCTAACGTTTTGCAATTGCATAGCAATTACAAAAAGGGGGATAGTGGTATGGCAGATGTTAAAATTGGGTTTATAGGCACTGGTGGTATAGCAAATGCACATGCAGGAGTGCTTTCACAATTGCCAGATGTGAAAATAATTGCTTGTACTGATGTAGATGAAAAAAAAGGTAATGAATTTGCTTCAAAGTATAGCGCAAAATTTTTAAAAGATTATAAGGCTTTATTAGATATAAAAGAAATAGATGCTGTTTATATATGTACTCCGCCATATTTGCATAAAGAGCAGGTAATAGATACAGCAAAGGCAAAAAAACATATATTTTGTGAAAAGCCAATAACATTAAATTTGGCTGATGCTGATGAGATTGCAAAAGTAATTAAATCGGCAGGTGTAAAATTAATGGTGGGTTATATTTTGCATTTTTATCCGGCTTGCAAAACTTTGAAGGATATATTTGAATCTGGTAAACTTGGCTCATTACTTACTTGTTGGTCAAATAGGTTAGGTTATTTTAATACTGCAAAAAAATGGATTTCTGATCCTTCTAAAAGTGGAGGTATGACAGTTGAGTTTTTTACACATGATTTGGATTGGCTTAAATGGGTCGGTGGTGAAGTGTTATCAGTATATGGAAAAGTGTGGCGTGTTCATCCTGATACACAGACAGAAGATAATATATGGACTATTCTTACATTTAAAACTGGAGTTGGTGTAGGTGGTGCAAGTTGGGCATCTCCACTTGGAAATACTACAATGGGAGTTATAGGAACAAAAGGTGGAGCAATAATGTTAGATTGGACTAAAATAAAAGTAAAAGAAAATAATGGAGAAGAAAAAATAATTGAAGTAGAACCTACGGGTGTGGCTATGGTTAATGAAGATAAACATTTTATTGAATGCATAAAATCAGGTAAAGATCCTATAAATAATATAGTAGATGCACGTGAAGTTTTAAGAATAGCTTTAGCTGTTCAGCAGTCTTCACGTGAAAACAAAGTCATACAATTGGGGGCATAGCCAAGCGGCTAAGGCAGCAGTCTGCAAAACTGTTATTCATCGGTTCAAGTCCGATTGCCCCCTCCACAAATTAAATATAATAGGTTAGCGTTTCTAAGTTGTCATTGCGAATGAAGTGAAGCAATCCCGTTTTTAGATTGCTTTGTCACTAATGTTCCTCGCAATGACAAATTATAGGAGAAAAGATGTTTAAATTAGGGATTTTTACTGACGAGGTTTCACAAGAGCTTGATGTTGCTATAAAACTTGCAAAAGAATTTAATTTGGATTCTGTTGAAATTAGAACTGTATGGAATAAATCACCGCATCAGTTGGACAACAACGATATAGACAAAATTAAGCAATTACTTGATAGTGCGAATCTAAAGATTTCCTGTATTGCTTCTCCATTTCTTAAATGTGATATTGACAATGAAAAAGAATATTTAGAACACATAGAAATTTTTAAAAAATGTATTATCGTTGCAAAAAAACTTGGCACAAATTTGATTCGTGGATTTACTTTCTGGCGAAAGGGAGAATTAGAGCAATATTACTCAAAAATTATTGATAAATATAAAGAGCCAGCCAGAATTGCAAAAGATGAAAATATTATTATTGCAATAGAAAATGAAGCATCTTGTTTTATTGGCAGAGGCGCTGACCTCGGAAAGTTTCTAAAAGATATTAATTCGAAAAATGTTTTAGCTGTATGGGATCCTGCTAATGAGATATATGATCCAAAAGGCGAAAATCCGTATCCTGATGGGTATGAACATATTAAAAAATTTATGATACATATGCATCTTAAGGATGCAGTGCATAAAGGTGAAAATAGTGCAGAATGTGTGGAAATTGGCGAAGGAGAAATTGATTTCCCAAGTCAATTTAAAGAACTTAAAACATCTGGTTATAACGGATATGTTTCTTTGGAAACACACTGGCGTGCAAAAGGTAATTTAACTGAGTCACAGATGAACAGACCAGGTGGTGGCGCGTTTTCAGAATCTGGGGAAATATCGTCAAGAATTTGTCTGGAAAATTGGATGAGAATTCTTAGATCTATATAATGCAAAATAAGTTGTACGATATAATAATAATAGGTGGTGGTCCTGCTGGTTTGACTGCAGGTTTATACTGTTCACGTGCAGGGTTTACCACTTTGCTTTTGGAAAAAGGACTTTTAGGCGGTAAATTAACTGATATAAGTGATATAGAAAATTATCCCGGTTTTCCAGATGGTGTAAATGGTGCAGAGCTTGCATTAAAAATGCAGAACCAAGCAAAACGTTTTGGATTAGAAGTTGTCCATTCAGCAATTGAAAGTATAAAACTTGAAGAAAAAATAAAACACGTAAAAACTAATTCCTCACAAATCTACATTTCAAAAGCAATAATAATAGCTTCAGGTTCTGATTCTGTTAAATTAAATGTTCCCGGTGAAGATAATTTGCGTGGCAAAGGTGTATCATATTGTGCCACTTGTGATGGTCCTTTGTTTAAAAATGCTTCTATTGCTGTAATAGGTGGTGGAGATTCTGCATTAGAAGAAGCGTTGTTTTTAACCAGATTTGCAAAAAGTGTTACTATAGTTCATAGACGCGATTCTTTGCGTGCAGTTAAAATACTTCAGGATAGGGCTTTAGCAAATGAAAAGATAAAATTTATATGGAATTCTGTAGTTTCTGAAATACAAGGCAGTAGTAGTGTTGAAAAATTAATTCTGGAGAATGTGAAAACAGGTAAAAAAGAAAATTTTGTATGCGATGGCATATTTGTATATATAGGTTTAAAACCAAATACTGCATTTTTGAATGGTATTATTAAAACGAATGAATATGGATATATAATCACAAATGAAAATTTAGAATCATCATCTCCTGGAATTTTTGCAGCAGGCGATGTTAGAAAAAAACAGTTGCCGCAGATATCAACTGCAGTAGGAGATGGTGCATTAGCTTCATTTTCTGCACGTAAATACTTAGAGGAGTTTTAATGCCGAAATTGTGTGACAGGTGTTTTAAACCAATTACAAAGTCAATGCAAAGATATACTGTAAAAATAGAAGTGTATGCATCTGCCGATGAAAAACTTGCCATTACAAAAAAGGATTTGCAAAAAGATTTTCATAAAGAAATAAAAGATTTAATCAATATAATGAAAAATATGAGCTCTGAAGAACTTATGGAAGATATATATGTAAAATTTATGTATAACCTATGTCCTAAATGCCATAGTTTATATGTTTCTGCCTTAAAAGAAGAAGTAAAAGATAAGATGTTATTTAAAAAAATATCTTATAAGCATTTAAATTCACAAATTCTTTCCGAAAATAAAAACTAAAATAGTGTTCACTTATTTTTCTTCATGTAATAATTCAAGAAATTTGTTAAATTCTTCTGCAGCTGTTAGACCTTCACCTATTTCTTCCAAACATAAACTTAATACGTAATGTGCTCTAATATGCTTGGAGTTAATTTTTATTATTTCTTTGCATATATTTATCGTTTGTTGATATTCCTCCATTTTCCAGTAACAATAAGCCGTGGAATATTTTTTTTCTAGATTATTAGGATCTATTTGCACTGATTTTTTAGCTAAACTTAATGCTTTTTCAAAATTGTGTTTTTCTAACTCTGTAATAATTGCAGTATAATAAGCGTCCGAAAACTGTGGGTCTTTTTTTATTGATTTAGATATATAAAAATCAGATTTTTTTAGTTTTTCTATTTTTCTATGTGCTATACTAATATTACGATATAAATTAGCCATATTTGAATCTAACTTGATGGCTTTTTTCCAACTTAATATAGCTTTTTCATATTTTCCTCTATCATAGTATGTAATTCCTTGTTTGTTTAGTCCAGATGCTATTTCTTCTGCTTCTATCTTTTTTGGTTTTGCAACAAATAATGCAGATACAAGATATTTTTTTATTTTACTTATTTCAAAAAACTGCAATGTACTATTATCTGTTTTTTTTCCATTTACATATGCAAAAACTATTTTCTCTCCTTTTTCTGCCCAAATTGGACAAGTGTCTGCAATAGAAAATTCAGTTAATGGTTTTCTAACTTTATTTCTAAAATTATAGACATATAAATTAAATTTACTTTGGAATAAAATCATTTTGTCATCAGGTGACCATACGGAAGGAGTATCATCGCATACGTAATCTTTTACTAAACATGTTTGCATGCTTCCATCACTATTTGTCAACCATAATTCTTTACTTTTATAAAATACTATTTTGGTTCCATCATTTGAAAACATAGGGTATTTAATATTAGAAGAATATTTTGTAAGTTGAGTAAATACAAAATTATTTGTTTCCAACTCTGATATTTTCCAGATATTGATATATCCATTTTTATTACTTGCAAAAATAATATACTTATTATCAGGAGACCATGATGGATGAGCATTAAAGCTTGTTTTTAATTTATCTGTTAGATTAATTTTGCTTTTATCCATAATATCAATTGTAAAAATATTTATATTTCTATTTTTATCTAAGTCAGTAAAAGCTATTTTATTACTATCGGGATTCCATGAAATAGGAAAACTAATTAGATTTACAGATGTTAATTCCCATTCATCTTTGCCATCAGCAGTTACAATATTTAAACTGTATTTGCCATCAGTGCATCTAAAATATGCAATATATTCTCCATTTGGTGACCAATAAGGTAAAATACAATCTCCATATAAAATTTTGGTTAATCTTTTTTGATTATTACCTGTAGAGTCAATTTTATAAATTAAAGAATTTGATGTGGTTGAGGCAAATGAACTGAATACTATCCATTTTCCATCTGGTGAACATGATGGAGAAACACCATTAATGCGTATTAATCCTTTTGCTTTTGGAAGTGCGAATATATTCAAATAAATGATATAAAAAAGAATAGCCAAAAATATCGTAGTAATTATTAGTATAAGTTTTTTCATAAAATAGAAATATAATAAATTCTATCATGCTAAATAGAACTTAAGCAATTGAATTAGTAATATTTTTTTGCTTTACTTTTATATTATGGGGAGAGTAGTATAAAGTAAAGTATGAAGAAAATTCTATTTAGTATAGTTATTATAATTGGAATAACAATAACCAATATTAGTTATTCTGAAAAAGTAGTAGTTCCTACAATAATGCAAGAAATGAAACGTGATGAAGAATTGCGAAGAATTATGTTGATTGCCGAAAAAGGATTAGATAAATGGATAAAATGGTGTAGCGTAACAATTGCAAAATTTGATATTAAGCAATGCAAGAAAGAGAAAGAAGAATCCATTCATTTTTATGAATTCGGACCTATGAATACTGAAATTTATCAATTTGATAAAATGAAGAATAAATTAGAGGTGAAATTGTATTCCTACTCGCCAGATAAAACCAAAGTTTTACATATTAATAATGGAATATTTGTTAATAAAAAAGGAGAATTTGAGTTAGTTGGTGAACCTGATTCTGCAGTGAGTTTTATCGATCTTAAAAAGGGAAAACATTATCATATATTATTTTATGGGACAATGGGCGGATTTAATGAAATGATTTGGATAGATGCCAATAATTTTATAATTACTGCAAGTAGTTGGGATGAGTTTTCTCAAGGAAAGATTCACTATACCCCCATGTTATATTTTTTTAGCCTTTCCAAAAATATAATGATTCAATATAGACATCCTGGAATAAAAACTTCTACTGAAACATTTTTTTTAAATTGGCAACGATACTTTGAAGTAAAATTCCCAAACTTAAAGAGATAAATAAGTAACATTAGTTTTTAAATATGAAAAAGTTCATAATAAAATTAATAATATTATTGCTGCTTAGTTCGCTTTTTAATTTACTTAATCCTGAAAATATAATGTGCAAACAAGAAACAAATGGAAATAAATACAAGATAGCATTTGTAATGGACAAAAATATATGGATAATGAATGACGATGGAAGTGAGAAACGCCAAATAACAAAAACTAATGATGTGAGTATTTTATTTGGCTGGTTTCCTGATAACAAAAATTTGTTATATGGTGTCGAAAACATCAAAAGCACCATAGAAAATTGTAGCAATGGATATAAGTTATGGATATTAACAGTAGACGAAAATAAAGTAGTTAAACTCGCTCAGGAATTTAATGTATTTAAGATAAACTATTTTGATAATGAAATGGTTATATTTACTACTATAGATAGTCGTGTGTGGAGTATAAATATGAAAAAGCATCAAATAAAAAAAATATTTGATAAAAATGGAACATTTCAAGATTTGTCGCCTGATAAAAAAAGGATATTATATATTGATTCTCCGGAAATTTCATCTGTTGAATCTAATGAAATTGAAATTGCTGATCCTGGTATAGATATCTATTGGTTGGATATTTCCAACTTAAATGAAAAATTTTTAATAACTTCAACTTTTACTAATAATGCTCTGTGGTTATCAAATGATAAAATTATTTATTCTGAAATGAAAGGAATTTATACAGATTTATCTGTGGTAAGGATTGATACGGGTGAGCAACAGATATTAAAATTTAAAAATTTTCCTCTAACTAATTATGATATAAAACTTTCCCCAAAACGGGATAAAATAATTGGTCTTTGGACAACTCAAGAGTATATCAGATATACACAAAAGGATTTTCTTTGGGTGGGAAAGTTAAAAACAAAAATTGGTAAGACAATAACAAGGGGAATAAAAAATTGTATAAATTATTGGCATTCAGATAATGAAAGAATCATATATGTTTCGGATAGAAATGGAATTTGGATTGTAGATTATGATGGTAAAAATTCAAAAAAACTTTCAGATAAAGGTGATTATCCCTGTTGCTCAAAATAATTAAATGCAAAAAATATTTATATATATAATAATATTCTTAATTATAGGGTTTTCTATACCAATTAATATAGTGAGTGCACAATACGATAATATTTATAAGATAAATCATATTATTAATAGTTTAGATAACCATCTTTTTTCTACATATTATTATCTTCAGGTTGAAACAGCAAGTAATTTAGGGAAATCAGTTATGCCAATATTAATAAAATCTTTAGCCGATGAAAGGTATAATATCAGATGTTTTGCAGCAGATGTTTTAGGAAACATAAGGATGAGAGATAAGATTGCAATTCCATATTTAGTTGAAGCATCTACGGATAAACATCCAATGGTGAGACAAAGTGTTGGTATTGCTTTAACAAAATATCTTGATTTGAATAATCAAGAAGTAATTGCTTCGTTAAAAAAATTATTACAAGATAATGTATGGGAAGTTCGGACAGGTGTTCTTAACTCGTTAGGAGTTAAGAAAATCAAAATATTTATGCCAGAAATAATAAAAATGTTAAGTGATGAACATGAATGGGTTCGTGTATCTGCTATAGATGCATTAGAAAAAGCAAAAGATATTCAAGTAATGCAATTTTTGCGAAAATTATTTGATGATCCACAAGAATTTGTTAAAGTTAGAGCATATCATGTAGCCGCAAAGATGGATAAATCAATAATAGAAGAATGTTTAATTGAGTTAAAAAATGATGATACAAATATTAGAAAATTTGCAATTAAGAAACTTGGTTGGATAGCAGATAAAAATACGATAAATAATTTAGTAGAGCTAATATCCGAAGTAGATATAGAAGAACAAGGTTTAATAGCTCTTTCTTTGTCAGAAATATGCTGGGAAAATCCAGGATTAATAGGTGAAATAAAACATTTATGTAATAGTTCAAATAATAAGATTAAGAAAGTAGCCGAAATGATACTTTATTATATAGAACAAAGCGTATATGACTAATAGATAATTTTATAAATAAAATTTTTAAAAAACAGTCTTTTGAGTAAAAAAACATTGACTGTTATCATATGGGGCAACATGATAATGAGAACATTTAAAAAGGTTTTGTTGGCGATAATGTTGACTGTTTTATTTGTTGCATTTGTAAATAGTGATGAGACGTTGTGGAATAAGTTAAATGAAGAAATTGGTGTGCTTTATGAAAAAGGTCAATATTCAGAAGCAGTTAAAGTGTCCGAAGAATCTTTAAGGGTTGCAGAAAAAACATTTGGCTCTAGTCATTCTAATGTAGCAGAATCACTCAATAATCTTGCATTGCTTTATGAGAAATTGGGAAAATATACAGAAGCAGAGCCACTTTATAAAAGAGCATTAAAAATATATGAAGAGGTTTTAGGTCCAAATCATGAAGATGTTGCAACATGTTTAAATAATTTGGGAGGACTTTATTATATTCAGGGTAAATATGTTGAAGCAGAACAATTTTTAAAAAGAGCATTGACTATATTGGGAAAATCTTCAAAAAAGAATGTCGATAATGTAGCAAGCTCTTTGAATACTTTAGCTGCTGTTTATAGCGGACAAAAGAAGTATGTCGAGGCAGAGTTACTTTGTAAACGGGGATTGGAAATTTTTGAAAAGACTTTACCTCCAGATCATTCATATGTAGCGGTATTACTTAATAATTTAGCTATAATTTATAAAATGGAAGGCAAATATAAAGAAGCTGAACCTATTTATAAAAGAGTATTGTTGATATTAGAGAAAACTCTTGAACCTGAACATCCTGATATTGCAGCATTTCAGAATAATTTAGCTGCGTTTTACAAAATACAAGGAAAGTATACTGAGGCTGAGGTTTATTGCAAACGAGCATTAAGAATATATGAAAAAACTTTAGGTCTAAATCATCCAAATGTGGCGGCATTTTCAAATAATTTGGCAGAAATTTATCGAGTTTTAGGTAGATATAAAGAAGCCGAGCCTCTTTATAAAAGGGCATTGGCGATTTGGAAAAAAAATCTTGTTCCCAATCATCCTGATATAATACAAATTTTGGACCATATGATAGAAATGTACAAAATGATGGGTAAAAATGGTGAAGCAAAAAAAATGCAACAGTATTTAGAAGAAATTACTTCAGAGAAATAACAAAATTTCCATAAGTATTCATTTTTATCTCTTATTTTTCTTAAAAAGCTATCAGAAATATTAACATTTCAAGATACTAATTGCCAATATGCTTAAAATTAAAAATGATTGTATTGTGATTATAGATTAGATATAATTATATAAAAAATTATTGTAGTTGCTCAATTTATTGAGCATATTTTTATAAATGAATTAGGTGTATATGGAGGTGATAGATGATGAAACAGAAAGGGTTGTTATTGGCGTATGTTATAGCAGCGGTATTGCTTGCACATTTAATTCTTGTGGTTGGATGTGGAAGAAATCCATTGCTTAGTGCTTTAGGTTCTAGCTTTAATGTAGGAGTTGGAAGGTTGTAAATGTTTATGTGCATAAGTGCATAGGTTAAATTTGTAATTGCTAGGATAAATTTGGATAGGATAAGAGGAGGGTAAAATGATAAATAAAGTGAAAAATATATTTAAAATAACAATTTTGGTAGAGTGTGTAGTTTTAGCGGTTTTAATGGGGATGAAACATTTTAGTCCTAATATAGTTGATGCAATACAGTGGTTAGCACATAATAGTTCTGCACCTGAATCTTTTATTGTAACTGTACAAAATATAGAGTTGCAGAAAGAGGATGGAACTAATGTTTCTGTATGGAGTGGTTCAGAGGATGTAGATATAGCAAAAGTAACTTCTCTTGCGGATGTAACAGCATTTAAAGGAGATATTCCTCCTGGAAAATACAAAAAATTCTTTTTAACAATATCTAGCAAATACAAAGTTAAAGGTAGTGTGGTTCTAAATGGAACTACATATTACACTAAGATTGCTCATACAGGTTATACAATAGCTCCAGCAGAATTAGAAGAAGTAGGAATACTTGGACAGAATATGCCTCAACAAAGAATTGAAAGAGTTTTTGATCCTGTAGCTCAACTTGGTGGTTCTATTTCTGAAGCACATATTCTTGTTGATATATCTAATTTCCTTACTTATTATGATGGGAACGAGCAAACAAGTAATGAATTTAATTTTGGAAGTTATAAGCCCACAGCAGGTATGTATTTATGGAGTTATTTGCCTTATGCACTTACAATTGGTAAGCCAGCTATAAAGGAAATATATGAGTATACTAGTTCAACAACAATAGGCACAGGACTTTTAACTATTATTTATGATAGCGATAATAATCCTATAGATGCAATGGCAAGACCACTTTATACAAATAATTCTGGTACTCAATTTAAACTTTTCCCTTCTGAAGCAGGTGTAATTACTGGTAGTAATTTACAAAAAAATTCTGATGGAACATTGAGACTTCAGATGAATCCTGCTCCAACTGATACTAGTGATACAATGGGTTTTGGTACTATAGTTATGTCTAATTTCCAAAGAATCAGTCATACAGGTAGTTATACATCTACAAGACAAGGAAATGGAACATATACAGCTACAAGAATTCAATAAACAATTAAAACAAAAAGTATAGTTGCATATAGATTAGTTACTATAATAAAGGGGAGGTATAGAAAATGAAGAAATATTTTTTGTATATAATGACTATAATTTTAGGAGTAACGACACTTGCACAAGCAGAAATATTTTCAGTGGATACGCGTATTGGGGAGTATTGGGTTGGTTCATTTGTAAATTATCGTACATCACGTGTAACATTAGGTTTGCCATTTTTAGTTTCAGGAAGAATAGTCAATGGAGTATATAATGGTTTGGGTTTTAAGGGAGAGCTTAACAATTATAGAATAGGACTCCAGGGAGTTTATGATATAAGCGTGCCTGAGACAGGATTTTCTATAAAACCATTTGTAGGGTTTAGTTTAAGTAGTTCAGATACTGTTTCAAATTCAATATCATTTGATTGTGGTTCTGATGCAAAGTTTGATTTAATAGGATGGTTAGCAGGCGCTGCAGGAGCAGAGGCAACAATATTTAGTGATTCATATATGTTAGATTACTATGCAGGACCTTCATTTCCAATAATTGAATATATAACACTGGATGTGTTATATACAGGTTTATTGACAAATAATAATCACAAAACAGGTTTTGCCGGCAGAGTGACCTTTCAATTTTGAGGAGGTTGATGTTAGGTGGAAAATTTATCTGAAATTTCCAGAAGAAAATTCATAAGAAATATGGCTGCGGGTAGTTTAGTATTATTAGCATCTAAAGCAATAAAAGTTAAAGAAGTTTTTGGCAAAAGTGATATATCTACGATACCTACGATTGTTGCAGCAAATAGTCCAAATCCAGGTTTTGCGACAAAGGCATGTATAAAAGAACTTGGTGGTATGTCAAAGTTTGTTAAAAAAAATGATGTGGTTGTGATTAAGCCAAATATTGCTTTTGACCGTAGACCTGAGCAGGCTGCTACTACAAATCCTGATGTAATTGCTGCTTTAATACAAGAATGTTTAAATGCGGGAGCCAAAACTGTTAAAGTTTTTGATAGGACTTGTAATGATGCAAGACGTACTTATGAGACAAGTGGTATTTCAAAGGTAAGTCGGAAACTTGGAGCAGATGTTCATTATGTAAATGAAGGCAAATTTCATGATGTAAAAATACCGGGTGGTGTGGCATTTAAATCCTGGCCTGTTTATGATGAAGCAAGGGAATGCGATGTGTTTATCAATGTTCCAATACTTAAACAGCATGCAGTAGCAAAAGTTACAATGGGATTTAAAAACTTGATGGGAATAGCAGGTGGAAATCGTGGAATATGGCATAGGAATATAAACAATTCTATTGTAGATTTAAATTCTGTAGTTAAAGTGCATTTGACTGTATTAGATGCTTATAGAGTTTTAATAAATCATGGGCCTACAGGCGGTAGATTAGAAGATGTTAAACTATTTAATAAAATAGTAATAGGTACGGATAGGGTGGCAGTAGATGTGTATGGAGCAAAACTTTTTGGTATTTCCGCGTCAGAATTACCATTTATTAAGCAGGCTTCAGAAGTTGGATTAGGTGAAGCAAATTTAGAAAAGGTATCAATTAAAGAAATAAATGTTTAATACAAATGTATTAAGTTGTTTGTAGTTGCCGATTTATCGGCTTTTTAATTCTGTCTGCCTATGCGGACAATTGCAATAGTCAAAGAATTATGAAAACTACGCGAAGAATTACACAAATATTATTTTTGGTTTTATTTCTGATTTTGATTTTAAAAACCACATATCCTCTTAATTTTAAACATACACATTTATTTTTGAGTATGAGTTCTCTTTTGGCACTTACTCAAATGTTAAGTGTTAGGTCGTATGTTCATTCTTTTGAACTCGCAATTATAATAGCTATTGGGACAATATTTTTAGGCAGATTTTTCTGTGGCTGGGTATGTCCATTTGGAACCACATTGGATATAACAGACAGGTTATTTAAAAAGAAAAAAAACATAGAAAAAAAAACACAAAAAAAACTCATATCAATAAAATACATTTTATTGATATTTTTACTTGTATTGGCAACACTTGGAATACAGATTGCTGGATGGTTTGATCCTATATGTATAAGTGTTCGTTCTTATGGTCTTGTAGTCTATACCTATTTTAATTTTTTGGCAGAGAAAACCTTTTTGATTTTGGGTAGATTATCCATAGTTGGTGGAGTAGCAGATAAATTTTATAATTTTGCGAAAGAGAATTTTCTTGCTTATACTCAGCCTGTATTTTCCGGTTCAATTTTAATATTTTTATTTTTTATAGGTATTTTATTTCTTGGTATTTTTCTGCGAAGATTTTGGTGTAGAAATTTGTGTCCATTAGGAGCATTATTTGGTTTTTTGAGCTTAAAGCCATTAGTTTTAAAACGCTATGTTTCAGATACTTGCGATTCCTGTAGTTTGTGTGAAAGTAAATGTAAAATGGGCGCAATAACCGAAGAAGGCAAAACAGAGATAACAGGAGAATGTATTTTATGTTTTGATTGTGTCCAGAAATGTCCTAAAGGAGCAATTGACTATAAATTCACAAATCATAATTACAAATTGCCAAAGTTTGATACTGTAGATATCTCAAAAAGATCATTTGTATTTTCTTTAGGAGCAGGTTTAATTTCTGTTCCATTTTTTGAAGTTAATTTTTTGAAAAACAAAGTCAATAATATAATTCATCCACCTGGGAGTGTGTCGTATGAACAATTTTTTGCTAAATGTGTCCGATGTGGTGAATGTATGAAAGTATGTCCTACTAATTATATACATCCTGCTTTGTTTGAAAAGGGTGTTGCTGGAATGTGGACACCTAATTTGAATGCTCGGCTCGGATATTGTGAATACAACTGTGCTTTGTGCGGAGAAGTTTGTCCGAGTGGTGCAATACAAAAACTTTCTATAGAGGAAAAGAAAAAGACAGTAATAGGTATTGCATATTTTTGCAAAAGTAGATGTATTACATGGATTGGATATGATAATTGCACGGTTTGTGAAGAAATGTGTCCTGTTCCGGAAAAAGCAATTGTGCTTAGAAAAGAACATATTATTGATCCAGCTGGAAAAAAGAGAATTTTGCTTAGACCTTATGTAATTGAAGAGCTTTGTATTGGATGTGGAATTTGTGAAACTAAATGTCCTGTTGAAGGCGCCTCTGCAATTAAAATTATAGGTTTGAAATATCAGAAAAAAATAGCATAAATGCAAACTTTCGGTGTTTTATATATTGTGAGTACTCCAATAGGTAATTTAGAAGATATTACTTTAAGGGCACTTAGAATTTTAAAAGAAGTGGGTTTAATAGCTGCTGAAGATACAAGGAGAACCCGTAAACTTCTTACTCATTATGAAATACATACTCCAATTACCAGTTATTATACATATAATAAATTTGTAAGAGGAATGGAATTAATTGAAGAGCTTAAAGCCGGCAAAAATATTGCTCTTGTATCAGATTCAGGCACACCGGGAATATCAGACCCCGGAATAGATTTAATTAAACTTGCAATTTCGCATAGCATAAAAGTCGTTCCTGTGCCAGGTCCCTCTGCAGTAATTTCAGCATTGGTGGGTGCAGGTTTTTCAACACATGAGTTTGTATTTGTAGGTTTTTTAAGCAAAAAAAATAGTCATAGAAAAAAAGAATTGATGGGTTTGAAAGACGAAAAAAAAACAATTATTATATATGAATCCCCATATAGAGTAAAAGATACTATGCAGAATATTCTCGAAATTTTGGGAGATAGAAATGTTGTTATATGCAGGGAATTGACAAAGCTATATGAAGAATTCATACGTGGAAAGGCAAGTGAAGTTGTTGAGAGTTTAAAAACAAAAACTTTGCGTGGTGAATGTACAATAGTAATAAAAAATTATGAATAAATTAGTAAAAATAATTATAGGAATTATATTATTATTTTTATGTATAGCATTTACTGTTTCTCTTAGTCATTCCATTGCCAAATGGGATTTTACCGAGAAATCACAACTTATATTTTTTGGAGGTGTAGTAACATATTTTATACTACATCTTTTGTTTTTGCGGCCGATATTTGTTCACGTGATAGGGCACGAAATAACACATGCTTTATGGGCATTGGTTTTTGGCGGCAGAGTAAAATCTATGGAGGTATCTTCAGAAGGTGGAAATGTTGTAGTTGATAAAACAAATTTTATCATAACATTAGCCCCATATTTTTTTCCGATTTATACAATAATTTTAATTGCTTTGTATTTTTTGATAAAAATAGAATATTTGCCTTATATTGTTTTTTTTATCGGATTTACATGGAGTTTTCATATAATGCTTACAATGTATTCACTTAGAGTCAAACAGACAGATTTTAAGGAATCAGGCTTTTTATTTTCTATAACATTTGTATATTTAATGAATATATTTATCTTAAGTCTGATTTTAGCATTAATTTCACCAAATACTATAAAATTAGAACAAATTTTGAAAAATTTCATTGATATTTTAATACAAATTGTATACTGGGTTGTAAAAGAGGTAAAAATAAAATGACAAAGTTAATTCCAACAACTTTTTATATTTTATTAATTTCTATTTCTACTACTGTTGAACTTTTTGCAATTGACCAATCTTGTCCTGATATTGTGGATTATATTGATAAAACATATGGAGCAGGAATCCGGCAGATAAATAATCCGAATGGTCATGAGCATAATATTTATTATCATCGTAATCCTTGGAATGCTGATAATACTTATCTAATCGGAATAAAATCTGATATCAATCAAAAAAATTGGAAAGTTGTTCTTTATAATGGCAAGGGTTGTTTTATTAAAGAACTTTTTTCTATAGAGAACTATGATTGGCGATTAGTGTGGGATAGGAATGACCCAAAAATTTTCTATACATGGAAAGGTTCAAATCTGTATAGATATAACGTTGATACTGATAAAGCTGATTTGTTAAAATCATTTGCACCTTTAGGTTTAAAAGTTTGTGGGCCATCATTGAATCAAACGGGAGATAGAATTCTTGTAATTACTTCTGATGAAATTTTCCATTCTTATCATATTCCTGATATGCAAGATGAACGAACCTTTGCAGTAGGTTTTCAATCTGGCTGTTTTACTGATTGGGAAGATGAACGTTATATTGGTTATGGCAACTATATTGTTACTGGATGTAATTCTAAAGATTGGACTACTGAAATTACATATATCTATGATGATACAGGAAAACTCTATCATAAGTTCGATGGGATATCATTTCCACATAAAGATTTTTCTCCTGATGGAAAATGGGCATATTTCAAAATGCCAACATATGCTAGACGGGGAGGTAATGTAACATCACTAGAGATACATCTTGTAAATATTGATGGAACCGATGATAAAATAGTTTATACTGTTTCTCAATTGCAGGCTGGATATATTCGGAATTTACATCTCTCTTGGCCGGACAAAGTGAATAATTGGTTTATCGCTTCTTTCTTTCCATCTGCAGAGTATCTTCCTAAAACGTATACACCACCACTGGATGAAATTCTATTGATTAACATTGATGGTACATATAAATATCTTTGCAGAACAGAAACTACAGTATCAAGAGGTTTTTCTATGTTTTGGGCTGAGCCACTTGCAAGTTCAAGTAGTGATGGTACGCGTATTAATTTCAATTCCAATCGTTCAGGCACAATAGACCAATACATTCTTTTTATGGAAAAAGATAAATAAAATGAAAAAACCAATTGTGCTAATTACTATGGGTGATGCCGCTGGTATTGGCCCTGAAGTAATAATTAAGGCATTATCTAATAAAAAAATACATAAAATATGTTTTCCTGTAGTAATTGGTGACTTGAGTGTAATGCAATTTGCAATTTTAAAATTCAAATCAGATTTTAAAATAAATATTGTAACTGATATAAAAGCAGAGAAATTCATACCAAAATGCATAAATCTATTTGATATGTCAAATTTAAATGCAAGTGAAATTAAAATGGGACAGATAAATAAATTAGCTGGAAAATCTTCAATAGAATACATAGAAAAAGCAGTTGAATTAATAAATAAAAATATGGCAAATGCTGTTGTAACAGCACCTATTAATAAAGAAGCTATTGCAAGAGCTGGGTTTTGGTATCAAGGTCATACTGAGTTTTTGGCAAAACTTACAAATACAAAACATTTTGAAATGATGTTAGTTGGTGGTTCGCTTAAAGTTGTTCTTGTTACAAGGCATATTCCTCTAAAAGAAGTAAGCAAGTTTTTGAGCAAAGAAAAGATTGTTCAAACTATTAAGATTACCAACAAATATTTAAAGGAATATTTTAATATTAAATCTCCTAAAATAGGGGTTTTAGGTTTAAATCCACATTCTGGAGAAGGTGGGTTATTTGGTTTAGAAGAAAAAGAGATAATAATTCCCGCAATTAAATATGCAAATAAAATCAATATAAATGCAATAGGGCCACTTGTTCCAGATGCTTGTTTTTATAAAGCTCTTAAAGGTGAGTTTGATGCATTGGTATGTATGTATCATGATCAGGGATTAATACCACTTAAAATGTTGTTTTTTGACAAAGGAGTTAATATAACACTTGGGCTTCCATTTATTCGCACATCTGCCGACCATGGGACAGCTTATGATATAGCTGGTAAAGGGATAGCTAATTGTGGAAGTATGATTTTTGCCATAGAATTGGCTGCTAGGTTTTCCCAAAGATGCTAATTCTTAAAAAATCATTAGGCCAGAATTTGCTTTTCGATGAAAACATTTTAAATGAGATAGTAACTGCAGGCGAAATAACAAAAGATGATATTGTCCTTGAAATAGGTTGTGGCACAGGTAATTTGACAAAAATTTTAGCCCAGCATTCGAAATTTGTTTTAGGTGTAGAAATAGACCATAATTTGTGTGATATTTTAAAAGAAAATATGCTACCGTACGATAATGTTAATATTGTTAAAGAAGATATATTAAAAATAGACTTGAAAGATTTAATCACAAATTTTTTTAAAAAAAATAACTTGTCGCAAATTAACACTAATGTGAAGGTTGTTGGAAATCTGCCATATTATATTACAACTCCTATTTTGATTAAATTATTAAAAGAAAGAGAAAATTTTAATACAATCGTAATTATGGTGCAAAAAGAAGTTGCAGAAAGAATTGTTGCCAAATCGGGTAGCAAAATTTATGGTAAACTTTCATTGTTAGTTCAGTATTATGCATTGCCTGAAATTATTACAAAAATTTCAGCAGAGGCTTTTAGTCCTAAGCCAAAAGTAGATTCTGCACTTATCAAGCTAAAAATTTTACCTAAGCCAAGTGTATATGTTAAAGATGAAGAAATGTTTTTCTCAATAATAAAAGCTGGTTTTGGAGGAAGACGAAAAATGTTTAAAAATACAATTAAAAATGCTTTGCATTTACAGGAAGACATTATTTTGAAGGCATTTAATATAGCGAAAATAGATGCCAAATCACGTGCAGAAGATTTAGATATGGATAAATTTGCAGTGCTTTCTGAAGAATTCACGAAAGTAAAGATGCATTGCAATGAGTCTCTACAAAAAGCAAAATGAGAAATATTAAATTTATAGTTAATCCTATTTCAGGTGATGGCAAAGGCAAAAATGCTGCTTTGCAGATTGAAAATTATTTTAAGAACAAAAAAACTAATTATTCTATAGATTTAATTCCACATCCTGGAAAAATTTCTTTTTTAGTAAAAAATGCTGTGAATGAAGGTTATGATATAATAGTAGCAGTTGGTGGAGATGGAACTATAAACGGGGTTGTAAATGAAGTTTTTGGAGAAAATGTATTGTTTGGCATTATTCCTGTTGGTTTTGGCAATGACTTTGCAAGACATCTAAGAATCCCAAAAAATATTTCAAAAGCTTGTAAAATTATAGAAAATGCCAATACTATTCCAATTGATGTTGGGAAAATAAAATCCCGTGGTGCAAATGATAAATATTTTATAAATAGTGTAGGTTTTGGTTTTGATGGTTTAGTGTTGCATGATGCAGAAAAATCACGTGGTAAAGCACATAGTTTAGTTCGTTATATAGTAAGTATATTAAAAACAATACGACTTTTTAAATCTATAAAATTGAAAATTATGTTAGATAAAACATACGAAATAGACACAGATACTTTAATGATAGTTATCGGTAATTCTGCGTATGAAGCAGGTGGTTTCAAAGTTACTCCGAATGCAAAACTTGATGACGGACTTTTAGATATTTGTATATTAAAAAAAATGAGTAAATTTCAGTTTCTTATACATATGCCTAAAGCTTTTTATGGCAACCATATGGATAGTTCTTTAGTTATGACATATCAAGCTAAAACCATAGATATATTTTCCGATTCTGTCTTGTATGGTCACATAGACGGTGAAAAAATACAATCCACACACTATAACATAAAAGTAATACCCAAAATCCTGCAACTTATAGTTCCATAAATCTTAGAAATAAACACTTGGAAATAAAAATTAGTTGCTTATCGCAAATATTTTGTGCTAATATAATTTTAATATGGTCTGGTGGAAAAAATATCAACCATAAGGGAAAAAATTATACTGTCTCCTTAAAACACACAGTATCAGGGAAAAAATTATGAAAGCTGTTATAATGGCAGGGGGATTTGGTACACGACTTAGACCTATTACTTGTAATATTCCTAAACCGGTTGTTCCTTTAGCAAACAGACCTATAATGGAACATATTATCGAACTTCTAAAACGTTATGGGTTTGTGGATTTAGCTGCAATACTTTATCATCAACCTGAAATAATTACAGAATATTTTCGCGATGGTGTGGAATTTGGTGTGAAGATGAGTTATGTCAGAGCTGAGTCTGACCTTGGGACTGCGGGTAGTGTAAAAAAGGCTGTTAAATTATTAAATGAGAGATTTTTAATTATAAGTGGAGATTTGCTTACTAATTTTAATTTATCTGAAATTATAGATTATCATATCAAAAAGAAAGCACTTGCAACTATGGTTTTAACTCGTGTTGAAAATCCACTTCAGTATGGAGTTGTTATCACAGAAAAAAATGGTAAAATATCCAGATTTTTAGAAAAACCTTCATGGGGAGAAGTTTTTAGTGATACGATAAATACAGGAATTTATGTATTAGAGCCACAAGCACTTAACTATATTCCGGACGATCAGGAATTTGATTTTAGCAAAAATCTTTTTCCTCTTTTTCTTGAAAAAGGTTTGCCTCTTTATGGATATGTAGCATCAGGTTACTGGAAAGATATTGGGAATTTATCTGAATACAGGTTAGCGCATAGTGATGTTTTAAATGGCAAGATAACTCTTAATATACATGGCCGTAAAATTGAAGATAAAAATAAGAATCTTTGGATAGGAGAGGAAACAAATATTGATCCACAGGCTATTTTGGAGGGTTCGATAATAATTGGAAAAAACTGTACTATCAAAAAGAATGTCCGAATTTCAGGTTCTGTGATTGGTGATAATTGTGTTCTTGATGAAGATGCTGATATAAAAGATTGTGTATTATGGGATAACATATATGTGGGTCCTAGTGCAAAAATATTAGATAGCGTTATTTGCAAAGGTGTAGATGTAGGTGCAGATGCGCAAGTAGAAAAAAATGTTGTAGTTAGTGAAGAGTGTGTTCTTGGCAGGGGAAGTTTAATTAAGCAGGATGTAAAAATATGGCCTTATAAAACTATAGAAGACGGAGCTACATTGTGCACAAGTTTAATATGGGGCGATAAATGGTCAAGAGCGTTATTTGGTGAATATGGAATAGTAGGGCTTGCAAATATAGAAATAACACCTGAATTTGCAGCAAAATTGGGAGCGGCTTATGGAGCTACTTTAGATAAAGGCGCAACAATTTTAAGCTCTCGGGATATACATAAAACAAGCAGGATAATACATAGAGCGATAATGTGTGGTTTGCTTTCTTCAGGTGTGAATATAGTTGATTTTGGAATTACACCAATACCTGTAGCTCATTATGTGTCTAGGCCACTTGGAACTTGTGGTGGAATACATATTAGAAGGTCTCCTTATAATTCACAGGTTATAGACATTAAGTTTTTTGATGAAAATGGAATGGATTTAAGTTCTTCAAGAGAACGGAGTATAGAAAGTTTGTTTTTTAGGGAAGATTTTAGACGTGCCCAGATTGAAGAAACAGGTGAAATATCTTTTCCATCCAGAGCTATGGAATTATATAGAGACGGGTTTTTAAATTTTGCAAATGTTAAAGAAATACAAAATGCAAAATTTAAAATTGTTGTGGATTACGCTTATGGTCCGGCTGCCACAATATTTCCTTCGCTTCTTGGAAAATTTTCCTGTGAAGTGGTTGCTTTGAATTCACATATGGATGCTTCAAAACTTACTAAAACTGCGGAGGAATTTGATCATAGCTTGAAACAGCTTTCTAATATTGTTGGAACATTAAAAGCAGATGCCGGATTTTTGATGGATGCAGGTGGAGAGAAAATTTTTATGGTTGATGAACTTGGAAAGGTTGTTTCCGGAGATGATGCATTGGGATTGATTGTGTCACTTGTATTGTCGAGCAATCCATTTTCTACAATTGCTGTTCCAGTTACTGCTTCTAGAAATATTGAAGAAATAGCAAAAAAAAATGGGTCTATTGTTTTGCGGACACGAACTACATATCGTTCTATGATGGATACAGCACAAAAAAAAGATGTGATTTTTGTAGGTGAAAATAAGGGTGGATATATATTTTCAAAATTCAATACTACTTTTGATGCAATGATGTCTATAGCAAAGCTTCTGGAATTTCTGGCAAAACATAAAGTAAAAATATCAACAGTTTTGAAAAAATTACCTAAGTCAGTAATTATTCGCGAGCATATTTCTTGTCCATGGGAACTTAAAGGAACAATTATGCGTAATTTAATAGAAGCAACCAAGTCGCATAAAGTGGATTTAATAGATGGTGTTAAAGTGTATCATAACAGGGATTGGGTTATAATAGTTCCAGATCAGGAAATGCCATTATTACATATTAATGCTGAAGCATCTGATGAGCAAAAAGCAAGGACATTAGTAAATAAATATATAGAACAAATCAAAAAATGGCAAAAATAACTTTTGGTACATCAGGGTGGAGAGCTATAATAGCTGAGGATTTTACTTTTGAAAATGTTTCTATTGTAGCTCAGGCGATTGCAAATTATCTTGCTGAAAGCAAAAGTAAAAGCATTGTTATAGGTTATGATACACGTTTTTTGTCTGAAAAATTTGCTCATAGTGTTGCTGAAGTAACTTCTGCAAATAAACTACACACATTTTTAGCGCATAGAGATGTTCCTACTCCAGTAATTGCTTTTGAAATCTTAAGACGCAAATCCGGAGGTGGAATAAACATTACTGCAAGTCATAATCCTCCGGAATATAACGGGATAAAATTTTCTTCCAATTGGGGAGGTCCTGCTACTACAGATGTAACAAAACAGATAGAAAAAAATATTCAAGAAATTCTGAAGGGCAAAAAAAGCGTAAAAAAGATTTCAATTGAAGAAGGAGTTAAAAAAGGCAATATTGAATTCATACAGCCATATTTTGCATATTTTAAGAGAATAAAAGATATTGTTGACTTTAAAATTTTAAAAAAATTAAAGAAAAAAATAGTTGTGGATTGTTTTTATGGAACAGGCAGAGGATATTTAGATGAACTTTTATCACAAGCAGGTTGTAGTACAGTAATATTACATTCAAAAAGAGATGTTTTGTTTGGTGGAAAAACTCCAGAACCATCTGGCGAAAACTTGCAGGAATTAATTGCTACAGTTAAATCGCAAAATGCTGTATTAGGTCTTGCAATGGATGGAGATGCAGATAGATTTGGCATAGTAGATAGAGATGGAACATATTTAACTTCAAATGAAGTGTTGGTATTACTTTTTAAATATTTGGTTGAATCCAGAAACTGGAAAGGTTGTGTTGTCCGAACTATTGCAACGACTCATCTTATAGATGCAATGGCGTCAAAATATAATGTTCCTGTAAGGGAAACACCTGTTGGATTTAAATATATTGGTGAAATAATGACAAAAGAAGACATAATAATAGGTGGAGAAGAGAGCGGTGGGCTTTCTGTTTACAGGCATATTCCTGAAAAAGACGGTATACTTGCTTGTTTGCTTATTGCTGAACTTGTTGCTGCTTATGGTGGTAAAACTTTAAAGTCTATTTTGAAAGAAATACATAAAGAATTTGGTACATATTATAACTCAAGGATGAGTTTAAAATTAGGGGAAGACAAAAAAGTAAAACTACTGCATTTATTTAAAAATAATCCTCCTGAAAAATTGGGGTATTTAAAAGTTACACATTTAGATACCAGAGATGGATTTAAATTTATTTTAGAAGATGGAAATTGGATGCTTATGAGGTTTTCCGGAACAGAGCCACTTGTACGTTTATATTTTGAAGCTACTAATTTGAAATCGCTACAGGCTCTAAAAAAATCCACACGAGAAATAATATCAAAACTTTGAAGGAAGAGTGTGTTTAAGAAAATATTGCTTAGATTCTTTTGGAAAGCTTATGATAATATAGGCAAGGTGTTTTATGTAAGTATTCTTTGGTTTGTCACCACAACCCCATTTTTTTTATTTACCACTTATGCACCATTTGTGCAATTACTCAATATGATAATAAGTCTCATTTTTGCATTGCTTATTTTTGTTTCTGCTATTTCAAGTTTTAATGTGATGAGCATTGTGACGAGAGAAGGCAGTATTGAAGAAAAAAAAATATATCAGATGTTTTATAGCGGAATCCTGAGTTTCTTTAAAAAAGGCACAATTCTTTTTTTTATAAATATATTAATTCTTTTTTTTGCATTTATAAATCTAAAATTTTATCTTTATTTGCCAGGCGCCTTAAAATATCTTGGTGCTATATTGTCCGGTATTATTTTTTGGATTTTGATTTTTTGGGCTACGGTACATATATATATATTTCCACTACTTGTTAAAAAGGATTTAAGTTTATGGAGAACTATAAGAACAGCATTGTTGCTTACTTTGGATAATGTTTTTGCAAGTCTTGGAATTTTTGCAATTTGTGTTTTGTTTTTTGCTGTTCTTACTGTTTCAATTGCAGGTTTTGCATTGTTATTAGTTGGAGTCCTTGCAGTGTTTTTAGATGTGGCATTTGCTGAAATATGGAAAAAATATGATAAATTGGTAGATACTGAAAGCGATGAAGAAGAAAACAGAACATTTAAAGAACTAATAAAACCCTGGGAAGCATGACCGAAGGGAATACTGGAAGTGAAAAATGAGATTTGGCAAAAAACATAATAGAAAAACATCTGGAAGAGGTATAAAGCTAAGAAATATAATTGCTGTTCCTGTAATACAGGTGATGCATAAAAAAAATATTTTGGTAATAGCAATATTGATAATATTAATGTGGGTATTTTTAGGCGGAAAAAAAGGATTTGTAAAATTGGCTTCGTTGTATTTTAAAAAAGTCAAGATAGAGCAGGAAGTAGAGGAATTAAAAAAGACAAATGAGAAAGCTGAACTTGAAATCAAAGAATTAAAAGAAAATCCTGCAGCATTAGAACGCATAGCACGTGAAGAGCTTGGATTTGTAAAAAATGGAGAAATTATTTATAAATTTGTTGAGAAGAACAATTCCCCCCTACCCCCCTTTAATAAAGGGGGTAAAGCAACGCCCCCTTTATTAAAGGGGGACTAAGGGGGAATAAATATTTCTCAGTTTAAAAACACAAAAAATTTTTGGATGTTAAGCAGTTTAGGGCTAATGTTAGTTAGTTCAACATTTGTAGGATTAATTATAGGGTATTATTTAGATAAATGGTTTAAAACAGATCCATATCTCACCATAATATTTTTTGTGCTTGGAATAATTTCAGGTTTTTTTACTGTGTTTAGAGATGTTAAGAAAATGAGAAATTGATAAAGTGAATTTCACTGAAATTATGAATATTTTTTTAGGATTTTTATCTGGAGTAGTCCTTGGAGCTTTAAATTTATTTTTACTTAAGATAACTGTACGTAGTGCAATTGGCAAAACGTTAAAAAAAGTCCGTCTGATTATAATATTTAGTTATTTTGTAAGATATGTTGTTATAGCGGTTCTTTTATTAATCATAATCAAAACTCAAGTCCTAAATGTATTTGCATTTGCAGGTGGTTTAGCGATTAGCACGTTTTTATTCCCTAAATTTCTTTCACGAATCGAAAATTTATCTTGACAATAGTTTGATATCAAACTATAATAAATCTATGAAAATAAATAATATAATATCTTTGATTTCTCAAGTGAGAGAGAAAGCAAATAAATTTTTAGTTAAAGAAATGCATGGGAAAAATATAAAAGGTCTTGTAACTTCTCATGGAGATATAATATTTTCTCTTTTTGAAGAATCAAAACTTACGATGAAAGATTTAAAAGGAAAAACAGGAAAAGATAAATCAACAGTTACTGCGCTTGTAGATAAACTTGAAAAATTAGGTTTTGTTAAAAAAAATAAATCATTAGATGATGCAAGAATTACTTACATTACATTAACAGAAAAAGGTTTGACTTTAAAACCGAAATTAATAGAAATTTCAGAGAAATTATTTAATAGTGCTTATAAAGGAATTGCAGATAAAGAAGTAGAGTTAGTAAATAACGTTTTAATAAAAATCAAAAAGAACCTGTAATTTTTTTGGAATAATAGTTTGATATCAAACTATATATAATGGTTATGTAAAAAAACAAAAAGTGGGAGGTGGTGAAAGATGAAAGAAATATAAACTGTTAGGCCTTTGTTAAAAATAGAGGTCTAAAGAGGCTAAGTGTAATAAAATTAAGGCTTTTTCAATTAAAAAGCCTGGTAAAAAAAGGGAGAGTTAAAATGCAAAGAATAATTATTTTCATTACTGCAATTACATTATTTGTATTTGCAGGGGATAAAACTAAGGAGGCAAGCATGAATATTTCAAACAAAGAAAAAGTTGTAGCACTTTTAAAAAGTCTTGAAACAGGAGATCCGAGTCCTGTAGGATACATTAATTCTGAAAAGTATATCCAGCATAATCTTATGGTTGGCGATGGATTGAAAGGATTTGGTGAGCTTTTGAAACAAGTTCCAAAAGGAAGTTTAAAAGTTAATGTTATTCGTGTGTTTTCAGAGGGTAATTATGTATTTGCCCATACCGACTATGATTTTTTTGGGCCCAAAGCAGGATTTGATATTTTTAGATTTGAAAATGGAAAAATTGTTGAACATTGGGACAATCTTACTGAAAAAGCAAAAGCGCCAAATCCGAGTGGACATACTCAATTTGATGGAAGCACAAAAATTTCTGATATTGATAAAACTAAAGATAACAAAAAATTGGTTGCAGATTTCGTAAAGACAATTCTTGTAGAAGGTAAGTTTGACAAATTAGGAAACTATTTTAACGGGGACTCTTATATTCAGCATAATACAGTTATTGCAGATGGTCTTTCAGGCCTTGGAAAAGCTTTGGAGTCAATGGCGAAACAGGGCATCAAAATGATATATGATAAAAACCATATGGTATTTGGAGAAGGAAATTTCGTTCTTTCAGTGAGTGAAGGTCAATTTTCTGGAAAACATGTAGCTTTTTATGATTTATTCAGGGTTGAAAATCAGAAAATAGCTGAACATTGGGATATAATTGAGAAAATTCCGTCAAAAGATAAATGGGCAAATACTAACGGAAAATTTTAATATTGTACTATTGTATCAAAAAAGTCCAATCTGTATTATGCAGATTGGACTTTTTGTTATAAATAATTCATATATAGATTTGTGTATTTGACAAAACCTTAAAAGTGATGTATACTATATATAGTATGCGAAATAAGTTTAAGATATTTAGAAAAATTGATGCATTTAGTTTGGTTGAGATTATGATTGCAGTTACAGTTATTGCATTATTATTGGTAGCTGTTCTTAAGATGTTTGCCAGTTTATCCAAAGGTGCTCTTATGGCAAAATTTAAGACAGTAGCAACAAATTTGGCGCAGGAAAAAATTGAGGTGTATAAGAATTATTCGTATGATGAGTTGGTAACAGGTACAACTACTGACAATGTAACTATTGGTGATAAAGTGTATACTCGTAGTGTAGATGTATCATATATTGTGGAATCTTCCGGAGTGATGATAGCTTCTACTACTGATCAAAATATTAAAAAACTCAATGTTGTTGTTAGGTGGACAGACGGGGGACAAGCAAAAAATTTCTCTCTAGATAATTTTTTTGCAAATCCCGGGGTGCCTGTTATGACAGGTTCTATAGAAGGAAAAATAACCAAATATGGGACGTCTACTATTGTAGATGATGCTACTGTTACTGTAGTATATCCTCCTGGTGTTTATTATTCTGCAATTAGTTCAGGTGCTACTGTTAATTATACTCTTACTAATATGGAAAATGGAACATATACTTTGTCTGTATCTAAAAGAACATATTTAACAGCTTATAGTGGTGCAATAACCATTTCTAATGGTTCAAGTTTTACAGGTGCGAATATTGCTATAACTTTAGTTTCTGTTGGAGTAGTTGCAGGAAATACATATCAAAGTGGTGGAGCTATTGAAGAAGCTGCTATAGTTTCTGTAAATGATAATGTTTCAGTTGAGACAACAAGTGCATCTGGAACAGGGTACTATATAATAAGTGATGTCAAAACAGGTGTCTGGACACTTACTGCAAGCAAAAGCAATACCTATGGCACACGTTCCGATATCACAATTTCTGCAGGTGTTACTCTTACTGGAAGAAATATAACATTAAACCAAACAAATTCTGTAGGCAGGGTTTTAGGAAATGTAAAGGATGATACTGCAGCTAATGTGCAAAATGTAACTTTAAGTTGTAATGATGGAGTATCAGGTTCTACTTTATCAAATTCCAGTGGAAACTATACTTTGCTTAACACTGGGCTTGGAACGTGGACAGTTACAGCATCAAAGAATAATTATGTTTCAGGGACAAATGCGATTACTTTATTGAATAATGGAGAAACATTATCAGGTATAAATTTTATTATAACCCGTGTAGGAAAAATTTCAGGAACTGTGGTAGACAGTGTAACTAGTGCAATAGCAAATATAAATGTTACGGCTACAGATCCACTTTCTGGTGGAACAGTTTTAGGTGTCGGGACAAGTAACTCAAGCGGTAATTTTACAATTAATAATGTTGCTGTGGGAACAAATTATATGGTTGAGCCGGTAGTTGGAAGTCAATATAATAGTTCTCCTTCAAGTGTTACAGGAGTTACTATAACACAAGGGAATATTACAAGTGTTGGTTCTTTTATACTTACTTCTGTAACCGGCACAATAAGTGGTAACGTATATAATAGTAGCGGTAGATTAATTAACACAGGGGTTTTGATAACAGCTGCATCAAGTAGTGCTGCTGTGTCTCCTACAACTACTCCTACATTGAATGCATCATTTAGGTCAGGGACCAGTATTTTTTATAGTGCTTTATCTAATTATAGTGGTTTTTATAGTGTAACTGTTATGCAGGGTGTAACTTATACAGTATATGGCCAATATGTAACTACAACAAATAATATTGCTACAACAAAAACATCAACACTTACAAATATAAGTGTAGGGAGTACAAATGCAAATTTCACGTTTCCGTAACAATTGTGGTGTTACTATTACTGAGTTAATGGTAGCTGTAGGTGTACTTGGGATAATTGCATCTGTAAGTGCAGTGATGTTTACTATGGGTTTTAGGTCATGGCGGCAAAGTTATGCGCAGATTGAAGTTCAGGGGGATGCCAGAAAAGTTCTTGATTTAATTGAGCGAAATTTACGTCAGGCAACTGCAAGTACAGTTGTAATTTCACAAACAAGTGGACAGCCTGCTTATAGCAAAATTAGTTTTACTAAAGTAAATGGGGATGCAATGGAATTTTATCAAACTAATGATAAACTATATCAAAAAGTTGATACAAATGTAAATTTGTTAAGTAATAATGTGCAAAATGTATTATTTTCATATCCGGATACTTCGGATAGTTACATAGTAGGAATAAGTGTAACTTTGCAGAAATCTACTTATGGTGGTGGTGCGAAAACAATTCAGTTGAGTGTGGAAAAAGTACAAATAAAAAACCCGTAATTAAAAAAGGAGGGAAAAACTAATGAAAAAGAATAATTCTGAAAAAGGACAAGTTACTGTGATGATATTGATTGCATCAGTAGTATTAGTTGTACTTATTGGCACAATAGCTATGCTTATGAAACAAGAAAATAAATGGATGGTAAAAAGCAAAAAATCAACTGTAGCATTACATATTGCAGATGCTGCTATTGATAGAGTTATATATAAACTTCAAATAGGGAATAACTGGGATAATATAACAAATTTGATAGGTTACAGAAATGATGTAACATATTCAGATATATCCGGTGGAACTTATGTTGTAAATGTGATAATTGGAGATGCTACTAATCAAGATAGTGACGATGATGGTATAGAAGATGATGAAGATGAAGATGATGATGATGATGGTATAGAAGATGACATTGATGATGATGATGATGGTGATGGTATAGAAGATGATGATGACGATGGAGACGAAGAAGATGAAGATGAAGATGATGAAGATGAAGAGGGTGAATTTGAAAATCGCAGAACAGTGATAATTACATCAACTGCTACTGGTACAGGCGAAAGAAGGAAATTGCAGGCAGTTCTTTCTAAAACCACATTAAATCGTGGTCTTTCAAGTGGTGGCCAGGCACTTTTAGGTGGAAGTTCTGATGTTTATTGGGGGCCAATTATTTCATATAGCATAGCTGATCCATCAATTAATGTTGGTACAAATAGTGTGAAAGACCATCCGGAGTGGTATGCTATGGGGCATATACACAAACAAAGTGGAGCAGAAATTACAACTGCTTCTTATTCTAACTACCATCCCAATACTCCCTCTAGTAGTATGCCGGCTGTTGTAAATCTGGATTTTAATTATTTTAAAGCAGTAGCAAAATCTACAAATACATATTTTGCAAGTGATGTAACACATTCAACTTCTCAGATTGCTGATCATTCTCCACCAGCTGCTGCTGTTCACAATGCAAATCAGACACATTATCCTCCTATTGCAGCAGATTTTACATCATTAGCCACCCAATATACACAGGACATTGTGATTTTTGTAGATACTACTGATAAGCTTGCTTACAATGGGACAAATGGTTGTGGAACTGTTACGATGCAGGGTAATTATAATCACGGAACTTTAATTGTAATGGGAGATTTGGATTTTGGAGGCAATGGAACTGGATCATTAAGTGTGCCGATACCTTCTACTGCTGAGGGACAAGGTGGTCCAGACGAACCGAATCCTTATACTATAAATTTTGCGATATTCAAAGGGTTAATATATGTTGCAGATGATTTTACTGCTACAGGAACTCCTGCGGTATTTGGCTGTATGATAGTTGGAGATTCACCGAATAATACAGGCAATGTTAAAATATATTACGACGAAAATTTGAACATAAACGGTACAGGTTTAAAAACAATTTCAGTTAGTTCCTGGCGCGAATTAGTTCCGTAGTGGAAAAGTACAAATAAGGAATAGTTCTGTCATTGCGTCATTTCCAATCAAGTTGGGACAAGAAAGAAAAATATAGTTCTTCTGGGATTTTAGTGAGTTCTCTTGTAATAAGTTAGTCATTCTTAAAATGGCTGTTCCACAATATAAATGCCTTTAAAATGAAAACTACTAAAAAAGGACAAGTTACTGTGATGATATTGATTGCATCAGTAGTATTACTTGTACTTATTGGCACAATAGTTATGCTTATGAAACAAGAAAATAAATGGATGATAAAAACCAAACATTCTACTACAGCATTACATATTGCAGATGCTGCTATTGATAGAGTTATATATAAACTTCAAATAGGAAATAATTGGAATAATGTAACAGGTTTAACAGGTTATAGAAATGATGTAACACATTCAGATATAGCTGGTGGTACGTATGTTGTAAATGTGGTAATTGGAGATACTTCTAATGACCCGGGTCAGGAAGAACAAGATGATGAAGAAGAAGAAGTGGCAGATGAATTTACAAATAATAGAACAGTAATAGTTACAGCAACGAGTACCGGCACAAGAGAAAAAAGAAAATTGCAAGTAGTTCTTTATAAAACTACATTAAATCGTGGTCTTTCAAGTGGTGGCCAGTCATTTTTGGGCGGTAGTTCTGATGTTTACTGGGCACCAATTCTTTCATATAGTACAGCTGACCCCTCAATTGATGTAGGCACAAATAGTGTGAAGGACCATCCAGAATGGTATGCTGTGGGACATATACATAAACAAAGTGGAGCAGAAATTACAACTGCTTCTTATTCTAACTACCATCCCAATACTCCCTCTAGTAGTATGCCGGCTGTTGTAAGTCTGGATTTTGATTATTTTAAAGCAGTAGCAAAATCTACAAATACATATTTTTCAAGTGGTGTAAACCATTCTACTTCTCAAATTGCTGATCATGCTCCACCAGCTGTAGCTGCGCATAATGCAGATGGAACACATTATCCACCTATAAAAGCAGATTTTGAAGCATTAGCCACTCAGTATACACAGGACATTGTGATTTTTGTGGATACTACTGATACGCTTGCTTACAATGGAACAAATGGCTGTGGAATTGTGCAAATGCAAGGGGGATATAATCATGGGACTTTAATTGTAATGGGAGATTTAAACTTTGGAGGTAATGGTGGTGGAACATTAACTGTGCCTATACCTTCTACTGCTGCTGCACAACACGGTCCTACGAGTCCGGATCCGTATACTATAAATTTTGCGATATTTAAAGGGTTAATATATGTTGCAGATGATTTTACTGCTACAGGAACTCCTGCTGTATTTGGATGTGTAATAGTTGGAGATTCACCCAACAATACAGGCAGTGTTAAAATATATTACGATGAAAATCTAAATCTAACAGGCACAGGTTTAAAAACAATTTCAATTAAATCCTGGCGCGAATTAGTTCCATAATAAGATTGCGTCATTGCGAGGAACGAAGTGACAAAGCAATCTGATTTTTGTATTGCGACTAAAGAGATTGCTTCACTTCCTTTGGTCATTCGCAATGACAAAAATGTCAAAATGTTTCCAGCTCTATCAGTTTTCCTAATCAGCTTTGCCGTATACTTGCATACTATTTGTCCGAGTATTTACGTTGGGGATAGTGGCGAGCTTATAACTGCAAGTTATAATCTTGGAATTTCGCATCCACCTGGTTATCCAATATGGTGTGTCCTATCCAAAATATGGACAATAATAATTCCGTATGGTGATATAGCATTTCGTGTAAATATTTCCTCTGCATTTTTTGCGGCATTATCAGTACTATTTCTTTATTTGATTATAATAAAATTATTCATTAAGGGATATACAGCATTGCTTGCAGGTGGGACAGGTGCTATGCTTTTTGCTTTTTCAAGAACGTTCTGGTCGCAGTCAGTTGTTGCTGAGGTTTATACACTTAATATACTTTTTTTTGCTATAGTTTTATATCTTATAATTCTTTGGTCACAGGAAATATTTTTGAAACGAAAGAATTTATTGTTTTATCTGTTTTGCCTTTTTTATGGATTGGGCTTAGCTCATCACCACACAATGTTATTATTTTTGCCTGCTTTTTTTGCATATATTCTGACTAATGAAATGGGCATATACACTGTTAAAAATATGCCCTTACAAACTTATATTTGCGGTATTGGATTTTTTTTAATAGGGCTTTTGTTTTTTTTATATATTCCTATAAGAGGATTTGCAAATCCTGTGCTTGATTGGGGAAATCCTACAAGTTTTATGGATTTTATTGACCATATCTTACGGAAACGTTATGGAATTCTTATGAAACATTCTAAATCATTTACACTGCTTTTAAATCAGATAATTGCGTATTCGCGGTGTTTGGCAGATGAATTTGCACCGCATATTATTGCATTAGTATCACTTGGCTTAATACAAATAAAACGTTTTAATTCTAAATTTTTAAGTTTTACAATTTTGTTACTCATACTTTCAAGTTTGAGTTTTATGTTCCTTATAAGTTATGAAATCAAGACTATTGAATTGGAGCAAATCGGAGTATTTTTTATTCCATCTTATTTTATATTCTCTATATTGTTTGGAAGTGGTGCGTATTATTTGCTTGAGAAATTTAAAGGGGTTTTTAGATATGGAATCGCTATTTTGCTTTTAATAATACCATTTGTTCCGTTTGCATATAATTATTATTACAATAATAAAGCAAGCTATACTATTGCTTATAATTATGGAATAAATATTTTAAAAACATTAGAAGAAAATGCATGTTTTTTGGGAACAGGCGATAATCAGATATTTACTTTAGCATATTTTAAAATGGTAGAAGGGATAAGACGAGATGTAACAGTATATGATGATTTTGGTTTGGTGTTTGCAAATATTTACGGCAAAAATTTTCTAAAAATGCCGGGTGATGTGGCACTCACAAGAAGAAGGCGAGTTCATGAGTCAATATTACATAGCAAAAGACCTGTATATTTTTCAATAATAAGTGAGGCAAATAAAATAGAAGGTGTTAATTCAGAAACTTTAGGTATACTTTATAAAGTAAAAAGAAAATCTTATGCAAAAAAAATGAATGATGACTTATGGAATACCTACAGATTAAATGGTGTCCATGATGATGAGATTTATAAAGATTTTATGACTCGTTTTGTAATAGTGCAGTATCATTATTTTTTGGCTGAACGTTATTTTGCTTCAAATGATATTGGTTCTGCTACAAAAGAGGCACTTATAGCAGAAGACATAGGTTATGATATTGATTGGGTTCAGAATAGTTTGTCTGCCACATATATTGAGGCAGCTAAAATCAATGATGCAATGCGTACTGCATTAAAAGCAGTTAAAATAAATCCTGATTATGCTGAGGCACACAGTAATTTAGGAATAGCATTATACTATAGAGGATTCATTGATAATGCTATATACGAATATAAAAGAGCTATTACACTAAATCCTGTATTTGCCATTGCATATAATAATCTCGGATGTGCCTATGCTGCAAAAGGCGATATAAAAGCAGCTAATATTTCTTGGAAGAATGCTTTAAAAATAGCACCCGACTATAAAGATCCAATTAAAAATATGAAAGTAAGTCAGCGGTTCTAAATATGTAGTTGCCGATTTATCGGCATCAGAAGATAGATTTAAGTTTTAAAGTAAAATAAGATGCACCCGTTTGGTTAATTTATGTGCTTCGTTTATGTCAAAAATTCCAGGGCCTGATATTAATGCGTTTGCACTTCCACAGGCAATGCCTAATTTTATTATATCTTCAGGCCTATTATTTTTTGATAAGCCATACACAAATCCGGCAGTCATTGCATCGCCAGAACCAATTGGATTAATTGCATCTATTTTTGGAGGAATTGCATGCCATATTTTATCTTTATTTCCTACAATTGCACCTTTTTTGCCTAAAGAAATTGCTACCCATTCTATTCCTATAGATAAAAATTTTCGCACAGCTGTTTTTATCAAAGAAACTGTATTTAATTTGCATTCTAACATCATTTCTAATTCTAACAGGTTTGGTTTAATCATATAGGGTTTTGCTTTAATTCCAAAAGCTAATGTTTTTCCACCTGTATCAAGTATTGTTTTTATGCCATAAGTAGATGCTTTGCGAATTAAATCAAAATATATGTTGTCTGAAATACCTTTAGGAATTGTGCCGGACAGTGTAAGCATTTTTGTACGGGAAATAGTTTCATTGAATATTTTAAAAAATCTATCTTTTTCCTCTGTAGTTATATTAGTGGCTGGTTCTACTATTTCAGTGCAGGAATGCGCTTTTTCATCAACTAAAGTTATTGCCATTCGTGTATTTGCAATGGTTTTTACAAAATTATGGGATATTTTTTCATTCCGCAAATAATCAACTAAAATAGAACCATTTGTTCCACCTGCAAATCCTATTGCAAAGCTTGACTCACCTAAAATCTTTAAAGAGCGGGCAACATTAATACCTTTTCCTGATGCCATTTCAATAACATTTTTTACTCTATTAACAGAATCAAGTTTTAAATTGTCTATTTCTAAAGTTTTCTGCCAAACAGGATTTAAACCCACATTTAATATCATATATCAATACATTATAGCAGATTCTGTAAAAAACGGTATAAAAATTCTTGACAAATGTGTTTTTGTTTGTGATACTTAGCATAAATTTGTATGAATTTATAATATAAATGATAAGGTAGTGAATGGTCTTTAGACCATTCATAAATAAGAATCTGCAGGGTCTAAAGACCCTGTGCTACCAAAAAAATAATGGAATTAAGGAGGAGGGAATATGGCAAAGATGTATTATGATAAAGATGCGGATTTGAAGATTTTAAAAGGTAAAACAGTTGCAGTTATAGGGTATGGTATTCAGGGACATGCGCAGGCACAGAATTTGAGGGATAGTGGAGTCCAAGTAATAGTTAGTGATTTGAAAGATAGTTCTGCCTGGAAACAGGCAGAAAAAGATGGTTTTAAACCTGTTAGTGCTTTTGAAGCTTGTAAAGCTGGTGATATAATTCAAATTTTAACTGAAGATCACGTGCAGGCAAAGGTTTATAAATCTGATGTAGAGCCAAATCTAAAAAAAGGAAAGGTTCTGCTGTTTTCTCATGGTTTTAATATTCATTTTGGACAGATAGTTCCTCCTGCTGATATTGATGTGATAATGATAGCTCCTAAAGGCCCTGGTCATTTAGTAAGACGTCAATACACTGAGGGCAAAGGAGTGCCTGCACTTCTTGCTGTATATCAGGATGCTTCAGGAAAAGCAAAAGATATAGGTTTAGCGTATGCCAAAGGTATAGGCGCGACTCGTGCTGGAGTTATTGAAACAACTTTTATGGAAGAAACTGAAACTGATTTATTTGGTGAACAGGTGGTTTTATGCGGCGGAGCTTCAGAGCTTATAAAAGCCGGGTTTGATACTTTAGTAGAAGCAGGTTATCAACCTGAAATAGCTTACTTTGAATGTTTACATGAATTAAAATTAATATGTGATCTTGTTTATGAAGTTGGTATAACAGGTATGAGGTCAAAAGTTTCAGATACTGCTGCTTATGGTGATGTAACCAGAGGAAAAAGAATAATAACTGAGGAAACACGAAAAGAAATGAAAAAAATTCTTACTGAAATTCAAAATGGTTCTTTTGCCAGAGAATGGATTTTAGAGAATATGGTTGGCAGACCTGGATTTAAAGCGATACTTAAGCAGGAAGCTTCACATCCAATAGAAAAAATTGGAGAAAAACTTCGTGCAATGATGGATTGGATAAAAAGAAAATAAATATTGTGCCAATTTATACGGCAGGACAAGAATGTCCGGCCTATAGGTTGTTTTTTTAAACCCAACAAACGGTTTTTGGGAACAGCAAGTAAATTTCAGAGGAATAAATGGAACAAAAAGCCACTGAAGAACGACTAAATTTTATTTGGTTATTTGCACTTGGCGCTATTTTTATTACTGTGGGGTTTCTTTCAGAATCAACATCGCCATTTGTTATAGGATCGGTTTTTTTAGTGCTTTTTGCGTTTGTTGTATTCTTTTTTCGCGATCCGGATAGGAAAATAACTGAAGCTCCTAATGCAATATTGTCTCCTGCAGATGGGAAAATAGTTGCTATTGTTTCAGAGGAAGAGAAAGAGTTTATAAAAACTTTAACAACGCGGGTTAGTATATTTCTTTCACCGTTAAATGTTCATGTTCAGCGGGCTCCTTGTAATTGCAAAACAGTATGGGTTAAATATTCACCCGGAAAATTTTTGCCTGCTTTTCGTGAAAAAGCAAGTGTATTAAATGAACAGAATTTAATTGCACTTGAAAATGATAAAACGAAAATCTTAATCAAACAGATTGCGGGTATAGTAGCAAGGCGTGTTGTATGTTGGGTTAAAAAAGATGAAAAAGTTAAATCTGGTGAAAGAATTGGTTTTATTAAATTTGGCTCCAGAGTTGATATTTTTCTTCCAAATACTGCTAAGTTGAATGTGAAAAATGGTGAATCTGTTCAAGCAGGAATTACTGTACTCGCTTTGTTGTAAAATAAATAGAAGTTTTTTGAAGCACGTCATTGAGATTGTGTTGTAATGGTAGCCGCAGGCTTTAGCCTGCGTTATTTACCGCAAGCTAAAGCTTGCGACTACAGAAAAAAATACAAAAAATATGCGTCGTGGTCTATTCCTTTTACCTAATTTATTGACAACAGGAAATCTGTTTTGTGGATTTTTGTCAATAGTATTTGCAATGACTGATGCTATGCGTCTTGCAAATTTGCCGGCATTTGAGCAGGCATTTGTGCATTCAGCATGGCTTATAATGTTGGCAATGGTTTTGGATCTTTTTGATGGGTTAGTCGCACGAGTTACTAAATCTGCAAGCAGATTTGGTGTTGAATATGATTCATTGGCAGATATGGTATCTTTTGGAGTTGCACCTGCTATTCTTGTTTATTTATCTGTTTTGAGGTATCATGGCAAAATAGGCTGGATATTTGCAACAATATATGTTATTGGTGGAGCACTGCGTTTGGCAAGATATAATGTTCAGGCAGGAACAACTGAAAGCAAACATTTTGTAGGGCTTCCTATACCTGCAGCTGCTGGAATTTTGTGTTCTTATGTATTGCTTAGTCACTGGGGTGGATGGTATTCTGAAAGTAGTAAAGTATTTTTAAATGTGGCGGCTGGGTGGTATGAAGAAAAAATAACTTTTTTAAATCAGGTTTTTATACCAATACTTACAGTTTTATTGGCTTTTTTAATGGTAAGCACTATTGATTACCCTAGTTTTAAAGTTTATGCTACAAAAGAAAAATTTCCTTTTGTAGTTTTGTTTTTATGTGTTATAGGTTTACTTGTTGTAATAATAACACCTGAAATAGCTGGTTTTAGTTTGATGATGTTATATTTAGTTTATGGTTTATTTACAGGAACATTTAAAAAAGGTGCAAAAAAAGTTGAATTAATCAGGGAGAAAAGGAAATGGCGGAAAAAATTATAATATTTGATACTACTTTGCGAGATGGAGAGCAGGTTCCAGGCGCTTCACTTACAAGAGATGAAAAAATAGAAATTGCAAAACAACTTGAGCGTCTAAATGTAGATATTATAGAAGCCGGGTTTCCTGTTTCATCTCCAGGTGATTTGGAATCAGTAAAAGAAATTGCAAAAATAGTAAGGACTCCTGTTATTGCGGGGCTTGCAAGGGCTGTTAAAAAAGACATAGATGCTTGTAGAGAGGCATTAAAGTCGGCTAAACATCCGAGAATTCATACTTTCATAGGAACATCGGACATTCATGTAAAATACATTACTAATACTACAAGAGAAGAGGTTCTAAGACGTGCAATTGAATCTGTAACATACGCAAGGAAATATTGTGGTGATGTAGAATTTTCTGCAATGGATGCAACAAGAACTAATTTTGATTATCTTTGTCAGTTAGTTGAAAGTACAATAAAAGCAGGAGCAAGGACTATAAATATTCCGGATTCAGTTGGCTATTCAGAGCCTGAAGAATTTGGTAATTTAATAAAAAGACTTTTTAATAAGGTTCCTAACATAAATAAGGCGGTAATTTCTGTTCATTGTCATAATGATTTAGGATTGGCAACTGCAAATTCGCTTTCTGCTATATTAAATGGAGCAAGGCAAGTAGAATGTACAATAAATGGTCTGGGAGAAAGAGCAGGGAATGCTTCTTTGGAAGAAGTTGTTATGGCGATAAAAGTTAGGAAAGATATTTATAAAATAGATACAAATATAAAAACAGAAGAGATTTATAAAACTTCTAAACTTGTAACAAGACGGACAGGTATACCAGTTCAGCCAAATAAAGCAATAGTTGGGCAGAATGCATTTGCCCATGCGTCAGGTATTCATCAGGATGCCATCTTGAAAAAAGAATCTACTTTTGGAATTATAACACCAAAAAGTATAGGGTTTGCCGGGCATGAGATAGTACTTACAAGTCGTTCAGGCAGACATGCACTAAGGCATAGGTTGGAAGAACTTGGATTTAAAATATCCGGTGATGAATTAAATGATATGTACAAGAAATTCTTGGAAATCGCAGATAAAAAGAAAGAGGTTTTCAATGATGACCTTATAGTGTTTATGGATACACAAGGAAAAAAGGGTAAAGAAGCAGTGTATCAACTTGAATATATCTACACAGCAACAGGTAATAAAATGGTTCCAACAGCAACAGTATCTTTGAAAATAGGTGGAAAAATTTATAGTGCATCTGCTATTGGAGATGGTCCTGTTGATGCTACTTATAAAGCAATTAATGAAGTTATAAAAGAAAATGTAAGTCTTATAGATTACCAGATAAGATCAATAACATCAGGGAAAGAGGCGCAGGGTGAAGTTAGCGTTAGAATAAAAAGAAAAGATATAGAAGTAAATGGAAGAGGAATATCAACAGATATTATAGAAGCAAGTGCAAGAGCGTATCTTGATGCTATGTCGAAGTTAAAAAATGTGCATAAGTTCTAGGTGCATAAGTTCTATGTTCTAGGTTCTATGTGTTATGTTCATAGGTTTTTTTATACCTATGCACACTTCGAACTTAGAACATAGAACTTAGGCACTTCGAACCTATACACTTAGGTACTTATTAAGATGACTATAACAGAAAAAATATTAGCCGATCATTCAGGTAAAAGCCAAGTTCATCCCGGCGAACTTGTATGGTGTCCAGTTGATATAGCGCTTGGTAATGATATAACAGCGCCTATAGCAATTGAAGAATTTAAAAAATCCGGTGCAAAAAAAGTTTTTGACAAAAATAGGGTAGTATTAATACCTGACCATTTTACTCCGAATAAAGATATAAAATCTGCTGAGCAGTGTAAGTTTTTGCGTGAATTTGCAAAAGAGCAGAAACTGAAATATTATTTTGAAGTTGGCAAAGCAGGAATTGAGCATGCACTTCTTCCAGAGCAGGGCATAGTGGTACCGGGTGATGTTGTAATTGGAGCAGATTCACATACCTGTACTTATGGTGCGCTCGGCGCATTTTCAACAGGAGTTGGAAGCACTGATTTGGCAGCTACAATGATTAGTGGTTTTACTTGGTTTAAAGTTCCTTCAGCAATAAAATTTATTTTTTATGGCAAGTTAAATAAATGGGTTTCTGGCAAGGATTTAATTTTGCATACAATTGGAAATATAGGAGTGGATGGTGCATTATATAAATCAATGGAATTCACAGGTGAAGTTATTTCAAAATTGCCTATTGATGGAAGACTTTCAATGTGTAATATGGCAATTGAAGCAGGTGCAAAAAATGGAATAATTGAACCGGATGAAATTACAAAACAATATGTCCAAAATAGGGCAAAACGAAAATGGAAATTCTATAAAAGTGATAAAGATGCGAAATATGATACTGTTTATGAATATGATTGTTCAAAAATTGAGCCTCAGATAGCTTTGCCACATTTGCCTTCAAATGTGAAGCCAATTAGTAAAATAGGCAAAATTAAAATTGATCAGGTAGTTATAGGTTCCTGCACAAATGGTCGTATAGATGATATGCGTATTGCAGCGAAAATATTAAAAGGAAAAAAAGTTAATTCTTCAATTAGAGTTTTAATATTTCCTGCAACTTATGACATTGTTAAGCAGATGCTTAAAGAAGGTATATTCGAAATATTTATAAATGCAGGTGCAGTAGTTAGCCCACCAACTTGTGGTCCTTGTCTTGGTGGTCATATGGGAATTTTAGCAAGTGGAGAAAAAGTAATATCCACCACAAACAGAAATTTTGTCGGTAGAATGGGTTCAACAAAAAGTGAAGTCTATCTTTCAAACCCAGCAGTAGCAGCAGCTTCAGCCATTTTAGGATATATTGCAACCCCCGAAGAAATTTTTTAATACAACTTATGAGAAAAAAAATTAGAAACAGAACTTGAGGTGGCTTATGAAAACATACGAAGTTGTTTTAACAAAATCTTATATTGTAAAAATTAAAGCAAATAATAAAAGAAATGCAAAAGAATATTCTACTTTTTTTACTGGTGATATTCAAGATATTTCAAAAACTGAAGATAGACAGAAATTAAACTTTGAAATAGAAGATATTGATTGTAAAGTAAATGAAACTTTCGAAGTGAAAGAAATTTATGAATGAAATTGAAACTAAAATTTTATTAGGTGATAGTAACGATATTTTAAAAGAGATAGAAGAAAACTCTATTGATTTAATTGTTACTTCGCCACCTTACGCTGACCGACGTCAAAATACTTACGGTGGAATAAAACCAGAAAAATATATAGAATGGTTTTTACCTATTTCGAAGCAATTATTAAGAGTTCTAAAACCTACAGGCACTTTTATTTTAAATATAAAAGAAAAAGCAGAAGACGGGGAAAGGCATACTTATGTAATTGAACTGATTTTAGAATTACGAAAACAAGGGTGGTTATGGACAGAAGAGTATATTTGGTATAAAAAAAACTGTTACCCTGGAAAATGGCCAAATCGTTTTCGCGACGCATGGGAGAGATGTTTGCAATTTAATAAAACAAAAAAATTCAATATGTATCAGGAAGAAGTTATGGTTCCTGTTGGAGTCTGGGCAAATGAAAGATTGAAAAATCTAAGTGTAACTGATCAAATAAGAGATAATTCAAAAAATGGAAGTGGTTTTGGGAAAAACGTTTCAAATTGGTTAAATCGCAATATGGTGTATCCAACTAATGTATTAAATTTTGCAACAGTTTGTAATAATAAAAACCATAGTGCTGCTTTTCCAGAAGAGTTACCAGAATGGTTTATTAAATTATTTACAAAAGAATTTGATTGGGTTTTAGATCCTTTTGCTGGATCTGGTACGACCTTGTCCGTTGCTAAAAAAATGTATAGAAACTCAATTGGCATTGAAGTTTTACCTGAATATGTTGAAAAAATAAGAGCAAACATTCAGGAAAACGAATTAATTTTATTTGAATCGAGAGAAAAATATGAATAAACTAAATCTTTCTGAGTTGTACAATTATGTTGAGGAGCATATCTTAACCTTTCATCAAAAAAGATTGGATTACGTTAAAAACAAAGTTGATTTTAAAAATATATTGGAACACAAAAATCCATATCTTTTCAAAGCAAAGAATATATTAACAGCACAAGACCTTATTAAAGGTTTTTTAGATGCGTACCTTCAATCACAGGAAGAAACTTTTTTTGGTGAGTTTATTGAAGGACTTGCAATATTTGTTTGTAATAAAATTTTTGGTGCAAAAAAATCAAAACTAACAGGTATAGATTTAGAGTTTGAAAAAAATAACAAAATATACATTGTTGAAATAAAGGCAGGTTGGAATTGGGGTAATTCAAGTCAAATCAGGCAATTAAAAATCAACTTTAATAATGCAATAAAACATTTTAAATCAATAACTGACAAAGAAATAATTGCAATAAACGGTTGTTGCTTTGGTAAAAAGAAAAACAAAAATCCTGATAAAGACGGATACTTTAAAATATGTGGACAGGAATTCTGGCAACTCATTACAGGCGAAGAAGATTTTTATATTAAAATAATGGAACCTATTGGACATAAAGCAAAACAAAAAAATGAAGAATTTGTTGATGCATATTCTATTTTAATAAATAAATTTACTTTTGAATTCTCAAACTGCTTTTGTTTTGATGGTAAAATTAAGTGGGATAAATTATTAGAATTTAATTCAGGCAAAAAGAAAAGTAGTAAATAATAATTACTCAGTGAGGATAGAATTTATCTTATTTTCTTTTCCCCAAATTTTTTGAATTGACTTTTTAGTTGCTTTATAATTAAAATGTAGGAAATATAGATGCCGACAATTATAATAGAAGGAGGATTTAGACTGTTTTTTTATTCAAATGATAAAAAAGAATTACCATATGTTCATGTTCAGTATCAATCGTCAGTGGCAAAGTTTTGGATACATCCAGTGTCACTTGCAAGAAATTTGGGTATGAATGTGTCAGAGTTAAGAAAAGCATCAGATTTAGTTTTAAAACATGAAAGTTTAATTAAGGAGAAATGGGATGAGTACTTTAGCTGAAAGAGTTGTATATGAACCTACAGCAAAAAAAGTTGCATTCACAAATGATTTTCTATGCCTTTATCTCGCAGATGGAAGAGAAATTAGAGTACCTATTGAATTTTATCCGCGTCTAAAGAAAGCAACTAAGAAGCAACGTGAAAAATATGAAATCGTTGGTAATGGAACAGGCATTTATTGGTCGGATATTGATGAGGATTTATCTGTTGAAGGTATTGTAGAAGGTTATCCAAGTAGGTTCTAAGAATAAATATTATTAAAACAGGTAACATTGAAAGAAACTATAAAACGACTTAATGCTTTTATTTATAAACATACTGTTACAAAAGAAAGGTGAGAAATTTCTATGAAAGGCAAAGTTTTTAAATATAAAGATAATGTAAATACTGATGAGATAATTCCAGCAAGGTATCTTAATACTACAAATCCTTTAGAGCTTGCTAAATATTGTATGGAAGATATAGATATGGAGTTTGTCAAAAAAGTGAAAAAGGGTGATATTATAATTGCAGGGAAAAATTTTGGGTGCGGATCATCTCGGGAACATGCACCAATTGCAATAAAAGCTTCTGGTATTTTCTGTATTATAGCTTCTAGTTTTGCGAGAATATTTTACAGGAATGCTTTTAATATAGGTTTACCTGTTTTGGAGTGTGTTTGTGCTGATGAAATTGATAATGGTGATATATTGGAAATTGTATTATCCAAAGGATTGATTAAAAATCTGACAAAAGGTAAAACTTATAATGCTTTACCAGTGCCGGATTTTATGCAGGGAATAATAAATGCAGGTGGTTTAATGGAGTATGTAAGAAAGAAGGCGGAAAAATGAAAACATATAAAATTGCTGTAGTTCCGGGTGATGGAATTGGTCCTGAAGTAATTCAGGAAGGTTTGAAAATATTAGAAATTGTTACATCCAAGTTTGGGTTTAAATGTGAACTTATCAAATATGATTTTGGCGGGGAACGATATCTAAAAACAAAAGAGATATTGCCAGATTCTGCATTGGCTGAATTCAGGAAAATGGATGCAATTTATTTAGGTGCCATAGGTCATCCTGATGTTCCTACAGGACTTCTTGAAAAAGGTATACTTTTGAGAATAAGATTTGAACTTGACCAATATATAAATTTAAGGCCTATAAAATTATATCCCGGTGTGGAAACTCCAATAAAAAATAAAGGGCCTGAAGATATTGATTTTATGGTTGTGCGGGAAAATACTGAATGTTTATATATAGGAGTTGGCGGGTTTTTAAAAAAAGGAACTGCAAATGAAGTTGCAATTCAGGAAATGGTTTATACCAGAAATGGAACTGAAAGGTGTATTCGTTATGCTTTTGAATTAACTAAAAAAATAAACAAGAAAAATCGTTTAACATTATGTGATAAAGCAAATGTGTTAACATACGGCCATGATTTATGGAGAAGGGTTTTTGCAGAGGTAGGAAAAGAATATCCCAGTATAGAAAAGGATTATGCTTATGTTGATGCTACTACTATGTGGATGATAAAAAATCCTGAATGGTTTGATGTGATAGTTACCTGTAATATGTTTGGAGATATAATTACTGATTTGGGAGCGATAATTCAAGGTGGAATGGGAATTGCGGCTTCCGGGAATATCAATCCTGAAGGAGTGTCAATGTTTGAACCTATACATGGTTCAGCTCCAAAATATAAGGGAAAAAATATGATAAACCCGATTGCTTCTATATGTGCTTGCCAGATGATGCTTGATTATTTAGGTGAGAAAAAAGCAGCAAATGCAGTTGAATCTGCTGTGATGAAAGTACTTGCTTCAGGTAAATTGAAAAGTCTTGATGCAGGCAAAATGGGTTTTACTACTTTTGAAGTCGGAGATTTAGTTGCAAGTTATATATAATAAAACTGTAGTTGCTGATTTATCAGCGTTTTTAAATTAATATTTTATGATTATATATGTCATCTTAAGCCGATAAATCGGCAACTACATTATTAATAAAGAAGGATAAAAAATTATGAAACAATACAATGTTGCAATAGTAGGTGCTACTGGTGCAGTTGGAAATAAAATGCGGGAAGTATTAGAAGAGAGGAATTTTCCTGTTGAAAATTTACGTTTGTTAGCTTCAGCTCGTTCTGTTGGAAAGAAATTATCATTTAAAGGTGAGGATATTTCTGTAGAGGAACTAAAAGAAAATTCTTTTGTTGGTATAGATATAGCGCTATTTTCTGCTGGTGCAACTATAAGTAGAAAATTTTGTCCTATTGCTGCAAAAGCAGGAGCTATTGTTGTGGATAACAGCAGTGCGTGGAGAATGGATAAAGAAGTGCCACTTGTGGTTCCTGAAGTTAATCCTGATGCTATCAAAAGACATAAAGGCATAATTGCAAATCCTAATTGTTCAACAATACAGATGGTTGTGGTGTTAAAACCGTTACATAATGTGGCAAAAATTAAAAGAATTGTAGTGTCAACATATCAGGCAGTTTCAGGAAAAGGGCTTAAAGCAGTAGAAGAGCTTAAACTTCAGTCGAAAGCATTACTTGAAGGTGCAGAGCCAGAAATAAAAGTTTTTCCTCATAGAATAGGATTTAATATATTGCCGCAAATTGATGATTTTTTGCCAAATGGATATACTAAAGAAGAAATAAAAATGATTCAGGAAACAAAAAAAATAATGGAAGATGATTCTATAAAAATGACTGCAACTACAATTCGTGTTCCTGTTTTTAACTGTCATAGCGAATCAGTAAATATTGAAACTGAAAAAAAGTTGAGTCCTGATTCTGCAAGAGAGATTTTGTCAAAATCACCAGGTGTAATTGTCCTTGATGAACCAGCATCTTGTAAATATCCTTTACCGAGTATTGCTGATGGAAAAGATGAATGTTTCGTCGGCAGAATAAGAGAAGATGAGTCTATTGAAAATGGGCTTAATCTTTGGATTGTTGCAGACAACATAAGAAAAGGCGCAGCTACCAATGCTGTTCAGATTGCAGAAATAGTGATTAAATCATTGCAATGAGAAAAAAAGAAATTGCATTTATTGCAACAGATATTTTATTAATCAATTTAAGCATACGATTAGCTTTTTTTATAAGGTTTGGAAATGATATACCTTTTGAATTTGCCAAACATTTAGGTTTGCTTTTTCTTTTTGTAACAGTTATACGAATATGCGTATTTTATTTTTTTAGAATATACAAGATAGTTTTTAAATATATCGGCACGTCTGATTTAATTTCAATTATAACCGCTATATCAGTTGGATCCGCTTTAATTGTAACCGGAGTTTTCTTTACCCGTGAACTTGGATTTCCCAGAACTGTTATAATAATCGATTGGCTTTTAAGTATTGTTTTTATATGTGGAGTCAGGTTTTTGCCAAGTGTATTGGGGAATATTAGAAAAAAGACAGTTAATCAGGAAGATATAAAACGTGCTTTAATAGTTGGTGCTGGGGATATGGGTGAGATGGTAGTTAGGGAAATGGAAAAGCACAAAGAAAAGGGATATATTCCTGTTGGATTTATAGATGATGATAAAGAGAAAAAAGGATTGCGAATTCATAATGTTGAGGTTTTGGGTTTAAGTAATGATATTGTAAAAATAGTTAATAAGAAAAAAATTAATGAAATAATAATTGCATTACCTGATGCATCTCCGCAAGTAATACAGAATTTGATAAAGCACTGTGAAAACGCAAAAGTTAAATTTAAAATTATTCCATCTTTGCACGATATAATGTCTGGTGACGTTAGTATAAATCAGATAAGAGAGGTTGAAATAGAAGACTTGCTTGGCAGGGAGCCAATAAGTATTGATTTGGAAGAGATAGCATCATATTTGCGAGGAAAGAATGTTTTGATAACAGGTGCCGGTGGTTCAATTGGTTCTGAATTATGTAGGCAGGTGATGCATTTTGAACCTGCGAATTTGGTAATGATTGGTCAGGGTGAAAACAGTATTTACAATATTGAAACAGAGATGAAAAGAGCCTATCCGGATAGAGAGTTTGTATATGTTATAGCAGATGTAAAAGATGTGCAGAAAATCGAGTGGATTATTGAAAAATACAGGCCAAAGGTTGTATTTCATGCTGCAGCACATAAACATGTTCCAATGATGGAGCATAATATTGATGAAGCTGTAAAAAATAATATTTTTGGTACAAAATCAATAGCTTTGGCATCTTTGAAATATGAGGTGGAAAAATTTGTTCTGATATCAACTGATAAGGCTGTAAATCCAACAAGTGTTATGGGTGTTACAAAAAGAGTGGCTGAAATGACAATACAGTCATTATTTGATAAAGGTAAGACAGATTTTATGGCTGTTAGATTTGGAAATGTGCTTGGAAGTCGTGGAAGTGTTGTTCCATTATTTAAACATCAGATTGCACAAGGGGGTCCTGTTACAATTACACATCCTGATATAATAAGATATTTTATGACTGTAGAAGAAGCAGTTCAATTAGTGATACAGGCAGGTGCAATAGGAAAAGGTGGAGAAGTTTTTGTGCTTGATATGGGGCAACCTGTTAAAATAGTTGATTTAGCACGTAATTTGATTACTTTGTCAGGTTTTAAGCCAGACGAGGATATTAAAATAGAATATACGGGCTTGCGACCTGGGGAAAAATTGTATGAAGAAATGTTGACGAAATCAGAAGGTGTTACAGCAACTAATCATAAAAAAATATTTATCGCAAAGCCAGAAAAAATAGATGCAAAAAAATTAAATGAAGATTTAAATGAACTTCTAAAACTATCAACGAATATTAATGGTGAAGAAATTATAAATAAATTGCAGGAAATAGTCCCTGCATATAAACGAATGTAATCATTTGTATTAGATAATGACGGTTTGCCTTTTTCCCTTGGAGACTGTGTTATAATTAAAATTTTGGATGTCATTCCCGCGAAAGCGGGAATCCAGTGACTTTAAAATCCTTTAAAATCAAAGCCTCTGGATTCCCGATAAGAG
>JBBTED010000060.1:0-1447 GCA_038042445.1 Candidatus Firestoneibacteriota bacterium
AAAATATTTTGTGATAAACTCCGGGTCATAAATAAAATGCATTTCAGCTCAGAGGGTGAACCAGCCCGTATGAAACGAAACGGAATACGGGAATATTGATTTCCCGGATTGCATGTGCTTCGCACATTTCATCCAGGCTACACTTGCTAATTTTATGCAAAGTTAAGCGGCCACAAAACATGTTTAAAAAAAGACTAAATGAATACTATAAGCTTTTTGAAGAAAGCTTTCAAAATGATAAAAACACCAGTTCCATATTAAAAAACACTTCCGATAAAGGATTTTTAAGAGAACTAGCGTATCTGGATTTTTTAAAAAGACATATTCCTAAAAACACAGAAGCTTTATTGGGTGGTTTTGTGTTTGATCAAGAAGGGAATGAATCTCGTCAATTTGATGTGATTGTCGTTGGCTCGACCTCACCTCGATTTATTTTACCAACATTTTCTGAAAGTATCGGAAAAGCATTTGCATGTATTGATGGTTGTGTTGCCATTATTTCCATTAAGTCTCAATTAAATACACCTGACTTACGTAACGAGTTAGATGCCTTTGCTGCTTTGCCGAATATAACGCCTTTTAATAGGGTTCAAAAAGTAGTAGGAATAGACAAAATTGACTATGATGAAATGCCACTAAAGGTAATCTTTGCTTTTGATGGAATGTCGGAACAAGCATATAAGGATGCAATAAATGAATATTACAAATCACATCCCCAGGTTCCACAGAATAAGCGTCCAAATATCATTCATGTAAATTCAAAAATTTTGGCGATTAAAACTACTAAAGACGAGCAATATATTAGAGGATCCAATGAAAAATTGATTAAGGGACAACTTGCTTGCTATGATAAAAGCAAAGCTTATCAAGGATTTCCTTATGTAATAAATGAAATCATGAACAACGCTCGAAGACTAGATTTTATTATTCTGGATTACACAGCAATTCATCATCTATGTTTGACATAATCAGGGCTATAAGTTCAAACCGTAATTTTCTGTTCATTCGCTCTCGCTAGTCCATAATGTTTCCATTCAAAATCTTTTGCTTTGCGCATTTTGTGACTCCTTTCCGGCGGATTTTGTGATATTATACGTCCAATTGTGGTTAATGCTCAGTTTTTGCAATGCAACCGCTCAGATAGAAAAATCATGTTGTCAAATATGTATCACAAAAATAAAACGTTATTTGGTCCGGATAGACTATATGACCACCTTGAAGGTTTAAAAAATCAGATTAAATCTGATATAGATATGAGCGCAGATCAACTGCGTGCCAATGGCAATGAAAGTATAATAAGCTTTTACAAAAATAAATACTGCATAACTCCTTTAACATTATATATTGACAACAAGACAGCCCATGACGAAGAAACCACTATAGACGTCAGCCGTGATCCGTTTAGAAACCTATTTGGCGATAGCAAATGCACAACTAAGGGGATGAT
>JBBTED010000061.1:0-1112 GCA_038042445.1 Candidatus Firestoneibacteriota bacterium
TCTATTTTCAAATGGCAGGGGAAATTGAATATTGAGCGCGAAGTGTTGATGATAATGAAGACGAGAGAAGACCTGTTTAATGCGGTAGAAAAACGCGTCAAAGAACTCCACAGCTATGAAGTGCCCGAGATTATCGCCGTACCGATCACCCAAGGTTCAAAGAGTTATTTGGATTGGGTGGTAAAAGAAACCGGAGATATTCGTTGAACTTACTTATATATGGACCAAAAGTTTGACTATAATTGTTAGTCCTATTCTTGCAATCCAAGGAGACTACTTGCTGTCCATTGTCCTTTCCTGCTGATAATACAATAACCATTTTTTATAACCTCAGATTCTATTTCGTTTCTCCACCCAGTAAGTGAAACAAAAAAAGCCAAAGTTAAGAGAGGCAGTCCTAGAAACAGGCCAAATTTTTGTCGTGCAATTCTGCCATATGCCTATTTCTAGCACTATTTGGCACTTTTACACCATAAGTCCACAATTCATCAAATTTAGCATATCTTACATATTGTCTTAGATTGTTAAAGCGATTTTGTAGTGCTTCATGTTGACCAAATTTATAAGCATAACAATTAAATGCGATTTTATGAATACCACGAGCAAATAATAATTCATCAAACTCTTTTGATTGTTCAATTTTGAAATCAAATTCTGCTCCTGCCTGATATTTTCCTTGTGGAATAGTGCCTTGCAAAGATATTATAAACTCATCTTTTTTTGGGAAAGACAATTTTTCCCCCAATTGTTTTCGTACTTTAGCTTTTTTACCTAGTACTTCCTCAGTTCCAACATGAAGTGAGATATAACGATTATACAAAACGTTTTTATCTAAAATGGAAAAATAGTTGTTACATGAATCACAAACATCACCTTTTGGTAAAGTGTCCTTACAACCTAACGCTTCTGGAATGACATGTTCCAAATTTTTTGTGCTAAAACTATCTTTCAAACAATAAATACAAACGGTTTTCTCGCCCATAATTTTAATAGTCTATTTTCATATGTCTCTTTTATCTGTCTAATACTTTTTTCACTCTTTCACTAATTTTTATGCCGAATAAACAACTTTGCAGCCTCTAGCAAGTCTTTCACGACGTAATCCATGCCTG
>JBBTED010000062.1:0-8348 GCA_038042445.1 Candidatus Firestoneibacteriota bacterium
AATTATTGCCAGACAAAAACTGAGCAGCCTCAGGATATGGATTTTGCGGTTGCGGCAAGGATACTAAAATATATTTTTGACGTGCGTAATCAACAGATAAATCTTGAATTTCAAGGCGGCGAGCCTTTGCTTAATTGGAAAATGGTTAAATTTATGATTGAAAATGCCCGCAGGATAAATACCGCGGGAAAAGACCTTGTCCTGAGTTTAGTTACTAATGGGACTTATTTAGATCAAGAAAAAATAGATTTTTTGCTTGACAATAATGTGAGCATTTGTATCTCTTTAGACGGGCCAGCAGCAATACATAATAAAAACAGGGTGTTAAATAATAATCAAGCTACCTATGATAAAGTTATAACCGCTATAAAAAGATTAAAGAAGGCTTATCAAAAGAGAAAAATTAACAAATCTTTGGATTTGTTGCTCACAGTAACTCGATATAGCCTGCCTTTCGCGGAAAAGATAATTGATGAGTATGTTAAATTAGGGGCAGAGCGAATTGCCCTCAGGCCTATAAATAAAATCGGTCTTGCCGACAAACAGTGGGGAGTTTTAGGGTATTCAGCGCAGGAATTTAATAATTTTTGGGCAGGGGCAATGGAATATATTTTAAAGCTTAATAAAAAAGGGGTAAAACTTCAGGAGCGGATGGCTTCTGTAATGTTACAAAAAATCTTGAAGAAAGCAAATCCCGGTTATGTTGATTTAATGAGCCCTTGCGGGGCCGGGCGCTGTGTATTAGCTTATATGCCTAACGGAGACGTATATCCTTGCGACGAAGCAAGAATGATAGGCAATGATATTTTTAAGCTGGGGAATGTCTTAAATAATGACTATGAGGAGATAATGAAGAGCTCAACCCTGTTTTGTGTGTGCGAGGCTTCTTTGACAGAATTATGGGATTATAATTCGGCATTTCTTCCCTGGACAGGGACATGCCCTGTGCTTAACTATCTGCAGGGAGATAATTTAGTCCCCAAGATACGCGCTACGCCTTTATATCAGATTTATAATTTCCAATTTGAATATCTCTTTAAAAAAATATCAGAGAAGGAAAATAGAGACATTTTTTTGCAATGGACGAAGTAAGGAGGAAAAGATGAAAAAGAAAAAGGCAATCAAGAAGAAATTAGAGCATTTTCTTAAAGATGAAACAGGATATATTTCAAAAGAAGCAATTTTAAAGATAGGATTAGGGACAGTTTCAGCGTTAGGGATATTAGGTGCTCTTTCTTCTAGCCTTGTTGCGGGTCATTCTAGCCATGCCAGTCATAATAACACTATAGGTGGTATAAGCGTTCCTCCTTGCGTGAAAATTACACATTCCAGCCACGCCTCTCATGCAAGCCATAGTTCATATTAATCCTCTTGAAACAATAATGAATAAAAGCTTTATATTCATAAGAAAGAATATTATCATAATTATTACTATATTTAATTTGTCCTTTTTGTTTGATTGTAATATTTTTGCTGAGGAAAAAGAGGCAATTCAAACCTATTACCCTGCAGATATTTCCCTTAAGCTTCCCCCTCCCTCCGCCATCGAAACCGAAATTAATGCACTGAAGAAATCCATAAAAGGTTTTGGTTATCTTTCTGAGTTCGTTGCTTATAAAGCAGTCAGAGAAAATGATCTCTCAATTTGCACGCAAGGAGGAGATCAAGATTGCAAAGAAGTAGCTAAAGAGTGTGTTCGAATTCGAACATTTGCGGAAGGAAGTTGTGATAAACTTAAAGATGAAAAATGGCGAAATATCTGCGTTCAACTTAAAGAAAATAATTGTTCGGTATTTTCTGATTGGAAGAAAGATATGTGCGAAGGATTTTTAAAAGAAGATATAACTTTAATTGAAAAGGCCTACATTTCTCTTTATGGGAAAAAGGAAAAGGTTAATATAGATATAGCTCGAAGGTTGATGGCTATTTTTATGGGCTATAAGTATTACAATAGCCAGACGGCTTGCGAAAAGTTTGACTCCCAAATACCTTTACCTGGAAAGCTCCTCTGTAATGTTATCTTTGGCACTCAAGATGTTGATGAAATTTTAGATAGAATTGCCCGCGATGTTGCCGTATTTACTTTGGCAAAGCAATACGGCAATTCAGAGTTATGCGATAGGATAAAGGATAGCGGGATTAAAAAACGCTGTCTTGATAAAGCAATAACAATAGTTTGGTAGAAAAAACTTCCTTTATTAAGGACGTTTAGAGTTTATAAAAAAATTTTACCATAAATTCCCCTCTAGAGCAAAATCCGCCCGTAGGACTGACCAATGAAAATCCCGACGGGATTTTCATTGTGTTTGTCGGGGTATCCCAAAAATTTGCTGCACTTTTTCGTACAAACAGTTTCCGTCGCAAGATAACTTCTATTGCAAAATTCGGGTTAATTAAGAAAAGAATCCTTTCTTGAGGTATTACCCCATACATGAGCGGAATTTCCTGTTTCAGGCAGAATTCAAAAATATTAATGAAATTACTATCTCTTATGTAGGCATCGTCATCGCGAATAAACAGACAGCATCTTTTTATTCGCTGTTCATTAGGGGGTCGGCAGAGAAATAATCATGATTAACTATTTTTGCCCAATACCTACTTCCTCCTTTACACCATTTTAAGTAAAAACATTTTTTACATTTTTCAGGAAGGAAAGAAAGAGACCTTATTCTTTGAAAGAATGGATTTCCCCAAGCAGTAGTTATTTTTGTGCCTAAGTTTTTATTTATGGAATAACTCGGCTTATAAAAACCAGCGGGATCAAAAATCATACGGCTATGCCCGTCATCAGCCTCAGCGCCTAAGAGCGTATAAACGCTGAGGCCAAAATCTGAGGTTATGCAAAAAGGAAGTGGATTGGCAATTTTTATATCCATCCCGCTTTTTTTGATTTGTTTTATATACAGCATTATTTTCAAAAAATCATTATCTTTAATTATGAATTCTTCATTTTTATCGCTAGTCATCGGGCGATAGAATTCCCAATGGTTAACCCCCAATTTTGTAATCAAAAAGTAGTATTTATGAAAATTATTCAGCAATGTATTTGAAATAGCCGTCCCTATTCTTACCGTGGGTATTAAACGGTTTAATACTATAATATTATTTATTTTTTCCTTGAAATTAACCTTGGTTTTTGTCAGCTTTTCTTCAGTGTAGTGGTTAAATCCCTGTAGAGAAATAAGGAGATTATCAACATATTTTTTAAGCATGTTTTTATTTTTTTCATCCAAAACAGTGGCATTCGTATTGAGCAGGACATAGAGGTTTTTCTTTTTTGCGTATTGTAACGCTTTTTCTAAGTCTTTGTAAAGTAGCGGCTCTCCGCCGGTAAATCGGACGGCTTTTATCCCTAATGTATGGCATTCATCAGTAATTTCTTTTATTCTTTCTAAGGGCATTTCTTTGGCTTCTTTCTTGCTGAAGCAGAGAAGGCAGCTTTGGTTGCATTTTTGAGTAATCTCTAATACTATCTCCTTAGGCAGGTCTTTTATGTTAGCTGGCCGGATATTGTCTGTTATTTCAAAACCATGAGGCCATCCTGGGCAATGATTTTCGTATTTACAGTCTGGGCATACTTTCTTTTTTACATAATGCGCCTGAGCATTTCTTACATAAATAATATGGCTTGAGGCATCAGGCATTAGGCAATAAGGCAGGCCTTCCATGAGAATAAAATAAGAATTCTCAAACTTATTAAGAAGCAGATAAAGAAGCGGTTTAGCCGTTAAAAAATTAAATTTTGCGAGGTTAATGCATATTTTAATGGTATAATTATATTTAATAACATTCGCGCCTTGCGCTTCAATCTTTGAGAGAATAAGCGTTAACGATTTGTCTTTAATCATCTTCTTAGGCTATCTAAAATGCGCATTGACCAGTAAATAAAATCAGTGTTTGATACCAGTATCCCTAAAAACATAAAAGGGGCAAAGGGAATTATCTTTTCCTCTTTTTTTTCCGTTTTATTGAGATTGAAAATAACATTGAGAATATAAAATATGAGTGTGTACGAGAATGTTTTTTTAAAATATATTAGTAAATAGGGAAAACTAAAATCCGTAGTTTTGAATAGGAATCTTAAGAATAAACCCGTTGCCAATATCGCGTACCTCAAGGTATGGTTTTTTAGTCCATAGATAAAATTATTAAAAAACAAATAAGAAAAAAATAAAAGTAAAGTCATAGGAAGAGGAATTGTGTATGGGCCTAATAGTTGCGTTAAGAATGAGATAAGCCATCCTAACCCTAAAATAAGCAAAAATGAATTTGCAAGTTTTTTTAATGTTTCAAAAGAAAAAATTTCCTTAAATAAAAGGCGCTTATTCTTTATAATGCTGCTCAGTGATAATATCAAAATTGCCGCCGTGCTTAATAAAAAGATATTTATAAATATGATTGAAGAGGAAAAAGGCAACATCGCGTGATGTTTGTTTGTTGGCATAAGCAGGCAGTAGACGATAAAAAGCTTGGCATCGCCCGCGCCCCAGATATTAGTATAATATAATAGAAAGCCTATGCCAAGGCTAATAAAAAAGTTAAGATAAAAGTTAAGATTAAGCTGGATGTTATGGGAGATAATGAGGCCGGCATAAATAATTAGGCCGGACAGCGTAGCGGTAAGAAGATGAATGTTTTTTATTTTTTTAAATTTTATGTCAGTATAACTTGAACAAACACCCAAGATTATAATGATAGGATAAAAAATAAATGTTATCATTAGATGAAGTCTGCTAAAATTAGTGATAATTTGAACAAGCCCTTTGTAAAATGGGATGATTAGGAAAATAACCATTTTACAAAAAAGAGGAAGACTCTTAAAAAGTATAACAGGAAAACGAAGCGGATGGAAGAAAAAGGTTTCCCAGCATAGAAAATAATTCGCAGAGACGATGAATATAGAGGCGAGATCGATGACATTGAAGTAAAGATTGCCTTGAGAATTTTTTCTTCTCATTCTATAGATGAGGTCAATAAAATTAAACGTGATTTGACTCTTTTTGCACTTGTGCGTAGGAAAAATAGCATAGGATATTGCAATTTAATCAGTGACACGAAGATAAAAAATGGTTGTTTAGATAGTGAGGTCAGAAAATTAGAGGGTCTGCAATGGGCTTTTCGTTGAAAATAGGGTTTTATTATACCCATTATCAATGTTTAGGGCATACTACAAGGGTTCATGCGCTACTATCGGCAATAAAAGAATGTTTTTATAAGGCTAAGATATTTTGTTTGCAAGGCAGCCTTCCGCAGAAGTTTATTTCCTTCCCTAAAGACATCTCCTATTTTAACCTGCCTTATCCGCTGTTTACCAGGGATAACTTCTTAAAGCCGTACGCTTTTAACAATTTTGCCGCAGAAAGGCGCGCAAAAGTATGTTTACAAACTATCCATAACCTACGCCCTGATGTTTTTTTTACGGAATTTTTTCCATTAGGGAGAAACATTTGTAAGTATGAGCTTCTGCCAACGCTTGCTTATATTGCTAGGCATAAAAAGAAGTTGTTTTCTAGCGCTGGTTATCCCGTGATTCCTGCTGATAGCGCTTTTGACATAGATAAGTTTTCCCGGCTCTACGACAAAATATTTATCCATTCTCCTCGGATGGAAATGCATTATATATCCGGCACCTATAATTCCAGGCAGGAGAAGAAAAGATATTTAGATATCTTTAGCAGGCTTTCTGAAAAGATCGTTTTTACCAATTATCTTTTGCCGGTTCAATTCGATTTTGCTGATAAGCAAAACAATCACGCTACTTTGTGCAAAGGAAAAACCAATATTCTTATAACCAGGGGAGCTGGAGCGTATCATCTGAATATCGTGGCTGCCGCTATTAAAGCAAGCGATATGTTTGGAGATGAGTTTAATTTCGTGATTATTACAGGCCCTTCAACAATCGTAGCTGAATGGCGCGCTTTCCAATATCTTATGTTAAAGAAATCAGTAAAGAATGCGGTTTTGTATAAGCATACTTCAGATATGAGTAGTTTACTAAAAGGCGCTGACTTGTGTGTGTGCCCTGCCCCATATAATACTTCTATTTGGTTGCTTTATTTTAAGAAAAACGCGGTGCTTATTCCTTTTGTGGGAAGTAATGGAGTACGTTACCGCGAGCAGGCGGCCAGGGCTAGGATGTTAAGTGATATTTTGGGAAGCGCAATCATAGATTATGAGGATCTGACCGCATCAAGGTTGGCTTTACAGATTAAGAGGAAATTGAAGGATGTAAAGCGCTCTTATGATGAAACAATTAAGCGATCCTGGTTTTCGGGAAAAAAAGTATTTCTGGAAGAGTTAAGTCGGTTGATTCCCGCCGGTTAACAAAACGATGCTTACTGGAGGCTTAGAAGAAATATATGAGTAAGTTACCGTCACTATATTATATAGTTTTTCTATATGGTTTTCTTTCTGTCATTGTTAGCTTGTTTTTATATAATTTAAAGAATTTCTATGTGTTTTTTCAAAAATTCTCTAAAAACAAAATTCTTCTTTTTAGTTTTTTTATATTCATTGTGGCTTTAGTTTTACGTGAATATATAATTCCTCATATGCATCATGTGTACTACGATGAATTTTATTATAGTAATATTGCTAAAAATATATATCATCATGGCATTTTTGGCCCTACTTTACTTGGTAATATATTCAATCCAGAGGTTGTAGGAATACCTATAAGGCCCGGTGGATATTCATTTCTTTTAAATTTTGCTTTTAGAATATTTGGAGATTCGCAAGAGGTAATATTTCAGACGAATATATTTTTTGGTGCATTATCTGTAGTATTAGTTTTTTGGATTGCCTATTTTCTATCCGAAGGCAATTTAAGCGTTGGTCTATGGAGCGTTTTGATTTTTAACTTTTTACCCATTCACTTAAAGTATTCGGGCAGCGGCATTTCTGAAATTTCTGCTTCGTTTTTTATACTGATGGCCATATGGATTACCATCGTATATTTCAAGACAAGAAAACATTCCTTGTTATATTTGCTGAATCTTGTGATTATTTTTTCTGCCTATATTAAACCAGAGAATGCAATATTATCTTTGTTTGCAATAGCATTAGTTATATTAGAATACAAGAAAGGCTATATTAGCAAGGAGACTTTCCTCGCGGTAACTATAAATTCAGGATTATTGCTGGCACCTTTAATATCGCAGATTCCTCATATGATTCGCATAGAACAAACGAATAGTAAAAACTCTTTTGTTTCGATAAATAATTTTTTTAATAACATTATTCCTAATCTACAATACCTTATTGATTTTAGATTTCATTCTGTAATAGGCACAATCTTTTTCTTGATAGGTAGCTTGGTTATATTTATAAAGAAAATAAAATTAGGGTTTTTGCTTGTATTCTTTTTCTTAGTATTTTATTTTATCAATACGTCTTATTTTATGGGTAGATTTTCTCTGTTATACTCCTCTGACTCCGATCGACATTTTCTTATCTCAGTTATCCCTTTTTCTATTTTAGCAGGTTATGGTATTTATTCGGCGCTCTCTAATCTGCGTCAGCGGCTTTTATCGTTGATTTTTACCTTTTTAATTTTAGGCGCAATAATTAGCAATTCATATTTTACAACGAAAAATATAACTAATTTTACTTTTGGAAGGCAAGTATATAAAGAGTATTTATTTTTGCAAAAACACAAAGATCGGTTACCTAAAGATCAGTACATACTATGTTATGAGCCGGAGTTTATTATTCATATAACAAATAATAAAGTAATGACTTTTAATATCTTCCAAAGCTTAAAAATTCCACCCCGCAGCATAATTCTTTTTAAAGGCTATTGGTGGTTTGCCCGGGTGGATGAATCTTTACAATATGAAGAGACCCTAGAGAAATTATATAACATTAAACTTATGAGTGAGGAAGAAATCGGTCATGATAAAAAATGCGCATTTTATCTTTTAACTAAAAAATAGAAATAACCATATTCAACCAGTAAATGCAGCACCTGAGTTTATGTCCTCGTGAGGTGTTTGAAAATCCAAAAACTTTCGAGGCCTGTTGTGGTCTGTTGATTTCCGTCATAATCCTGCTGCCGTCTTTGCACCACTTTAGGTAATTGAGGCAATAGATTTATAAGCTAGGGGAATACACCCGTTTAACTTTTCAAATCAAAAGATTAAAGAATCCTTGCATGGAAATTGTTGCTTACGTTCCTTCAGACTATAACCTTACTCCCCTTATTGATAAAGGTATTACGGAATACTATTTTGGACATATACCATTTTTTTGGAGACGTACATATTCTTTGATAAACTCAATAAATCGAAGGTATCAGTTGGAAGGTCAAATCACCCAATTGAGGCTCTTGGAAAAAGTGTTGACAAAAA
>JBBTED010000063.1:0-61615 GCA_038042445.1 Candidatus Firestoneibacteriota bacterium
TCAAAGCCTCTGGATTCCCGATAAGAACATTCGGGAATGACAACATAAAATATAATCGTTATGACACAGTCTCTTAAAGGATGAATTTAAAAAAGAGATTCTTTGTTTTTCAAAAAGAAGTCTAGTGCAGAAAATACTGATGTGACGACAGCACCCAACATCAAAAAATATGAAAAATTAAGGACAAAAGAATCGCTCAAAATGTCTGGGATGTAAGCTTTCAAAGACAATGTTATTAAAACTAATATTATTGAAACCATTTGCCATATAGTTTTATGTTTGCCTGTTTTAGCAGCTGCAATAATTTTTCCTTTTGACAAAGCTACTAACCTTAAACTTGTAATTATGAATTCACGCGCAATTATAACAATTATCATCCATGCTGGAACTATATTGATTTGCACAAAAGAGATTAATACGGATATTACCAATAATTTATCAGCTACAGGATCCATAAGTTTTCCGAATTCTGTAACCTGATTATTTTTCCTTGCAAGCAATCCATCGTATAAATCAGTTAAAGACGCCAATATAAAAACTAATAATGCTACAGGCATTCCACAGGTTTTTTCCATAAAGAAAAAGAACAGAAAAAATGGAATAAAAAGTATTCGTAAAACTGTTAAAATATTTGATATATTCATAGCAAATTTCCACAAAGGTCATATACATCTGCAGAAGTTATTTTAACTCTTCTGAATTCACCTGCAACTGGTAATGCAAAATCCCCCCTACCCCCCTTTAATAAAGGGGGGTTCATTTCAACATATACTCTGCCGTCAACTTCTGGAGCATCAGACTCTGTCCTTGCTTCAAATATGACATTATCACTACTTATTGAGTCTACCAGCACTTCAAGTTCTTGTCCAATTTTTTTCTTATTTTTATTTAATGAAATATCCTGCTGAGTTGACATTAAAATATTGTAACGTTCGTTTTTTAGAGATGCTGAAATTTGATTTTTCATATCATAAGCAATAGTATCTTCTTCTTTTGAATATTTAAAAACACCGATTCTTTCAAATTCAACATCTTTAATGAATTCTAACAAGTTTTTAAAATGCTTATCCGTTTCCCCTGGGAATCCTACAATAAATGTTGTCCGTATAGCAATATTTTTAACATATTTACGTAGTTTTTTAATCAAATTATTAATATATTGTTTATTTATCCCACCCCTACCCATAGCTTTTAATATTTCATCTTCGCAGTGTTGCAAAGGCAAATCAATATATTTACATATATTAGGTTCTTGGGCAATAATATTAATTAACTCATCACTAATGTGCGCAGGATGACAATAAAGCAATCTTATCCATTTTATATTTTTTATATGTGAAAGTTTCTTTAAAAGTTTTACTAATTGGTTTTTGCCATAAATATCAGTTCCATAAAATGCTGTATCCTGTGAAATCAAATTTATTTCAACAACACCTTCTTTTGCTAATTGCTCAACTTCATCTATGATATGTTCAATTTGCCTGCTCTTATAACTCCCACGTATTGCAGGAATAACACAATAGGAACACCTGTTATCACATCCATCTGCAATTTTTACATAAGCAGTATGAGAAGGTGAAAGCCTTCTTTTTGACAAATTAAAATCCCCCGACCCATCTTTCAGATGGGTACCCCGCCCTTTAATAAAGGGGGAATAAGGGGAATTATTTTTATCAGCTATCGCAATTTGAGATTTTTTCTTTAAACTTTTATTGGCTGCGGCATTACAGATTTCTGAAATTTTAGAATAATCATTTAAACCGACCAAAGCATCCACTTCAGGCATAAGTTTTAGAAGTTCGTCTTTATATCTTTGCACCATACAACCAGTCAAAATTAATGTCTTGTATTTTTTTTCTTTTTTTAATTTTCCAGCCATAATTATATTTTCTATAGATTCCTGCTTTGCCTCATTTGTAAATGCACAGGTATTAACGATTATTATATCACCGGAATTTTGATTTACTGCCACTTCAAACCCATTATTTGCCAATTGATTAAGTATAATTTCCGAATCAACCAGATTTTTGTCACAACCTAATGTTATAATGTTTACTTTCATAATTTTATGTATTAATCTGTAGCCGATAAATCGGCAACTACAAATTCCGAAGGCTAAAGCCTGCGCTGCGACTACCATTTTCCCCACACCCTCCCCTCTCCCACAAGGGGAGAGGGGAAATATAATGATGAGAGATTATTTGTAATTGGTAAATTGTAAGGGGGTTTTAAAATCCTTGGATTTGAGAAGTACAATTACTGTTTGAAGATCATCTTTGCTTTTGCCTATAACACGAATATAATCACCAAGAATTTGAGTGCGTACTTTTAAACCTGCATCTTTTATTGTACGAGTGATTTCTTTGCATTTATCCGAAACAATTCCCTGTTGTATTTTTACTATCTGCGTTACAGTTTGATTGGCAGATGGATTAATAGTCTCGAAGTCCAATGCTGAAATTGATATGCCACGTTTAATTAATTTGGATTCCAACACATCTATTACACTTTCTAATTTTGTTTCATTATCTGATACCAGAGTAATTTTATTTTCAGTTTTATTTAGTGTAATTTCACTCTTGCTACCGCGAAAATCAAAACGTTGGCTTATTTCTTTTACTGCCTGATTAACTGCATTATCAACTTCCTGCAAATCAGCTTTTGAAACTATATCAAATGAACATTCACTTGCCATAAGGGTTAATAACCTCCTCTTTTCCTGATAAAAGTTCTTTAGACAAAACCAATTCTTTAATTACTTTGCCTTTTTTCTCTTCAGGAATAAATATACGTTTTTTATTTAAAAAAAATGTGGCACCTGCAGGATTACCAATCCATAGTATAAACTTATTATTTGAGTACCACTCCTTTTTATCACCTGCATTTAAAACCATTTCTATAGGTGCATTGTCATCTACTATCAACTGTAACCATGTTGCATCTATAACTTCTACAGACAATAAAAGTTTATCAGAAACATATTCAGGCGTTTCGCTAACAGGAACTGTAGTCTCAACAGGAACATTATATGAAGTATTCGGTTTGGATAATATTTTCCAAAAAATAGCAATAAGTACAACTATTATTCCTATTGCTACTAATACTCGCAAAAATATTTTGTTTTGTGCCAATTGGACATCTGTAAATCTTATAGTTGATGTTTTCTTTTTTGTTCTATAGATAGTTTCATCAGAAGGCTTTGGAGCAGCCTGTTCTTCATAAAGAGCCATTATTTCAGGAACATCCAACCCTAAAAACTTGGCATAAGACCGCAAGAATATTTTAATATATAATGGATTTGGCAGAGCATCAAAATCCCCCTTTTCAATTGCTTCAATAAATTTTGCATTTATCCGTATTTTATCCTGAATTTCTAAAAGAGATAAACCCAATGACTCACGTCTGTGTTTTAGAATTGCAATTATGTTAGGCATAATGATTTTAATTATATATTAGGTGATTATAGAAAAGCAACTAAAATAAGAATGCCGATAAATCGGCAACTACATATTGTGTTTTAGAATGATTAACCTATTACCTTTAATAAAGGGGTAGAATAATTAAGGTATAAAGGATAGGGAAATGCGATGTGTTCCTGAAACATCATTCATAAAATTAAATGGGATTATAAATGCATAGTCAATGCCTATTTGGGAAGAATCCATAGGAAGTTTCACCCCAAATCCAACACTTGCATTTGAGTATTTGTTATTACCTATTGAATATCCGCCTCTTGCTGCAAATTCAAATGGGTCTTTTATTGAAAATTCAACACCTGTATTAATACTATAGTCTGATTTGCGCCAGTCATACTCCAAATTTCCTGTAACTGATTCTAAAAGTTTAGAGGATACTCCTGCTCTGAATAACATCGGGACTATATCTTCTTTATTAACACTTACATCCGGTTGAGTCAAATTTTCTGCTGATAATCCAATTGTAAGATTATTGGTTAATGCTATTGGTTTTATTAAAAGCGAAATGTCTGCTGTGTATCCCCAAGCAGATGTTTTATTTGCAAACGCAGAATTTGCACTTGTATATTCATTTTCACCATACTTTTTGTTTAACAACTTTAATTTTAAACCAACATTAACCTCATGAGTTTCTATTTTGGCATATTTTGTAGGTGAATAAGCTAAGGCCAAAGAAATAATACTTTCTCTGTAACTTGCACTTGATGAATCAGCTATTAAATGGTCCCACCCGCCTGCTAAAGTTGAATATTCTGATAATGGGTAAACATAAGATATTTCTCCCTGTGCTAAACCCGGAACCCCTACATAAAGCCTGGTATAAGTAGTTAAAAACATAAATTTTTGCACCTGAACTAAACCTGCTGGGTTATAATGCAATGCATTTACATCATCAGAAATTGCCACGAATGCCTTACCCATACCGGATGGCCTGGCGCCGCTGCCAATATCCATAAAGGCAGCATAAGAAGAAAATGCAAATGATAAAGTAAATAACATTAGAATTAAGAACATTTTAATTTTCAAATTATAATTTTTCATTTTTAACTTTCGCAGGCTAAAGCCTGCGACTACCACTAAAATACACTAGATTCCAGCTATTTGTCAGGCAAGATGCCTGACCTATTGCATGCGGGAATGACTTAACTTCCCTACCCCTCTTATCAGAGGGGGATAAGAACAATTATCTTGCAAGTATTACTGTGCCTTTACCTGCTACATTATTTCCTGTTTTTATCTGGAATAAATATATTCCGCCTTCAACAACATCTCCTATAGAATTTTTGCCGTCCCAAGAAACACTTGTGGAACCTCCAGCTTGTATTTCGTCACGAATTAATCTTCCTGTTATATCCCATATTTTCAGTCCAACATCGTCTCCTTCGTTATTCGGGAAACTAAATGTGACTTTATTAAAAACACTGTCAGGGCCCATAGGTGTAAATGGATTTGGAGACAAAGTAAGCTCTGAAATCAAATCCTGCTTTATAACTATAGCATATTTAGTAAGATGCGAAGTTTTGCCTTCTACAAGAACATTCCCACTCTTTACTTTAATTGTACTTGGCAAAATCTGCCAATTTAAACCATCCCAATATGCTACTGCCAATTTATTTTCTGCATCAGCAACTCTTGTTTTAGGATCACTATTATCAACATATATTCCATCTACACTTGGCGCACGCAAAGTAACAGTTATTGCTCCCTCAAGTGTATCTATTGACTTGCCTGATTCAGTTGCTGTAATGTCAAAACATACTATTGCTTTTCTAGGTTGCCTTTTACCTTCTGGAGCAGTAGTAACTTTCTTTATACTATAAGATAATGTTTTATTTATCACTCCAGCAGAAATATTTAGTTTTACTTCTGTATCATCAGCACTTGCTATTTCTGCAGCCTGGCCAGCTGGTATTTTCGAAGAAAATATTAGTGATTGAATGGAACCAGTTTGGACCTGTGGGGTATCTCCAGACACAGTAACAGTTATGGTTTTTACCTCTGCTACTTTTGATTTGATTGTTGCCTTAACTTCACCATTAGCATCTGTAACCGTGCTCGCCTGCTCAAGTGTATTACCAGAACCACTTACAGCTATTGTAATAGTTGCATTACTTATTGCTCCACCACCTCGGCTTTCATATTTAACAGTTACAGTTGCCAAAGTTGTATTATCTGCAGGTAATTCGTTTTTATCAGATGATATTGTTACATAAGTTTCGCCAAGCCACAAAACAGTACTTCCTGATTCTACTGAATCAGCATTACTACCAACTATGTAATTCATAAAAGATAATTTCGTACTGCTTTTTGCAGTTACATTAGTTCCAGATGAAATATCATCAAAAGTACATCCATTTAGTGTTTTAGTCTGACCATTTGAAATATTCAAATACGTTCCAGCAGCCTGGCCCTGCCTGAAATCAACATAATTTAATTTATTTATTGTTGAACCAGTACTTATCACTAAACCACTTGTATTTGTTCCTTTTATTGTTAAACCACTTATATCTAATGTTCCACCTGCCACATTCATTCCATAATATGTCCCAGTTTCCTGCGACTTTATTGTGGCTTTATTATTAGAACTTGCATTACAAGTAAAAGCTCCATTTATTGTTATAGTTTTACCTGAATACACTTCCCAATTAGCACCTGAATTAAGTGTTACAACTTTTCCAGTTGCGATTGTGTAATCCCCTGTTATTAAAGTGCCTGATATTGTAGCTGCATTTAATGTAAGAGTGTATAAATTTTGTGTGCTAAGTGTGCCACCGAAAGATATATTAAAATTGTTTGAAACTGTGCAATTTCCAGCCAAATTAGCCCAACCAACAATATTCAAATTATACCAGGTTGTTGATGTTATAGGATTTGTATCACCTGTGGAAGTTGTATAAGGAAAACTTCCACCTGCAAAATTAAAAGTGCTTGTTCCAGCAGATATAGACAAATCTGCATTAGTAAGTGTTCCTTTTGTTACAGAACCTCCACTGCTATTGCTATTAGTTGCAGTATTGATAACTGATGGTGTATACCCACCTGTTACTGTCCATGTGCTTGAACCTGCATCTATTCCAAGACGAGACATATTTATTATCCCAGCACTAACATTACCTGAAGCACCAGAAGCATTATTTGCAACCATTGAAATATAAGGATTTATAGTTCCAGTTACTGTCCATTTACTACTTTCAGCATTTATATAAACTTTACCAGTAATTGAAGCACCTGATATTGTCCTATTGCAATTAGCACTATTAGTATAATTATATATACTTGCATACATATTAACACTACCTCCGAGTGTCCAAGTGCTTGTTCCACCATTTATTATCGCACTGCCAGCAATTGTTCCAGGAGTAATTGCATTTGTAGAAGTAGATGCACTATTATCATAATTTAAACAATATAAATACATATTTACAGAGCCTGTAATATTAAATGTGGATGAACCTGCATCTATCCTTGCTTCAGTATTTGAATCCATACCACCAGATGAAGCATCTATTGCACCAGTTAAAGTAACCGCATTAGTATAAAAAGTTTGCTGAAGATATATATTTAAATTATTTGTAACATTCACAGTTCCTCCGTTTTGCCCATTTAATATAACTTTACAATTTGTCCAAGCAAGTACAGTTTGAGAAGAACCAGTCGCTAGAATAGTTTTATTCTGATAAATATTTAAAGTACCACAAGTCAAAGTTTTGCTATTTAAATTTAGAGTCATAGAATAAGCATCACGAGCAGTAACAGCAGTGTAATATAGATACATATTAAAAACACCTGTAGTTTTTAAATCTCCTGCAAGTGTAACAGTAGAAGTAACTGCAGCAAACTGCCGAATAATTATAGTACCAGTATAATTTGTATATCCGGGAATTGAAGCAGTAGCTCCTGTAACAAGAAACGTAATATTTACAGTTATTGCAGTAGTATCAGAAATAATAAGATTACCAGCATTAGCATCACCATAACTGTATATATTTAGTGTTCCACTACCACCAACATTTGCAAAAGTACCACTTCCAAGTGTAACCGTGCCATAAGCATCAACAACCTTTGAAGAAGGTATAGTTGTTGTAGTACTTGGCTGTGCGCAGGTTAGATTATAAAATGGTGCATTACCACTACCATCTGTTTCAACTGTACCTGTTCCACTAAGGGTAACTGTTGAAGTACTTCGGACAAAATATGCAGTGGTAGCTGTAGCTAACCAATTGCCTGAACAAGTTATTAAACTCGTTCCTGAACAATTAATTCTTCCAAAAGCACCTATTGTAATATCATTTGCTGAAAGGCCTGTAGATGAACTTGCTGCTATACTTATCTGAGCACGATCATTTGAATCAGTGCCAGTAAGTGAAATATCGCCAGTTACTGTGCAATCATAAGTGCTTATATTCAATACCGTATCAGCGGTCCCATTATTATTATCCAAAATTGTTAAATTTCCGCCAATAGTTAAATTGGCTCCAAGTGTCATTATACTACTTGCATTTCCTGCAGAAGTAATACCTAAATCACCGTCTATTGTAAGTGCATTGCTAACAGTTATTGTTCCTGTATAAGTGCTAATTGAAAAAGTTGTAAGCGAATTTGCAGGAGCTACATTCACTGTGCAATTAGCACTACTTGTAGCATTAAATGTAACAGTATCACCAGCAGCCTGCCCCGGATATGTCCCATCATTTAAATCCCAGTTTGTAGTTGTGCCCCAATTATTATCCCCACCGCCATTATTCCAAACAAAATTTTTAGCATAGCAAAAAGCAGGAACAATAAGTATTATTGCAAGTATTATTGTAGTTGCTGATTTATCAGCGGTTTTTTTTGCCGATGGGCCTGGAACTACTGATTTCGCCGATGAATCGGCAACTACATTATAGATTTCTTTTAAATCTATTTTTTCTTTCAATGGATTATTTTTTATATATTCGCGGATTTTATCCAACGCTTTTTCTGTTCTTATTATATGTTCATAATAACCTGGTTGCCATAACCTCCGACCAGATTCCAAAGAACACTTGGATTTAAATCTCCTAATTATTTCACCTAAACTAAATTTAGCCCCATCTAAAACCACAATTAAATGAAAATGATTGTTCATTATTTGATAAAAATCTATTTTTACCCCACTAAATTCATCTTCAATTTTCTTTGTATGCCGCAGAATTATTTCTTTTTCTACATCAGAAAAGTTTAGATGATAATTACTAGAAATAGTTACAAAGTAAAAACCATTTGTAGTATAGTCATATTGTTTCAACCGTATATTTTTTATTGTTTGTACCATATAATTATAGCCGATAAATCGGCGACTACAATTCTGTTAATGTTAGTGAAACTCTATGTGTGCCTGTAACACCCTCTGCAAAATTTAATGGGTATATGAATGCATAATCAAGAGTAGAATGGACAAAACCCAGTGGAAGTTTCAGACTAATGCCTCCACTTGCATCTGTGTATTTTCTGCTGCCGTAGCTTACTCCTGCTCTTAAACCGAAATTAGTCCATGTGTCAGGCAAGATGCTTGACCTATTAGCTGATGAATTAGATGCCGATAAATCGGCAACTACAGGACCAAACAACCAGTATTCCACGCCGTTATGGATGCTCCAATCAATGCCTCTTATTTTAAATTCAAAACTTTCAGTTAAATTATAGTCTAATTTTGCTGAGAAACCTGCTCTTATTATTGATGGAACTGAGCTTGTTGCAGCTATACCCATATCCGGCTCATTTATATTTGTCAAAGAAAAACCTAAATTAAACTCTTCAAATATCACATCTTTCATTTTAAATAATGCTCCTATATCTATGCCAAAATTCCATTTATTTAAAGTAGTAAATAATGTATTTGCTTTTGTCCATTCATTTTCTATATATTTTTTATTTAATGCTTTTATATTTAAGCCAACTGCCATTTTAAAATTGGGTTCTGTTTTTTGTGCCGATAAATCGGCAACTACATTTTTTGACGGTGATATGGCAAAACTGATGCCATATATACCTTCTGCATATCCTGCATCTGCACCTGATAAATTAAATGTAGATGCCATAAGCCCAAGTTTAAAATGCTTGGAAAACGGATAAATATATTCTAATGTTCCGTCATATAAAGATTCAGGTATGCCCTGATATAATTTCGTATAAGTGGCAGAAAAAGTCATTTTGTCAATAAAAGCCATACCTGCAGGATTATAGTATAAAGCATTTGCATCATCTGCAAGTGCAACAAACGCTTTACCTAAAGCAGAGGGCCTGGCGCCATAACCTGTGTCCATAAAGGCAGCATAAGAAGAAAATGTAAAATGAAAATTGCAAATTACAAAAGTAAGAATTAAAAAAATATTTCTACTTTTTCTTTTGAATTTTACACTTTGCAATTTACAATTTACAATTTTCATTTTTTTATAATAATTTATAGCCGATAAATCGGCAACTACAAATCCCCCTTTATCAAGGGGGAAGGAAAATTTTCATTTTGCTAATACTATTGTGCCTTTTTTAGCTACAGTATTGCCTACTTTCAGCATATAAATATATACACCGTCTTCTTCTATATTCCCTTGCTCATTTTTGCCATCCCAGGATAAACTTTCTCCATAACTTGCGGTTATTTCTTTGATTAGTATTCCTGTTAAATTCCATATTTTTATACTTACTGCTTGAACACTTGCATTTGGGAATGAAAACTGAACAGAGTTAAAACTGCTATCCCCGCTTAAAGGCATAAATGGATTTGGAAATACTTTCACTTCTGTAATAGGAATTGACTTAACTATAACTGCGAATCTTGAAAGATGATCAGTTTCACCTTCAACTAAAATATCCTTGCCATCACCAGATACAAGGACAGTTGAAGTTAATTCAGCCCACCTTTTTGAACTTTCATCCCATCTTGCTAATGTTAATTTGTCCGGAGCATCACTTATTCTAACAGCTCTGTTTGTATCATCTACATAAGTGCCATCTCCTGTAGTGTGCAATGTTATTTTTATTTTGCCGGAAAGCTGGCTTACTTTAGACGAAGTACTATTATCAGTAGCCCATATATCATATACTACTACTGTATCTTTTGAACCAATAACTGCAACAGTTACTTCACTTGATAAAACTTTATCAATATGAAAATTTAAACTCTTGTCAAGAACACCACCTGGAATATATACTTTTGTTTTATTATCATCTGATGAATAAAGAGAAGCTTCCTCACCTACATTCACTAATGTATTAAAATTTATACTTGAATTTTGATATGTTATAGTTGCAGTGCTATCACCTTCAACGCTCGCTGTTATAGTTTTTACTTCTGATTTTGAAGATTTAACTGTAATTTGAACTTTACCATCAGTATCTGTAACACCAGAAGTTCCACTTACTGTATTACTGGTTCCACCTACTGTAATATTAATTGTCCCCCCTGGAATAGGGATATTAGCACGAGAGGTCAAAATTGCCGTAATAGTAGCTATACTTATATTATCCGCTCTGACTGAAGAAGAAGAAACAGAAACTGTTAAAACATTTCCGTTTGCCCACACAACACTTGAACCTGATTCCACAGTGTCCCCATTTGTTCCAACAGTATACCCTATAAATGTAAGTTTTGTGCTATTTGAAACTTTAACATTTTTACCAGATGAAATATCACTAAAAGTACAACCTGATAATGTTTTAGTTGCACCATTTGAAACGTCTAAATGGACACCACTTGCTTGCCCATTTGCAAAATCAACTGAATCTAATTTAGTTAATGTAGAAGCACTATTTATAACAAAACCATTTATATTTAAATATGATAATTGCAAACCTGAAACATCTACTTCCCCACCTATACATCTCAATCCAAAAAACGAAGCAATATTAACAGAACTGATAGTTGGTTTTGAAGTATTAGTAGACGGGCAATAAAGTTTTCCGTTTATTGTTATTGTTTTGCCATTATTAAGATACCATGCTGAACCGCTATTTAAAGTAGCAGTTTTCCCTGAAGCAAGAAGGACATCATTAGTTGTCATAACACCTGTATTAGTAAGCCCTCCATTTAGAACAAGAATATTTGTGTTTAAAGTTCCTGTATTGGTTAATAAACCTGCTACAGTTAAAGTGCTTGTATCATTAGTTGAAAATGTACCACTGTTGCCAAAAGTCCCATTTAAAACCAAATTAGTCGCGTTAATACTTGATACAACAGAATTATTAGTTAATATACCTGTTACAGTTAAAGTGTATGAACTCAAATCAATATTATTATTTAATGTAAGATTATTATTTACTGTCCCATTTTTTGTTAATGTAATTGCTCCGGTTAAATCCAGATTATACCATGTGGTTGATGTTATAGGATTTGTAGCACCACTTGCACTAACAACTGGAAGATTTGCAGTATTTGAGAATTTAAAAGAACTTGTACTACTTGATATTGTTAAATCAGCATTTGTTAAAGTTCCTATATTAGCAGCACCTGCCCCACCTTGTGTGGCAGTATTTGTAACACTTGGATTATACGTTTGACCTACTACCCATGTGCTTGCTCCTGCATCTATACCTATTCTTCCCACATTCATTGTTCCAGATGAAAGAGCATTTGAACTGGTATTACTTACAGTCATTGTTACATAAGGATTGACATTACCCGCTACATTCCATGTGCTATTTCCTGCATCAATATACGCTTTACCTGTAATTGAACCACCTGATATAGTTGCAGATGTAGAAGCACCTGTTGTAGAATAGTCCATACTTGCATAAGTATAAACACTACCTCCTACTGTCCAAGTGCTTGTGCCACCATCTATCACTGCATTTCCTGCAATTATACCTTGTGTAACTGTCATATCACTTCCATTTGTAGAAGAACTATCCAATAATAAATATACTTTTACAGAACCTGTAATATTAAATGATGCTGAACCTGCATTTATTCTTGCTTCAGTATTTGAATCAAAAGTAGAAGCTCCAGCATTTACTGTATCATCATCGGTTTCAGCATCACCAAAATAACGTTGGCGTAAATATATAGATACACTGTCAGAAACATTCACTATCCCACCACTTGCTCCGCTTAGTATAGCTTTACAATTAGTAAAATTTAAAGGAGTATATGTAGCAGAACCCGAAAGATTTAAAACTCTGTAACAATAAACATTTAAATTAGTACAAGACAAAGTTTTTCCATTTAAATTTAACGTTATAGAAGTATTCGCCAAGGCATTAACAGTATTATTATTAATATATACTTCAACAGGCCCTGTGTTTCTCACATCACCAGCAAGAGTAAGTGTTCTGGAAGAACTATTATTAGGATAAATATAGAATATCCCATAATTCTGATATGCAGGCAAAGAAGCATCTGCTGAAAGATTAAAAGCTAAAGCAGTACTTATTGCAGCCGGATTACTAGAAACATCAAGAGAAGCTGTAGTGCCGTAATTTTGCAAGACAATCAGATTTGAAACTAAAGAACCTGTTCCGGGTTTTAAAGTACCATATACGTATATACCCGAGCTTGAAACTGTAGTAGTATTACCTGATTGAGCACAGGTTAAATTGTAAAAACAAGCGTTTGCTGTCCAAGTTCTTGATGCAAGAGTCCCTGTTCCTGTAAGAGTTACTGTGGATGTAATAGTACTTGTGGCAAAACTTGCATTAGCATTTGACATATCCCAATTTCCAGAAGCAGTTATTTTAGAACCATTTACAGGAAGTATACTTCCATAAGCACCTATTGTAACATCATTTGCTGAAAGACCTGTGCTCGAGCTTGCTCCTATTGTTATCTGACCATAGTCATTTGAATCAGTACCAGTAAGTGAAATATCACCTGTTACAATACAATCAAAAGTTGATACAGCTAATATCACATTGGTCCCTGTATTACCATTATCGTATATTGTTAAATTTCCACCAACTGATATATTAGCTCCAAGTGTCATTACTGTCCCGGCTGTAGAAGTAATACCTAAATCACCAGTTATAGTTAAAGTATTGCTTACAGTTACAGTATTCGTATAAGCGGTAATATAAAAATTTGCAATAGATGTAGGTGCAGATGCATCCCAAGTGCAAGCCTTAGTACCTGTAGGAAAAGTTACACTATCCCCAACTACAGGAGCTACATCAAGGTCCCAATTTGCACCTGCAGATGCATTAGCCCCTGCATCACCACCGTCCCAAATCTTATTAGCACTATAGCAAAAAACAGGAGCAAAAATAATCATTGCAACTGTTATTATTGTAGTTGCCAATTTATTGGCGATTTTTTGTGAAAATGGACCGGCACCTACTGAGTTCGCCGATAAATCGGCAACTACATCCGACAAGAAAGTTTTAAATTTTACACTTTTCATTTTTATCTTCTTTGGTGGCTAATTTAGATAGTTTATCCCCTAATATTTTCTCAATTTTTTCCATAATACACTCCACTTTAACTCCCCTTAATCCCCTCTTTACTAAAGAGGGGAATCAAAGTGGAGTTCACAATTCTGTTAATGTTACTGAAACTCTGTGTGTTCCTGCTATGCCTTCAGCAAAACCTACGGGCAGAATAAATGCATAGTCAAACTGAAAATTTGCGAATGGCATAGGGAACCCATAACTTGCACCCATAGTATACTCCATAAAATCGCCTGTGCCAATCCCTAATCCACCACGAATACCAACGCCAACTTGTTTAAACCAATACTCTAACCCAAGCCTGTTTTTTACGTGTTTATTTCTGTAATCAATTTCTGTAGTAAGCAATGCATCTGCCATTTTAAGAGTTACACCGCCTCGGAGTAGTAAAGGAACTTTATCATTACTATACAATTTAATATCCGGTTCAGTTATATTTTCAAATGAAAAACCAACCATTAACCTGTCAACAATAGGAATATAAAGTAAACCCAAATCAAAAGTTACCCCAAGCAAATTTGTATTTTTACCTGTAAAATCAGGGTTTATTTCAGTGTCCTGATTAGTTCCATACTTTTTATTCAAAAGCTTAACTTTAACGCCGAAAAATAAATCCTGATGTTTTGGGAAAAACTTAATTTCTTTAAGTGTGTTTCCAATAGGATATGCAAAAGCCAAACCAATATTATTTTCATAATAAGTTGCAGGTGAATCCTGCAATCCAAAATACTGCCAGGAAACACCAAAAACCCCAAGAGCCGAAACAGGATAGATTACACCCGCAAATCCATCAACCAAACCTGGAAACCCAACATATAATTTAGTATATGTACCAGTAAGTGCAAACTTGTTTAATTTAGCAATACCTGCCACGTTATAATACAGTGAATTAGCATCATCAGCTATTGCCACAAAAGCTTTACCCATACCAGCAGGCCTTGCTCCTTCGCCTATATCAACAAATGCAGCATCGGAAGAAAATGCAAAATGCAAAATGCAAAATGCAAAAGTAAGAATGAATAAAACATTAATCTTTTTTATTTTGAATTTTACACTTTGCATTTTACAATTTACAGTTTTCATTTTATTTTTGTAGTCGCTGATTCATCAGCAGTTTTTTCGCCGATAAATCGGCAACTACATTATTTTTTATTTTTTTGTTTGTTTAAAAACTCTTCTTCTGCTTCTTCCTCTTTTTTTCTTCTTTCAAGACGCTCTTTTTCTGCTTTTTCTTTTAATTTTAATTCTTCTTCTTCTTTCTGCCATTCTTCAAACCTTTGTTTTTCTTTTAGTTTCGCTTTTTCCTGTTCTTTTAGTTTGTATTCTTCTTCTGACATTTCTGTTTCTTTATTGGTTTCAGTTTTTATTTCTTCCTTTTGTTCAATCTTTTTCATTTCTTCTTCGGTTTCTTTTTCAAGTTTTTCTTTTTCTTCTTGTGCTGCTTTTTCTTCTTTTAGTTTAGCTTCTTCTTTTTTCTTCTGCTCCATTTTTTCTTTTTCTTCCATTTTTTCCTGTGATTCTTCATCTTCAAGTTTTTCTTTTTCTTCTCTTTCTTGCTCTTTGGTTTTAATCACACGAACAAATGGTCGGACAGGTTCCATTATTGCAAAAGAAATTCTATGAGTCCCAAAACTTCCATCTGCAAAATTAAATGGATAAGTATATGCATAATCAAGCTGACCTTCAATAACATCTAATGAAAAATTATACCCTGCCCCAATATTTGCATTCATATATTTATTCATACCTATACCAAAACCAGACCTTAATTCCACTGTGTTTTTCACAAGAGAATATTCAGCACCAACATGAGCTTTCCATTCTTTATTTCTGTAATCTGCTTCATAACTTGTAAGCAAATCATCTAATAATCTAAGTCCAATCCCAGTTCGCAGTAAAAGAGGAACCTTTTCATCGGACTCTAATTTCATATTCGGTTGATTAATATTTTCAGCAGATACTCCTATTGAAAGTGTTCCTGGAAAAGGAGAATATAATAACCCTGTATCTACAGAAAAGCCCCATATCGCTAACTTGGAAAATACTGGGTTTATATCTGTCCAAAGATTTTTGCCATATTGTTGATTTAATGCCTTGATTTTAAAACCCGCAGATAATTCATGGCTTTCTGGAAAACCCATTTTAGTCATAATTTCATCTAATACATAGGCATACGAAAAACCTATAGTGTTTTCAAAATAAGTTGCAGAGGCAGCAGATTCAGAAACATTCAAATGTGTCCAATTTATTCCAACACACCCATATTCATTAGACTCACCCAAAGGCTGAATATAGCCAACAAATCCACCATTTAACCCAGGCACTCCTGTATATAATTTAGAATAAGTAGCACTTAAAGTTATTGAAGTCATTCTTGCAATACCTGCTATATTATAATATAGTGAATTCACATCATCAGCAATTCCAACATAAGCTTTGCCCATACCCACAGGTCTTGCTCCTTCGCCTACATCCTGGAATGCAGCCTCCACAGAAAATGCAAAATGTAAAATGCAAATTGCAAAAGTAAGGATCAAGAATTTAAAATGTTTATACATAATGTTTCCTCCAATTTATATGTTATGTCATCTATTATAATTGTAGTCGCTGATTTATCAGCGATTTTTTATGCCGATAAATCGGCAACTACAATTACTATTTTGCTACTATTATTGTGCCTTTGCCTATTATACTATTTCCTGCTTTAACCTGATAAATATATACTCCTGATTCAACAGCTTCTTCTTTTTCATTTGTGCCATACCAAGGAATTGCATTAGAAACACCACCATCTATAGTTTTAACCAAAGTACCTGTAATATCCCAGATTTTCACTTCAACATTTTCATTAGCATCATTTGAAAAAGCAAATGTAACTTTATTATAAAGACTATTACTGCCATAAGGCGTAAATGGATTTGGAGTTACACTTAAACCCGAAACAGTAGATTCTTTTGCCAGCACACCATAAATTCCAAATCTTGATGTTTTTGTGGATATTGTTATATCATTTCCACTTATTTCAACTGTGCCAGAAACTGGCTGCCAGAAAATTCCTGTCCAGAATCCAAGTGTTAATTTAGTTTTTACTTCATTAACAGAACAAATCAAATTATTAAAAGTATCATAGACATTGCCATTCGTACTTTTATAATGCACATATATGCCTACTGGTCTTGTTATATTTAACTCTTTATCCGTAGTTGGGTCAAGTGCTCTAAAATCATAAGCAATCGCAGGAGTTAATTTGGAATTATTTCCTTTTTCCGGGTTATCAACAAGTGAAATACGAAATTTTACACTCCTATTATAAACATAAGCAGGCACAGTAATTTTTGTAAGAGAGTCATCTGTATAAGTTACCTCACCTGATACTCCTGTAGCAATAACTGTTCCTTCAGAGGACTGTGGAGATTCACCTGACATTGTTATATTAGTAAGAAGTATGGCAGTTTCACCATAACCATTCACACTATCTGAAAGAGTCGCAAAAAAAATTGCATCAGGCCAGTAAAGAGGCGAAGTTGTTTTATTGTAAAGTGTTGTTATTTCAGAAGTAGATAATTCCCTATTATAAATAGCTATATCTGAAATTATAGCATTAACATGTTTTGTTGTTTCTGCAGAACTTCCTATAAACATATTTCCACTTAAACTCGGCTGAGTAAAATTTGAAGTTGATGCAACCAAACTACCATCAATATAAAGTTTTAAACCTGAACCCCAGGTAGCAATTATATTATGGTCTGTAGTTGTTACCCAGGTTATTGCAGTTGAATTAATAGTATTTGCACCATCTGTAAATACTATTTGGTTTGAGGTGTTTTTATATAATGCAAATTTGCCTGTGTCAAAAAATCTGTGTTCTTTTTGATCTATTGACCAAGGAGTTTCAGGAGAATTAGTTGAAGTATCCGGAGTTCTAATCCATAAACTAATTGTTCCAACACTTTCTTTTATATTATTTTGCATAGCATATGACAATCTTTCAAAAGCGCGTAAATCAGAGCTTCCCGCAGGAGTAGACGTATATGTCGTAGGAACACTTGACACTTCCAATTGCGCAGAATCAACATAAAATTCGGATGTAGGACCTCCTGAAGTACTTGCATCATTATCATAAGAATAAATTCGGACTTGCAAATCATATAAATTTATCTCCGGCATTTGCTGAGTTACCACATATCTTTTCCAATTTAAAGCAGTATTATTATTTGTATATACCAATGTATCGTTATTCACATCATTACTATACACAGCAGTTCCTCCTACATGTACAGCTGCTGTAGTTGAAAGAGCCCCTCTTGTGCAATTAATAAAAGAAGTTGGAGTTATACTTGTATATTGCAGGACCTCACTGTCTATATATATATAACCTGCACTTAAAAAACCAATAGTAGAAGCAACTGAAACATTACTTGTACCAGTAGACCCAATATAGTAGTATACAAGAGTTGATGCAGTATGCTCAGATGCTGTTCCCCTTGTACAACCAGTAAAAGAAGTTGGAGTCACACCTGTATATTGCAATATTTCACTATCTATTCTTATGTAACCTGTACCTGGAAACCCAGCAGTAGATACAACTGCAATAGGAGTCTGAACAACTGTGCCAATATGATAATATACAATAGCAGATGCAGAATGCGCAGCTGCTGAAGTTGAAAGCTGTGCCCTTGTGCAACCAGTAAAAGAAGTTGGAGTTACACCTGTATATGATATTTTCTCACTATCTATCTTTATATAAGCTACAGTAGTAGGAGTTACAAATCCAGCAGTAGATGTAACCGGAATAGTAGTATCTCCAGCAGTAATTGAAGTACTTAATACAGCACTACTAATTAATGTGGTAGTCGTATATAATGTTGTAGATTTTTTCGCATAAATACTTATACCTACTGTCTGACTTCCACCAGCAGTAGCAGTCACACCTACCTGTTTTATCCATGCACTAAATGTCAATTGTTTACCTGCAAAATAACTTGCTGTAAGTCTGGTATTAAAATACATATATTCACTTCCATTCAGTGCAGAACTATCAATTATATGCATACTGAAATTACCGTGAATTTTTTCTGAACTTAGAAGTTCTGCAGTTGCTATACCTGCCCCTCTAACCCAATAATATGGAACTTCCGATGGTTCATCATAATACTCAAAACTTGAATTATAAAGATAATTCGTTATTCCTTCCTCTATATATAAACCTTTTCCAAATTTACTTGTTAAAAATCTTGGCACACTATAATTTGAAACATCCTGGACACTACCGCCTGTTTCATACGAAGCAATTGAAGAACGGGTAAAAATGCCAGAAACTGAAGGATAAATTCTTGAAAGCTCTGCTTTTGCAGATGTAGACTCATTTGGGCTATTATAATATACAAAATAATTGTTATCAGTTTTACCGGACAAAATTACAGATTGTAAACCAAACCATATTTCTTTTGTATCAGAAAAATACAATCTGTCAATTTCCGTATTTTTCGTTCCATCATAATGGACAATTCGCAAATCTTTTAAATCTGTTCTTAATTTACCTGCTGCAACCAGACTTTGTGCATCAAAACTAAATTTCACTGCCATTTGCGAAGAAACATCCGAATTAGCAGCTACTGTAATCTGACGCCTATAAATATAAGAATTATCCCACCAGGGTACTGCCTGTGCCATTCCCTGCAGCAACATTACTATACCTATAATTATGCAATATTTTCTAATCATAATTTTGCTGTCATGCTGAGCATCAGCGAAGCATCTCGTCTTTTTTAAAAACTACGAGATTCTTCGGCTTTGCCTCAGAATGACTCAAATTCTTGCAATTGTCATGCTGAGTATCAACGAAGCATCTCGTTTTAAAACTACGAGATTCTTCGGCTTTGCCTCAGAATGACTCTGCTAAATCCTTAAATTCTGAATTTTTATTCATTATTAATTCTATTTTCTTTTTTCTAATCCATCCCTTAATTCTCTTTTCAGCGCAAATTGCTTCTTCCGGTTCATTAAATTCTTCAAAATAAACTAATTTGGTAACATTATATTTTTCAGTAAAACCTTTAACTAACTTATTTTTATGTTCATACATTCGCCTTTCTAAATTATTTGTAACACCAGTATACAAAACAGTATTCCTTTTGTTAGTAGTTATATAAACATAATATTTCTTCATAATTTTGTTGTCATGCTGAGTGTCAACGAAGCATCTCGTTTTAACTGCTTTTAACTACGAGATTCTTCACTTCGTTCAGAATGACATCACTTTGCCTCAGAATGACATCCTCAAAGGATGACGCTTCGCGTCATCGTGCCACAACAACCGTTCCTTTATGTAACACTTTTGTTCCAACTTTTATCTGGTAGATATATACTCCACCTTCAACTATATTACCCTGTTCATCTTTACCATCCCAGGAAGTTTCATTTACCCCGCCTCTAATTACCATTTTTCGCATCAACGTTCCTGATACATCCCAGAATTTTATTTCTACTTCTTCAAAATTTGTATTTTCAATTCCGGAAAATCGGACTTCTCTAAATGAAGTGTCACTGCCTAAAGGAGTAAAAGGATTAGGCCTAGCATCCAAAGAAGAAGAACCAGCAGATTTAACAATAACAGCATAATATCCCATCAAAGTTCCTTTTGCACGTATTATGACATCCTGATTATTTGGATAAACTGTGACACTACCACCTAATTTTGTCCATTTTTTAAATTTTTCGTCATATACTGCAATACTTAAATTGTCTTTTGCGTCGGATATGGAAATAGACAGACGAGATAACTGTCCTACGTTAGATGGAGCTGTTCCGTCTATTGTGGCGCTGTTTGTGGCTTTAATATGAAAAGAAAATATTATAGGTGCTTCAAGCCTTGTAATTGCTACGCCATCTGAATCTTTTGCTCTTATGTCATAAGTAGTAATTAACGTTTCACCTGCAGAAATATTCAAAGAACTCACCTCATCTGATAACAGCTGTTTAAAAGTATATGTAACAGGCCTATTTATAACACCTGTTGGAATTATTATCTTACTCATTGAATCATAAGCTCCTGTTATTTCTCCGCCTATACCAGCTGGAATTAAACTCGTTGTACTCATAAGATAGTATGCCACAAATGTCTCTGTTGAAAAATCGCTTTCCAGAGCTGATGAATCTACAGATTTTATCTTGTAATAATAAGTATTTCCTTTTTGCACTGTTGTATCTTCATAAGAAACTGCAGTAGATGAAACAGTGCTTGTGTTAAGTTTTGAATAACCTGTGCCCGAACTCGTGCTTCTGTATATATCATAGCCTGCAAGTGTGCCGTCTGCCCCTAAACTTGCATTCCAGGTAAGCTTAACTCTATCTATTTGTGCAGATGCAGAAAAATTCGCAGGTACACTTGCAGATTCATAACTATATATCATAACCCTGTTATTACCATTATCTGCAATTGCCATTTTTTTACCATCTGTCCACAAGTAAGATGGCATATAAAACTTTGTATTACTTGTCCCATTAGTCCTGCCTGAAAAACCTACTTGTCCAAGCACTACATCACAAGCTTTATAACTTGTTAAACTATTAATATCATTCCATATCATTATTCTATTATTATATCTGTCAGTAACATAAAGTTTTTTGCCATCTGACCAACAGGCAATTGGGCTACGCATACCTGAAGCATTCGGAGTCGAGCTTGAAGCAATACCAGTGCTGTTATAATAACTTTCATTAAATGCATCCTGGCCCAATACAACATCCGCAGCTACAAAATTTGAAGTTGGAATACTGTTATAAACTAAAACTCTATTATTAGTGTAGTCAACTATAAAAAGCTTTGTTCCATTTGACCATACGCATGTTGGATTGGACAGTGATTTTTCATTAACTGAAGTAGTTGCATCATCTCCTGTGCCATTATTACTAAGACGAGAATTAAAATTTGGCTGGCCTATAACTACATCTGCAGATGCATTGTTTGATGTTGGAATTTTATTATATATTAAAACTCTGTTATTAGTTTTATCTGCAATAAAAAGCCGTGTGCCATCTGAAAATGTATGAAATGGATAATATAGTGAATAAGCATAAGCAGATGTATTAGTAATTGTTGTTCCCTGATTTATTGAAGTGGCTGTCATATTTCCCTGGCCTATAACTATATCTGCAGCAACACCATTTGTAGTAGGAATTGTATTATAAATTAATACTCTATTATAAGTCCAGTCTGTAATAAAAAGTTTTGTTCCATTAGAAAATACACCACACGGAAGCGACATTCCATAAGGAGAACCAGAACTACTCATACCATTAAAATCTGGCTGGCCTACAACTACATCTGCTGATTTGCCACTTGCAACAGGAAAACTATTATAAATTAAAACACGTGCATTACCCTGGTCAGCAACAAAAAACTTAGCTCCATCATAATACACGCCGGAAACATCAACCCCTATAGGATTAGTAGTTCTTGGACTTTGCAAAAAAATTCCGTTTGAATCTACGCGATAATCAGGTATTGTAGTTAAACTCGTTTGTCCTAAAACAAAATCAGCATTTGCATTATCTGACGTTGGAATAGTATTAAAACATAAAACTCTGCCATTACTCCTATCTGCAATAAAAAGCCTCGTACCATCTGAAGTAATACCTTTAGGATTATTTAAACTATTTGCAGTTGCCATTCCACCACCTCTATTTATACCGCCTAATAAAGTTAAACTTGACTGGCCTATAACTACATCTGCAGGCTGGCCAGAAGTTGGACTTGTAGTATTAAAAATCATCACCCTGTGGTCATTAGTATCAGATATAAAAATTTTACCTCCAGATACACATACACCTTGAGGACTCGAAAGTCTTTTTACATATTTTGTAGAATCAGTTATAACAGCACTTGCAGTCATTGATTCCTGACCAAGCACTACATTTGCAGGTTGATTACTTGTAGGACTTATTGTATTCCAAATCAAAACTCTATTATTACTTCTATCAGCTACATAAATTTTTGAGCCATCTGAATAAACACAAGTAGGATAATTAAGTGTATTTGCAGCAACACTTCCACCCTGATTAGCACTAGAATTTGTCCAATTTGTCTGACCTAATACAATAGACGCATTTGCATTAGTAGATGGAATCCCGCTAAAAATCAAAACCCTGTGGTCATTTGGACTTGCTATATAAGTATTAGTTCCATCATAACAAACAGAACTTGGAGTCTCAAACCTATTTTGTGCTGCAGTAGCACTTCCAGCTGTTACAAGATCAACTGCACCAACTGCTATATCTGTTGCTGCACCATTTTTTGATGGAATAGAATTGTAAATCAACACTCTTTGATTCATATTATCTGCTACAAAAAGATATGTTCCATCAGAATACACAGCACTTCCATTAGGTAAACCCTCACCAAAAAAGAAACTATCTGCAGAAACTACCAAGTTACCATTATAATATGACTCACTCGTCCAAAAAGAAGGCTGGCCTACAACCCAACTTGCTTTTGCAGTTGAAGATGATGGAATAGAATCATATATAAGAACTCTGTTATTCTGCAAGTCAGTGATAAACAATTTTCCACCTGCAATACAAACACCATCCGGATATTTTAATTCATAAGAACCATCACCAGCATTTGGTATCCCATTTAAAAAATTACTCTGTCCCACAACCGCTGTTGCAGATTTTTCGCCACCTGCAATCCAATTCACAGACCAACAGTTAATAGGAATTAACAAAACAAGTATTAGTACTACTATGAAATATTTCATAATTTATATTTTATGTTACTTTTTTGTACCTTTTGTTCTTGTAGCTTTTGTTCTTGTAGCTGCAAAGCGATAGCTTTGCTATCGTTTTTGCAATTGCATGCTTTAGCAGAGCTTCGCTCTGCCGCTACATTATAAAATTGTTTTACATCTATCTTTTCTTTATATGCATTGTTATCTATATATCCCCTAATTATAGTTAAAGCATTTTCATTTCGTATTATATGTTCATAGTAATTTGGTTGCCAAAATCTTTTTTCATTAAACCCATTATTTTTTATATCCAAAGTAGACTTAGATTTAAAATATTGAATTAGTTGAGGTAATGATTTATCCGTTCCCTCTAAAATTAAAATTATATGTATATGTGTAGGCATAATTTTATAATAATCTAATTTTACACCTTTATATTCAGATAAACTTTGTAAATGATTTTCAATAGTTTTGTTATAGTTTAAGCAAAGCTGACGCTTTGCAGCTACATAACTACAATGTATTGTTACAAAATAATAGCCATTTGTAGAATAATCATAATGTTTTAACCGTATATTTTTACGCAATTTCATAAATATTTGTTTTGTTGCTTTTGTAGTTTTTTGTAGCTGCAAAGCGTTAGCTTTGCTGTTGTTTGCAGAGCTTCGCTCTGCCGCTACAAAAACAGCTACATAAATTAAACAAAATACATTACCATTATTTCGCTACTATTATTGTGCCTTTGCCAAGCAGACTATCTGCAAGTTTAATCTGATAAATGTAAACGCCGCTCTCCACTATGCTTCCATCTTCCTTTTCGCCGGACCAGGATATTCTTGTGCCACTTCCTGACAAAACCCTGATTAGATCACCTGTAATATTCCATATCTTGACTTCTGCAGTTTCATAATTATTATTTAAAAAAGAAAAATTAGCGATACTTAAATTAGAATTACTTGAAAGTGGCGTAAAAGGATTTGGTGAAACTTCCAATTCTACACTTTTACCTGTTGAATTTACCACGATTGCATATTTGCCAAGCTGAGTAACTTTGCTTGATATAGTTATATCATTTCCACTTATGCTAATTGTTCCACCAATAGGGATCCAATTCATTCCATTCCAATAAGCTAATGTCAAAGATGTTCTTGCATCACTTAATAAAACTACTGGGTTGGAATTTGCTATTATAAAACCATCGTATGACTTACAATGCAAAGTTATAGTAACTGCTTTGTTAAGATTTTTTAGAAGTGCATTGCTAACATTATCATAAGCACTAAATTCATAAGCTGTTACTGCAACAGATGGCTCAAAACTACCAACAGGCGGTGATGTAAGTTTTGTTATGTAGTAAATTGCTCCATTTATAGTTGTCCCTGTTGGTATTGATATTTTCACAAGAGAATCCTCAGGATATGTAAATTCGTATGATTCTGCTTTTAGAACCAATCCACCACCATTTAATTCTTCAGTTGCTGAAACAAAACTCGTTGGCTCTGAAGTCACTATGGGCCTTGTCCAACCATCTATTGTATCCTTAAAATTAGCAAAAAATGAAGCGCCTTTATACATTCTTGATTCTGTTCCTTTAGTATATATATCTAAAACATCCTGATCTGAAATAGGAAATTTATACAGTGCAAAATCTGAAATTATTGCATTCACATTATAATTCTTGCCTCCACCAATATAAATATATGGACCTAATATTTCAGGAAGCCGTGTATTTGAACCAGTTCCAGCTTTCACTCCATCTACATATAAAGTAATATACCTATCCCACCATTTAATGACAATATTATGCCATTCATAACCAGTCCAACCTGCGCCTGCAGTATTAAAATTTGGAGCACTATACTGTGTTGTGCCTACAGGCCCACCCCATACTGCAAAATACAATCTATTATCTGTATCCCGATATATTATAAACTGGTGATAATCAGTTGCCACATTTTCAGAAAATAGAACATTATATGTGCCATCACTACCTGTCCACCTTGGATTTATCCACATAGATATACTACCACTCGTTATATCAAATATACCATTTGTTGGATATGCAAGACGTTCAGGTGATCTTATTGGATAAGCTGAAGTAACTATAACATCGGTAAAAACATAACTTGTTCTTGGGACCACAATATTAGAATCTAACCAATCCCTTTCAAGTTGATAACAATCAACCCAAACACTTCTTCCTGCAATACTATCTGCTTTTTTAACTTTAACACCACAAAACCACATTACATTTGTTACTCCTGTAAAATATGCAAATATGCGGTACCAACCATTAACAATAGGAACAGAATAAGTTGTAACTGGAACATCATAAGATACGGAAGCAGTAGCAGCATGTGTAGCAGCAGTTGTTCCAGAACTCCCTCTTACGACTCCCAAAAAACTTGTAGTAGTTACACTGGTATACTGCATTATTTCATTATCAATCTTTAAATAACCATTAGTCGCTGGGAAATTAGTAGTTGAAGTAACAACAATTATAGAAGTACTACTATTAACAGCATAAGTCAATTGTGATTCCAAATTTGTTGTAGCAAAAATAGAGCAGACTGAAATAGGATTGGTTCCATCATAATAAACATAAGCAGATGCAACATGAGGAGTCGAAGTCAATATTCTTAACATATAAAAACTGGCATCTGTTGTTGTAGAGTAATTTGTAACTTTAGCAGAATAAGTTCCATTTAAAGCACGTGTATTATCTATCACAGCACCTATTCCAGTTTCTGCGAGCCAACTCCTGGGAGAACCAGAAGATACTTCAGAAGTTTCAAAACTTGAGTCTGGAATAAGATTTTTAACTCCCTGCTCCTGTAATATACCTTTATCAAATTTTCCTGCTACAAATCTTGGAATATTGCGGTTAAGACTTTTAATTTTATTATCTATTGGATCTAAATAAGTGGCAACACCATCAGTTTCAGCACCACTTGTTATCATATCAGGCCTTGAAAAAACACCTGGAACAACTGTATAAATATTTTTTAAATCTGATGGCGCTAAATCTGTCTCCTGTGGTGCATCATAATATATATAATAATTACTGTCACTACTATTTGCAGCAATTGCTGTCTGGAGTTTAAACCATGTTTCATTTACTGCAACATAATCCCTATCAAGTTGGACATTTTTTGAACCATCCCAGTAGACAATTCGTAAATCTTTCCTATCAGACTGAATTTTACCAGCAGTAACCAAAGAAGATGTATCAAAACTTGTTCTCACAACATATCCTTTAGGCACAGCATAAGCACCTGTTGAAATTGTTAATTGCCGCCTGTTATGATATTTCCCATTCCACCAATCAACAGCAGAAGCAGAAGAAATAAATGCAAAATGTAAAATGAAGAATGCAAAATGCAAAATTTGTATTTTTTTCACTAATAATTTTCTCATAATATTTCTTTTTTGTCATTCCCAACTTGATTGGGAATCCAGTGTCTTGCTTTTAATGATGCTTTACCATATTTAAAGACTCTGGATTCCCGCTTTCGCGGGAATGACGAGCTTGTGCCAAAACTCCATTTTGTCATCCTGAACACATTCGTTTTACTCAGTGTAAACTCCGTGAAGGATCTCGTTTTTAAAAGACTTTTAAACGAGATTCTTCGGCTACTGCCTCAGAATGACACCTTTTGGCACAGGCTCTGACGCTTCGCATCATTTAAACACAACTCCGAACTTATGTGTTCCATACACAGATTTAATTCCACTTAAGGAATAGATAAACGCATAATCAATACCTATCCCATGTTTTAAATAAATACCTAAACCTGTTGTTGCATCCCAAAAATTATAATTGCCAAAACCTGTGCCAAGACGTAAAGCTATATTATCACCAAATAAAAAGTGTTCAAGTCCAATTCGTATTTTATAAAATGCGGCACGAAAATCAACATCTGATGCAAAAATGGTATCAGCTTTTGCACCTAATCTATAGGCAAAACCGCTACGAATACTAAATGACACAGGATTTGAATCACCTGTAAAACTTAAAGATGGCGTATTTGCATTCAAAAATCCAGCCCCAAAGCTAAACCGAGCAGATGGCTTAAATAAAATACCTACATCTACTGCAAAAGTAGAATCATAAAATTTTATTAACGCAGAATTTATATCTGTGTATTGATTCTTTTCAAGAGAAATTGATAACATTTTAAAATTTGCACCTACATATATCTCTCCAAAAGTTATTTCAAATACTGCTAAAGGTAAAACAAAATTATCCATAACTTTAACACCGTAGCCAAAATGAAATTCTTCTTCCCCATAAGAAGAAACAACACCTCTTCCTGTCCAACCTAAAGATACTACACCCAAATCAGATGGAATTGGATGCGTATAATAAATTGCTCCATCAAATATTTTGCTTTCATCTGTAAGACCAATGTATAATCTTGAATATTGCAAAGACAATTCACGTCGGGCAAGAAACCCAAGCCCTGCAGGATTATAAAAATACGTTGCACCATCATCTGCAATTGCAGTATAAGCACCACCTAAAGCATCTGCACGTGGAGAAATACCGGAATCCTGAAAGGCAGCAAAAGAAGAAGTAGCAAATTGCAAAATGAAAAATGCAATAGCAAAAATCAAAGAAATATTTTTTTTGTTAGTTTTTTTACTTTTCATTTTTTATTATCTTCCAATATAGATTTTATCTGCTTTTTTAAATTTGGCAATTCATGTTTTATGTTTTCCCAAACTGCAGAAATATCTACCCCAAAATATTCATGAATTAGTATATTTCGCAATCCTTTCATACTTTTCCATGGTATGTGCGGATAATTCTTTTTAATCTCGTCTGAAATATTCTTACTGGCTTCGCCAATTATTTCAAAATTTCTTATAACCGCATCTATAGTTTTTCTATCTTTTTCAAATTCCTCAAATAAAATATTTTCTGTGTATTTTTCTATTAAAATTATAGAATCAAAAATATGCTTAAGGTAAATTTTGTAATCTTTATCCAATCGCTTCTGCCTCTCTTAAAATATATGGTTCTACATATTTATTTAATCCATTTTTTGACACCACACTCACATCTTTTTCTAAAATTTCTGAAAGACAATTTTGAAAATCAATAAGTTCAAATAATGTCACATCTTTATCAAATTCCACAAGAAAATCTATATCGCTATTTTTTTTTTGTTCATTTCTCACATAAGAGCCAAAAAGTGAAATAGATATCACTTTGTATTTTTTTAAAAGTATTTCATTTTTTAATATAATATTTTTAATTTCTTCTTTTGTCATTTTAAACCTGCCGATAAATTTTCTCTCTTTCGGCGACTACAGATCCTTCGCTTCGCTCAGGATGACGCTTCGCGCAGATCCTTCGCTTCGCTCAGGATGACGCTTCGCGCAGATCCTTCGCTTCGCTCAGGATGACGCTTCGCGTCATTTTGCTACTATTACTGTGCCGTTATATCTGGAATTTCCTACTTCTATTTGCCAGATATGTATTCCGCTTTCAACAACTGTATTAGATGAATTAACACCTGTCCATTCAATATTTTGTGATGAAGAAAATGTATCCTCTCGGATCAAAGCGCCCTCAAGATTGAAAATTTTAAGAGACACTGAATTACCTTCAGCATTATCAACACTAAATACAACTTTATTATTAGGAGAATAATTTGGGGTAAATGGATTTGGGCCAAAAGCAATACCGCCTTTCTTTTCAACCATAACCATTATAGTAAGTGCCTGGCTAATAAGACCTGTGCCTTTTGCTTCAACTATATAAAATCCAATCATTTTAGTTTCGTTTGAAGACAACGTATAACTAACCAAACCTGTTAAATCTGTACTTGTATTTACAACATATTGGCTTTTATCTGGCCTTGTAATTGTAATAGTTATCGCTATATTAGACAAAGGATTCCCTGCTTCGTCTTTTGCCGACCAATTTAAAACAACACTATTGCCTGTTATAATATTTTGATTGCCAGATGTTGGAACTAAATTCTTACTGCTTTCAGAACTAACACTAATTGTTGGCTCAGATAAAACTACAGGTCTTTTATATGCATTTAAGCTATTTGCAAATGGAGCAAAAAATACTGCATCAAAAAGACACAAAGGCTGATATGTTCTACTATAAATTGCCCTTATTTCTGCATCAGTTAATACTCTATCATAAATAGCTACATCTGAAATAATAGCTTCAGGATTATTATTACCAGGTGCAAAATACATTCCGTTACTATAATCTCCTACAATAGACGATTTCATAGAATTTGCATCACTACTTGCCTGGTAATCCGAATTAACAAAAATTTTTGCACCTTCACTACCCCAGGTATATGCAAGGAAAATCCAGCCATCTGTATCTAAATGTGTAAGACTGCCAAAATAACTTGAGTTTGATATGTAATAGTCTAAATTCTTCAACAAAAATGGAGATGGCAAAACAAAATCCACATACGAACCAGATAATTTAAATACATCTGTCAATTGCCTACGCCATCCTGTAAATTTCATATTGTTACTATCGGACCCATAAAATCTTAATATATGATATTCTGACGCTGTTACAATATAAAAATAATTGTACACACCTATATCACCTGCAATACTACCATATCTTGTATCAGTCGTATAAAACTCAGGTTTCACCCACATAACCAAAGTTCCTTTATCTCTATTAAAATTTCCTGAAGTAATTGGATAATATAATGTTTCAACAGCACGTGTGGTATTCGAACTTGGATTTGCAACTAATGGTGGAGTAAAACTTGTAGGATGAAAACTTTCTTCAATCTGAACACAATCTATATCTACAGAACCACCACCATCTTGATAATAGAAAAACGCCACCTGTAAATATCTAACGTTTGAGGTCGGAACTATATATTTAAGCCAAAATCTCTCCCACGTATTTGCCTTTGTGTTTCTTATATTCATTGGAGTTATGTCAATTCCAGAACCTGTTGCAGGAATATTAGCATTATAAGTAGTACTATCTACTTTCCATCCTATAGGAGCAGCTGATGAAGTTATATTAGAACCAGTAGAATCAATATTTCTTATTCCTACCATATATCTTGCAGAAGTACTACTTGCCCTTCCATACCAGGAAATTATAACTGTTTTCCCATCCCAATTTGTTGATGAGCTACTAGGATCATACAGCATAACATTTTTTGCAATTGCTATTCCACAATTAGTACTTGTTCCATTTCCAAGACGCACATAACCACTACCTTTTGCTCCACCATCGCTTTGCCGGGATATTCTACCGCTTGAACCACCTATGCTCGTATCCCAATCCGTAGAAGGATTTATACCTATATCATTCCAATTTGAAAGATCTGTTTCAAAATCTGTATTTATAATATAATTTCTGACATATCGTTCAAGCAGTATTCCTCTGTCATACTTGCCGTAAGTAAAACGTGGTGTATTAGTTCCTACTTCTGTTAAATCGTCCGGCTGGCATGCACTTGACCCTCTGGTAAAATTTGGTATTTGCGCCACAAATATTTTATCAAGATTTTTTGGTGGAAATTCTGTCTCTTTTGAATTTCCATAATAGATATAATAATTTTCATCTATTGCACCTGTAAGTATATTTGTTTGTAATCTAAAATAAGTGGAAGAAACTGAATATACCAAACCAGTATCTAATGTTATATCATTATAATTGGAGTCCTGGTCAGGAACATAATATCTATCTAACTCTGTCCATGCTAAACCGTTCCAATAAAGAATACGCCAGTCTTTTCTATCCGGCGTGATTCCTGTAAATGCCTGAAGCCCGCCTGTTTTTTGCAAAGCAATTGTATCAACTGAAAGTTTGACAACATAATTGGTATCTAATGTATAAGGTACAGTATTTGTAATTGTAATTTTTTTTCTGTATGTATAGCCGGTAAAATCTTTATTTCCCACTATAGTAGGCCAAGGCAAAGAAGCAGATATACAAGCAGAAACAAATGCAAATTGCAAAATGTAAAATGCAAAATGTAAAATTAAAGAATTAGTAATAAATTTTCTTTTTCTTAATTTTGCAATTTTCATTTTGCAATTTTCATTTTGCATTGTCCTTATTCCCCTGTTCCAAACATAGCATCAGTTAATCTACTTGTAGTCGCTGATTTATCAGCAGTTTTTTTATGCCGATAAATCGGCAACTACATTATTCTGCTATTCTCCTGTTCCAAATAGTGAATCAATTAATCCACTTGTAGTATTAGCTACTATAGTTTCAGGCATATCAAGTGAATTTTTTAAATCAACTAAAAAATCCTCTGCCTGACTTGGCTTAGTTTCCTGCCAATTTGTAATTCGTATATCTATTGGCATATGAGGTGGTAAATCCTTTCTGAAACTTGTAGCATAAGACCACATTATGGCATCATTATAATTACTGTAAGAATGATTTGTAATTAGCTCATCTATATATCTATCAGCATAATATGCATCTTTTGGATCTGTTTTTGAAACATTGATACTATTTCCCAATATATTTGAACCATATAACCAGCAATTATTATAATCCTTATTTAATGAACGTGGATAACCTCCTAAACTAAACAATCTATTTCCCTGGGTAATTGCTACTACTTTATTGAGTTTCATAAAAAACGCCTGATCAGTTGAAGATAATTCAAACACTGGTTTAGCTATATTATTACAATAGAACTTAAATACATTTTTTGCTGTAACTATTCCAACTGGATTTGCACGTTCATCATCCCAGGTTAAATTACTAGAACGATATGTCCCATTTTTACTTAAATCACCATCATTATCATAATAACCAGCATTTATAGTTGATAAATATACATCCTCTGTAGAAACAACAGTAATTTTTTTCTTTGGAATACCGAAAACTACAATCGGAACTTCAGAAAATATAACACCATCTTTAGGATAATTAGCTTCAGGTATATCGGATAAATTAATAGATATTGCTTCAACATAAGGATCCGTACCAATAGCATACCCTTGTGAACTTGGATTTGCAATTTGAACATTTAGAGTTGTAGCTTCAGTGTCGGTGGAATTATATGAAATTGTCAGTAATTTACCGCCTTTTAAATTAGGAACATTATTTGCAAACTGAATCATTCCAGAAGCAGGAAAATTCGTATATGTATAATAAGGATATTGCGCATCATTTGGATATATCTTACCAGCAGTGCCAAAACTTGTATCAACTGTATTATCAAGCTTTATTACTTCAAGATATGCATAGTATCCCGGAAATATAGCCCTACTATTAACACTAGACGAAATAATATTAATACTCAGACAACCAAACCACCATTGTGTTGGAGCAGTTCCTGTATCATAAACTCCATTATAATTCGGAATCATTGGACGCCTGCTAATTGTAACACCATAGAGACAGCGTATCGCACCAAAAGTTTTATAACCAGTTCCAAAAGAAGTACTAGGCAAAGAACGTGTGTTTATTACTTCATTAACATATAAACCAAAATCGCCTCCAGAAGGCAAACCCAACATTTTAAATCTTGGGTCACTACTATTACCATAGTTTCCACCATAAGTAAAACCACTTGACGCATCATATAAAACATCATTTCCTTCAAGCCCACCCTCTCCAAGTGGATGTGAATGCACACCACTTGTAGGATTATATACTGCCATAGTGTAACTATAACCAGGTATAGCCCCATTATCTGCTACAATATCTACATTTCCTGACAATATAAATTGTGGCAACTGGTACAAAGGAACGTTATAATGTCCTGCGCCATCTGCTACTTTCATCGGCCCATTTATTTGCGAAGCAAGTGTTATTGTATTTGTCAAATCATCTATATTAGCTATATTTATATCCGGCATAGTATATACTACTTCCTGTGTAGAAGGATTAATTGCATATAAATATTTTAATCTATTTGCAGAAACTAATTTACCTGCAGTAGTTACACCTTGATTAAATATTATATTAGATTTCATCGTTGATGTCTCAGCTCCACTTCCTATAAATGAAGGCAAATATTGATAGTCAACATCATTAGTTAAAGGCACAGTAGTTGGCTGATTTTCTGAAACAGCAACATCAACTCTAACACCTGCTACTATACGTTGTGTTCCAGGAGCAATATCTACTAACATAGGCGTAAATGCTGACCAGTAAAAACCATTATTTGCAACATCAATTTTATCCATTGCATCTGTTTGAATAGAATAAGGAAACCTTTGGCTGTTTTTTGCCCTATAAGTAGCAGACGGACCTGCATTCCATGGATTAATTGCTCTAGTAGTTCCTATATATTCTGTGCCATGATTTTTAAATTTATATTTATATTCTGAAATTTTCTCAAGTGGCTCTTTCTTTTTTATAACATCATTATAAAACCCGACTTTTTTACCATAATATGCAGATGCAGAATCAACACTTTTTATATGCCAACGTTCATCAATAAATGGTTTAAAAGCAGTAACAATTTCAGTTATTGATGGAATTTTAATTGTCTGTCCCCCATGCAAACCGTCCATTAAAAGTCTCTCTATACTTCCATCTGTTTTTGTAATCTGAAATGTTACATCAGGTGATTTTCCACCTGAATAAGACGGCAAAGGAACATAAGGGTCTTTAACTCTTGTCGTATTATTAACATATCCAATTGTATTAAATCTATTTGATAAATAAAACCTTCCTGTATCAAGTTCATTGATGCTTGTTCCATAACTAAAACTTGATTCATCTGACCCTTGAGTCATATTGAATTTAACTTTACCCATTCCAATTATTACCTTGCTTTCCGGGGTAGTATAATTAGAACCAGCAGAATTAGTCCACTTTTCAGTGCATTTCCCACGCCATACTATGCCAGTACAAGATACAGCTGGCCCTTTTAATTCCTCAGGCTTTAATATTATAGTAGCAGACCCTGGAATTTGTATACTTGAATAAGGTGCCATTGTCCCAGAAGGACCAGAATCTATAAAAATTGAACCATTCGCATGAACAGGACCATATACTTTAAGTGGAACCCAATAACCTTCATTTATATTCATACTTCCAAATAATGCACCATTCCCATTAAAAAAAAATAAAAAATCTGTAGGGCAGGTTATACTTACAGCCATTATTAACGCCTGCTTTGATAATTTTGCCTCTTCACCTATTTGTTTTGCATTTGAATATTCATTCGTTGAAACTGCAAAACCTTCTGCAGCTATATTCATTTCACGCACACCTAAACCTTCAGTAGGCGCCATTCCTGCTTTAAACATTCCTTCTCCAAAATCTACTCCTGCAATATAATCGTACTGCAATTGCTTAAATTTATCTGGGTCATCAAAATAATATTTTCTGATATCGTATAGTATCTGATTTGCACCTGCTTTAGCTATCCATCTTGCCTTCACAACATCACCCTCAACAGAAACCAACTTAAACTGCGTAACAGTAAGCGATAAAAATGTCCCGGCAAGCACAAGTAAAACAGACATAACAACAAGACTCAATATCAGAATCGAACCTTTATCCATATTAGTTGCCGATTTATCGGCTTGTAGTTGCCGATTTATCGGCAAAAAAAACGCTGATGAATCAGCAACTACAAAACAATTATTATAATAATATTTGTAGGGAACAGGCATGCCTGTTCCCTACAAAAAATGACGGCTACTATTTCTTAGTCTTCTGGTATTGTTATTACTGCATTATACTTTGGATCCGGAGATGTTGCCTGTTCCATATCAGATGGATTTACAGAAGTAACCACATAATAATATGTGCGACCTCTTCTTTTTGGTGATGTATCAACAAAAGAAGTTGCATCTCCTGAAATGTTGTTATATAAAGGTTCTAAATCAGCCGTACTTACTATTGGCTCTCTGTCACGGTAAAGTTTGTATTTAAATATACCATTTGCACCCCATGGAACATCTTCTGACCAATCTATAAGAACATCTGTTCCTTCCTGGAATATTGCTTTCAATTTACTTATCCATGGAGTTTCTTTACATCTTGGTGGTGTAAAATCATATATATGCGGGCTTACAAATATGTTAAGTTCAACTTTATCAACTCTTGGATTTGTCTTTTTAAACAACAAGCCGATTAAAGGAATATCCCCAAGAATTGGAATTTTTTCTTCACTTATAGTAGTTTTATCTTTTAAAAACCCGCCCAAACGCACAGTTCCACCATTTTTCACAAATAAAGTAGTTTTAATTTCACGCGTATCAATTATAGGAACATCATTTGAAACAGATAAACCACTACCATCAGTACTACTACTACCACCAACAGACGTTATACTTTTATATCCAAAAACATCTCTTAATTGCGGATATAAGCTTAACTGAATATTACCGTCTTTCTGTGAAGAAGGTGTAACTGTAAGAGTTATATTAACATCTTCATAAGTAATTGTAGTTGTTATTACACCTTGCGAAGCAGTTGTCTGAGCTATGGGCTCACGTCTACCTATTACAATTTTTGCTTCTGTTCCATCAGTAACAAGAACTTCCGGCTCAGCAATAATATTTACATTAGTTGATGATGCAATAGCAAACAATTTTGCTGTTATATCTTCTATTGACATTGCCCAAGGGTAATAGAAATATCCACCTGCTTGTGATGCTGACACTAATCCACTTGTAGAATTATAAGATACTGGAGTTGAAAAAAATGTGCCATATCCAATAGTAGCTTCACCTGTTTTTCTCTTATTATATGCCTCTACATAAAGTGCAGTATTAGTTGATTTAGTAGATTCAATTAGTTTTAATTTAACCACAACAAGTTTATTTTTTCGTTTTTCTACATCCATTTCTTTTATTATTTTCTCAACTCCGTCAAAAACTGTAGGAATATCTGTAATAATCAAAGAATTTGTTGCTACATCTGTATTTACCTGACCATCTGCTGTCATAGCAGAGCGGATAATTCTTGTTAATTCCAAAGGATTTGCATAAGTTAAAGGATATATTTTAGTTGCTAAAGCCATTTTGCCAGCAGATATGCTAATAGTTTTAGTTCCTATATGATATATTCCATCTTTATCCAAATTCCATGCTATAGTTTTAGGCTTAAGCAAATTATCAAGCACATCATCAAGCTTCATCCTTTGCGTAAGATGTATTGTAACTTTTTGTCCCTCAACTCCACCCTCTATTAAATAGTTTTGTTTTACCTTTGTAAAAATAGTACCTAATGCAGTTTGCAAGTCTGTATTTTCAAAATCCAACGGCGGCTCAATTGTTATATCTGCTGCCCAAGAAACTGCAGACAAACAAATAAAAGCTATACAAATAGCTATTTTCTTTACCATTTTACTACCTCCTTTTATATATTTCATTTTGTATATTTGTCATCCTGAACTTGTTTCAGGATCTCAATTAGATGCTGAAATAAATTCAGCATGACAATATTTTTACATTAGCCCTATTACAAATATATGTAATATATTTATTTTTGTCAACACAAACTAAGGTCTAAAAACAGACTTACTACAATTGTGCCTTTTATGCTAATACCAAAGTGCTATTATCAATGAACTAACGGACAATTCTTGTAGGGACTTGATTTATCAAACCCGTGCATCGGGGCGGATAAATCCGCCCCCTACATCAATCTAATAAATGCGCGCTTGAGTAAATTCTTGCTATTGCTTCACTTCTTTTTCTGACTTTTAATTTTTTATATAAAGAAGAACAATAGTATTTTACTGTTCTCTCTGCTATACCTAAAGTGTTAGCCATTTCTTTATTAGCTTTTCCTTCTATCAAAAGCTTAATCACAGTTCTTTCACGAGAAGTAAAAGGTATATTTAAACTTTCCGGAGAAATAAAACGTCTTATTTCTTTTATCAAAATTGTGATTAAAGCTCTCGGCAAAATTATTTCTCCCTCTTTTAGAAAAGACAACGCCTTATTTAATTCTTTTATCCCCCATTCTCTGGAAATATACCCGTCAATACCTGCTATTAGCTCTTCAAGAATATAATTTGTTTTTTCCGGTTCAGAAATAAGAATAATTTTTGCAGACGGAAAAGTATTTTTTACTGTTTTCATCATTTTAATATCTACTCGCTGTCCTAATTCAGTCTCTCCTATAAAAACCATTTCCGGCTTTGTATTTTTTTTCATATCCCCCAAAGCAGATTTAATATCGCAAGCATACCCTACAACCTGTATATTTTCCAGTTTGGAGAATATACTAACCAAACTTTCTCGTATTAACTTTCTAAATTCTATTATATATATTTTAATTTTAGTCATATCCCTTTTTTTGCAACTCCCCTTAATCCCCTCTTTAGCAAAGAGGGGAAACATTTAATTCACCCCTCTTTACTAAAGAGGGGGCTGGGGGAGTTTATTCTTCTCTTTGCAGCAGAATTTTTTTTGCACCTTTTTGGATTAAAATAACTTCACCTGATGCAATTGAAAAAATTTTGATTCCAGGAGCTACTTCTTCATTAGTTCTTTTATACACTACAGCACCATTTACACTTATTGCAGCAACATCAGAAACAATACCTACACATTCTAAAGATGGCCATGATATAGTTTCTGCTTGTGCAACTTCTGTTCCTGCTAATGCTTTAAATATATTTCTTGAATAAACTGGAATAGGCGATGTACTTTCTAATACAATTTTTGCAGGTTTTGGTTCAATACCGGGATATATATTGGCAATTCTTGATTTTAAATTCTCAGTTAAAATAAATCCGTTAATCGTTAATGCCATTTGGACTTTTCCTACACCTGTTGCACGCAAACTTAAATGGCCTATTTCTACAAATTTATTTGTATTTTCTAAATAATGCATGAATTTAAGTAACGAATCGTATGCTATTTCCATACTTAAAATAACAGGAGTTCTTGAATAATCCCCCTGAACTTGTTCTGTTCTTGGTATAGCAGAAAGACTTTTAGCACCAAATTTCAAAGCAGTATTATTTAAGAAAGCTACAAATTCAGCCTTTTCACGGTCAACAAGGAAACTATTCTGAAGTTTTGCAATTTTGACAGGTAATTGTTCATAATTTTCTCGTAACACATCTTCTGTTGTCCCCAATTCTTCTGAAAATTTTAATTTCTCTTGGACATTTGTAAATTCTTTTTTTGTAGAATTAATATTTAAAATTGACAGGGATAATATTGCTATGCAAATTAATAGGACTCCACTGCAAATTGCATATAGTATTATGTCAAAATTTTCAAGTTTTTTCCCTGTAAAAACCAGATATTCATTTTTTTTAGATTTATCTTCCATAAATTTACATCCTTATCCTTTCTTTAAACATTCTTCAAAATTGTCATTGCGAGAAACGAAGTGACGAAGCAATCTCGAGATTGCTTCGCCTTCGGCTCGCAATGACAAATAAACGTGACGGTGTTCAGTGAAGGGTTTTGTCACTTATTCTCTTCCTTTCACAGGTGATGTTTCTGCTTGGCTCTTATCTCTTCTTGCAAGTGAAAAATCAAGAATTCCACCTGTATCAATTAAAGAAGCTGTCTGAACACCTTTGAAATATTTTGATCCCTCACACTTAAACATAAGCTCATCTATCTCACTTCTAAACTCAGATTTAACTTTTCCATCAATCCGTATTCCACCAGTATTTCTTATAGTATACTCCTCAATCCATATATTTGATGGAAGCATATTACAAAACTCTACATACGTCTGAAGATTACCTTTATTACCAATATTAACATTTTTTAACTCATTTTCAAATGCAGAAACTTTATCCATAGTATTTTTCATTGCGATAAGTTCTTTTGTTTGTGGAGTCAGTGTATTTAACTTCTCTCTTGCAATTTTCAATTCATTTTTAAGATTGCTTTTTTCTTTAGTTTTAAACCATATACCCCCTAAAATAATTAAAAATAGAACACAAAAGATTGTTATAACATTTGATCTTTTTGATTTTAGTTTTCTTTGCAATAAATGTTCAAAAGGCAAAAGATTTATAGTGTTTTTAAATTGAATAAGTCTTCTAAGTGCTGCTCCAATTGCAATATCTAAAATTGGCAAACAATCAGAAAGTTCTGCTTTTTTACTAATGCGCAATCTTGGGTTAGGCTTATCTAAAATTTCTACATTCCTTTCAAGTTTTGCTTGTAAATATATACCTAAATTTGCCAATTTTGAATTGCCACCACTTAAGTATATCTTCGCTACAGGTTTACTATCTGGCCTGCTTTCATAATATTTTAATGCACCTGATACCTGCCTAACTAAATCTTTAAGTTTTATCTCAAGCTGTGGTAAAATTTCTTTATCAATTTGTTCGTCATTGCGAACTACATTCTCTTCACTCAGTGTAGACTCCGGCGAAGCAATCTCTTGAGATTCTTCGCTTTGCTCAGAATGACCATTCGGATCATTTATTAATCCACCAAAATCTAATGTCCTTTTTATTTCATCTGCCTTATCAAAATTCGCATCAGTTTTTTGTACTATATCAACATTAAGGTCAGACGAGACGTCTGACCTATTATCACAATCTAAATTTAATTTTTGTGCTATAGCAAGTGTTAAATCATCACCTGCCCATGGGAAATCCAAATTAAACCGTAGAGTCTGACCTTCTATAATATTAAGACTTGATGCTTTAGCTCCTAAATTTATTATCGCTATACCTTCTTTTCCCTCCACCTGTGACAAATTAAAATATAGAAAATTTGCCATAGCCATAGAAGGAGCCTCAAGGACATCCGGTACAATATTTAATTCTTCAAATAATTGGAGATGAGATGCTATCATCTCTTTTTTAGCAACAATTAAAGTAACATCCATCTTCTGTTTTCCATCTGCATCAAGCTCAGCTTTTCGTCTATACCATCGAGACACCTGTATATCCCACACCATATCTTTTAAATCAAATGGAATATATTCAGGCATACCACCCCAAAATATAGCTTCTTTTAAACTTTTTTCAGATAAAACCGGCATTGTAAAAAATCTTATATTTATTGCTTCTTCAGGTAAAACACTAACCATATTCTCTTGTTTTAACTTATGTTCTTTAAAAAGCTGTTTTATCACTGATGCAATTTTTTTATTTTTCAAATCTACAGATGTAGATTCCTCAGGTGTAAAATCCAATTTATGAATTATGTAATCATCAATTTTTATATTTGCACCAGATTTTTTAAGCTTTACTATTTTTATATAACGACTTCCTATATCTATCCCTATACTTGTATCTTTAGCCACGTTAATACCTCACTTTCAAAACATGGTAGGGAACGGTCGCGACCGTTCCCTACATTATCATTTTTCAGAAGCACTTTGCAACAAACCCATATTTATCAAACTTATCATTGTTGCTATGTTTTTTGTCCTTGACTCCTGTCCCTTTTCACCCCTTATTAAATATGTTAACTCAACACGTATACTTTTTGAAGATTTAAGAGCTGTATAGTCAAAACCATAAGTATTTTCTTCACCTTTTGAATCATACGGAATAAATTTAATTGTCTGCAATAGAAATTCCTTACCTTTTTCAGGCTCTACAACATCTTCATATTCATATTGTTTGGTTATTCTTTTTCCTGTAACAGGATCTTTAATATCCGGCAAATATCCATCTGTATCCAATTCCTGTGGATGTCCAAAAACTTGTGTCCATTCGTATTCAGTTTTTTTACTTTGAATAATCAAATAATCATTTCCATATAAATCGTGTGCTTTTTCTACTTTATAATTTATAATTTTACCGTTAATTAACTGATCATTAGTAGTGGAATCTGTACTTAATACTTTATCCTTAAATATATCCACTTCTATAGAATCCCTTGTAGAAGAAATATAATTTATCCGTGAGGCGAATTGAAAATCCATAGTCATTTTCCCAAATAGTATCTTTATCAAATTTTCTTCATTTACTAAATCTGTTCCTTTATCAAAGAAATTTTTTGAAACTATAAAAGCTTCATATATAACCATCATAATGATAAAAGATATCCCGGTTGCTACAATTATTTCAAGTAAAGTAAAGCCATGGGATGTACCTGAACGAAGTGAATGGTTCACCCCTGCACCATTCGCTTTGCTCAGGTTCAGGGCACGCCCTTTATTGCGACAGAAGTGTCTCAAGCTGATATGTTCCATCCTTCATTTCTTTTCTCGGATCTGTCCATTTAACTATCACCCATATATGAACAAGAAGCGGTCGAACATCTTCTACTTCCCATTCAACGTTCCTTGTGTAATTTACCCTATAAGAAGCGTCTCTTAAACTATCAGAAGTATCTTTTGTCTCTTCACTTAATATTCTTCTCTCACCAAGTACTATTGTTCTACTTTGAACAAGATCCCATGCTGTTACTGTCCCATTTTTCAAATCACTTATTACAGCGTCACTTAAGCCTATATAAAGTGGGTTTTCAAAATTTGTCAGGCGCACCATTTCATTATCAGCTAAAGTAACTGCCTGTGCCTTAACATCTCCAAAGCTTATATTCCTATATGAATCAAAAAACGTAGTTGTAATAAAAATATAAATTGCAGAGACAAAAGAAACCGTAATTATAACCTCTAACAGGGTAAAACCTGCACCATTTCGGTGCAGGGGTGAACTTGAGCAAAACGAATAGTTCATCCCACCGTTTTTAAATCTATTTAATTTAAAATTCATTTGTATTGCGTTTTTCTGTAGTTGCCGATTTATCGGCGATTTTTAAAACAGTGGTTTGTCTTTTTAGAACAAACCACAACGCCGATAAATAGACAACTACATCTTACTATCCTATTGCGAACCACCTGCAGCTTTAAATGAATGACGTTTTGGATTCACAGGTGCCTCTACATCATCATCAGAACCATTCCTGCCATCAGGACCAGAACTTCCAAGCAAATAATTACTTGCTATTGTAGAACCACCTTCTTTTTTAGGTTGATAATTATACACATTACTCCATGGATCTTTATCTGAACCTTCTGAAACATATCCTTCTGTAATCAATGCCTGTAGATTATCTGGATAATATTTGTAATGAGTGTAATAAAGTTCCAGACTTGACTGTATACCACGCAAACTTGCTGTGCAAGCTTCCCTATTTGATGTTTCACGTGTTTTAAACATATCAGGAATTACTATAGTCATCAGCAATCCGATTATGCCCAACACTATGAGCATTTCAATTAAGGTAAATCCTCTTTCATTTTTTCTTACCATTACCATTTCACCTCCATTGTGTCTTAGATATAGAACAGAAGACAAAAAATATACAAGCAAGGCTAAAGCCTTGCCCTACATAAAAAATTTTATCATTAATATGTCTTTCTCAATAACTGATGCATACGAAACACAGGTAAATACAATCCAACTACAACTGAACCAACCATACCAGCTAATAATAGCATTAAAGCCGGCTCTATTATTGACATTAAAGCTGCTGTGGAAATATTAACCTCCTCATCATAATATTCAGCTATTTGATCCATCGCTTCTCCAAGCTTCCCTGTCTGTTCTCCAACTTTTATCATTTGCACAATCATTGGAGGGAAAAACGCATATTTACGCAAAGCTTCAGCTATTTTTTCACCCTCTTTAATACGTTCCCTTGCCTCATTTAAACTCTTCTCTATAGGTTTACTACCAACTGTTTTTGAAAGCAAATCAAAACATTCTAAAATTGGCACACCACTTGTAACAAGTATGCCCATAGTATTTGAAAATTTTGCAAAAATAACTTTCTGTATATAAACCCCAAGTATTGGAAGTTTTAATATTAAACTATCGAATTGCATTTTACCTTTTTCTGTCTGCAAATAATTTTTCAATAGTACCCATCCAACGAATAAACTACCAAAAAATATTACATTTACCGGAGTTTTTAGAATTAAAAAACCTATTCCATGACTTAAAGCTATAAGCACATTCGTAAGAGCAGGTAAATTGGCTCCAAACTGCCCATATAATTTTTCAAATTGGGGTATAACTACAGTCATAATAAAAATTACAACTGCTATGGCAACACAAATAACTATTAATGGATAAATCATAGCATTTTTTAATTTTGACCGTAACCTTGCAGAACTTTCCATATATTTTGCAACTCGTATTAAAACCACAGGAAGTTTTCCTGCAGCCTCACCAGCTTTTACCATTCCTGCATATAGTGGAGGAAATAATTTTGGATATTTTTCAAATGCAGTTGATAAACTATTTCCTGCAATTATATCGTCTTGTATCTTTTTTACTATTTCTTTAAATTTAGGATTCATTGTTTGTTCAGCTAATACTCCAAAACATTGATCAAGTGGTATATTTGCTTTGACTAAAGCAGCTAATTGCCTGCTGAAATTCAAAACGTCTTCCATTTTTATTTTAGCGCCTGAGCCTTTAAGTTGCTGCAAAAACATAGAAACTTTTCTCATACTGGTAACAATAAGTTTTTGGGACTGAAGTTTAGCAACTAATGCTTCTTTGCCATCAACTTCCATTGTTCCAGATACTTCCTCACCTTTATCATTTACTGCCGTATATTTAAAAAGTGCCATTTTTTTAAAATTATTGTAGTTGCTGATTTATCAGCTATGCCGATAAATCGGCAACTACTCTGTGCTTGCTACTGCTACTCTTAAAACTTCCTCTATTGTTGTTGCACCCTTAAGTACTAAATTTATTCCACTTTGCATAAGTGTATTCATTCCCTGCTGAATACAAAGCTTTCGTATAACATGGTCAGGAGACCTTTTCATTATCAAATCCCTTACTTCATCGGTCAGAGTCATTATTTCAAACAAAGCAATTCTGCCACTATAACCAGATTTACCACACAGCTCACATCCTTCTCCCCTAAAAAACTCTATTTTTTCCCCTTCTTTGTAAATTCCAAGTTCCTTAAGCTGTTCATCAGAAGGTAGATATGGTTTTTTACATCTTTCACAAGCTTTTCTAACCAATCGCTGTGCAACTACCATATGCAAACAGGAGTTTATCAAAAATGGCTCTATACCCATATCAATAAGTCTTGTAACTGAACTTGGAGCATCATTAGTATGAATAGTTGAAAAAACCAAATGTCCTGTAAGAGATGCCCTCATTGCAATATCAGCAGTTTCGAAATCGCGCATTTCACCAACTAAAACTATATCTGGATCCTGTCTCAAAAAACTTCTAAGCGCTCTTCCAAATGTTAAACCTATTTCTTCTTTAACTTCTGTCTGGCCTATACCTACAAGAGAATATTCCACAGGATCTTCAACAGTAAGAATATTATGACCTGGGTGATTTATTCTGTTTAATGCTGCATAAAGAGTTGTCGTTTTACCTGAACCTGTAGGACCACTGACTAAAATCATTCCATGAGGTCTTTTAATTGCAGCCTCAAGTTTTCTCAGGTCATCACCTGCCATTCCCAAAGCTTCAAGACTTAATAAATTTATACCTCTATCTAAAATTCTTAATACTACTCTTTCGCCAAACTGATTTGGAATTGTTGATACACGAAAATCTATGTCTCTTCCTTCAACTTTTCTACTTATGCTGCCATCTTGCGGTAATCTGCTTTCTGCAATATCCAATTTTGCCATAATCTTTACTCTTGATACTATTGCAGAATATATTGCAAGTGGAGGAGATGGAACCTCGTGTAACACACCGTCTTTTCTATATCTAATACGGCAATGTGTTTCAAATGGTTCTAAATGAATATCAGTAGCTCTATCTTTAACTGCATTTAAAATTATAAAGTTGACAAGTTTAATAACAGGAGCATCTTCAACAAGCTCCTGCATTTTATCCTGATTGGTATCTTCAAGAAGTTTCTCATCAATTTCTTTTACCATATCACGCATTCCATCCGGCAAACCAAAATATTGGACTATTGCTCTTTCTACAGCTTTAGAAGAAGCTAACAAAGCTTTTATTTCCTTATTAGTAATAAATTTTATATCATTTATGGCACTATAATTAAGAGGATCTATCATCGCTACAGTCAAAACATTGTTCTCATACGCTATAGCTAAAGCCTGATAACGTCTACAAGCATCCTCAGGCATCATTTTAACTACATCAGGATCTATTAAAGTTTCATTAAGATTTACAGTCTCAACATCAAGCTGCTTACCTAAAGCATCAAGCAAATCTTCTTCCTTTATATATCCTAAATCCAATAAAATATGCCCGATCTTTTTACCTGAAACTTTTTGTTCAGCTAAAACCTTATCAAGCTGCATCTGATTTATTTTATGAGATTCTTTTAATATCTCACCTAATGTAGCATGCTTTGATTTATTTGTTGTTTCAGCCATTAAAGTTTTTTCTCCATTTTATCTAATTTTTCTTTTATTACGATATCCTCTGGATTATCTTGAAGCCATTCCTTACAAGTTTTAACAGCTTTATCATACATCCCAGAAGCTTCATAAATATCAATTAATAATGATGATATTTTTCCTGCATTTTTTTTTGCTTCTTCAATTACTTTTCCTCTCCTAATCAAAAAGAATTTATCCTCTGTTATACCTGGAATTAAATTGTATGGAATCCCTTCTTCTATAAGCCTTGATTTTTCAATTGCATCATTGGGACGACCCAACTTACCAATATAATTATTAAAATTTTCAACTGCATTAGTATAATCTGAAATTTTTTCATCTGAATCCTTATGGTTTTTTAAAAAGTAACTGTATCCAATCATACAATAGCCCCGTGTAAAAAAAGAATCTTCATTTATAGATTTTTCAAAACCTGCCAATGCTTTCTCATAGTCAAAAGCCTTAAAATCCTCATACGCAGTTTTGTAAATGTTAGCAAGATTTTCCTGCTTTTTTATAAAACCTGAATTTTCTTTAATTATTTTCTCATTATATACAACAATACGTTTATTTTCTCCCTCTATCAGCTGATTTTCTGTAACAGCTTTTTCTTTTTCTTTATGTAATTCTATTCCCTGAAACAATCTGTTAATACCGTCAAAAAGCCCTATACCAATACCAATTCCTCCTGCAAATGATAATGTCCTTCCTTCTTTAATTCCATACTTATTAGGATCTGCGCCTACTATCAAGCTTGCTACTCCAGCAAGAATAACTATACCATCTGAAATATATCCCCACCTATTTGCATCTATATTCTCATCATATTCTTCTATCTTTTTATACTTTTTCAAAGGAATAATTGGGAGGTCTACCTGATTTATTGTCCACTCAGGATTAATCTGGCCAACATCGACACCTGGGAATAATCTAATATCCTTAGGTTGTATATCTTCTGCATTCGCCTCAGACGAATTAAATACAATAACAGCCAGGAATATAAATAAAATTATACTATAGTTTTTTATACCCATGTTCGGTTCTCCAACATTCCTTTTACCAAGGACTGAGGCTTTGTCACCATGGCAAAAATATTAATAATTATTTTAACTGTATTTTCATATACAGTCAATAGTTTTATTTAAAAAAGTAGTGGGGACACTGAATGAATGAAATTGTCACGCTGAATTTATTTCAGCATTTAATAAAAACAATGTGTTTTGAGATCCTGAAACAAGTTCAGGATGACGCTTCGCGTCATTTTGCAACTAACAGGATTTCTACTTTTCTATTTCTTATATCACTTTTATCTGATTTAGTTGAACCATAAGCTAAAACTATTATTCTCTGCCTTTCTATTTTTTCTTTATTTATAAAAAAATCAAATACTGCATTTGCTCTATCCATAGAAACCTTCAAAAGATCACTTGCAGTTTCTGTTTTGTCTGAATACCCTTTAATTTGAACAGAATACGATGAATATTTTCTTATCATTTCAGCAGCTTTAGATAATTCTTTTTCATCTGATGGTCTCAATGTAGCATTACCATTATTAAAAAATATATTGGCAAGTGTAATAACCAAAACTTTGCTTGACGCCCTCAACAAATCCACAATAATTACGCCATTACTTTCTAATGTCCCACCTGCATTACTTACAATACTAACTGCAAAATTATATATTCCCGGATCTGCAATTTTACCGTTATTATCTTTACCATCCCATTTAAAAGTATCTGGTGGATTTATAAAGGTTTTTATAACTTTATCATCTTTTAAAATATTAAATGTTTTTGTCCTTATATCATTTTTATCAAGATTCATCTTCATAATTATTTTTGTTTCTTCCCGGGATGAAGGAGAAAAAATTTGTGGAGATACAAATACTGATAATTTTGGTTTAAATGTCTTTACTGATATAGTTTTTGTTGGAGATACTGATTTAAACCCGCTACTGTCTGTAGCACTAAAAGAAACAATATAATCTCCGGGATCAATAACTTTACCTTTATCACTTTTACCATCCCATTTGATTTCTTTTGAAATATCTTTATATCCATAAAATGTTTTAAAAACCGTATCGCTTTTATCCTTAATCGCCAATTGCCAGCTTTCAGGATTTCCTTCAACAGTAATTTTAAAATTAAAAATAATTTCGCTTGTAACTCCTAATATAAATTCAGTAGAGCTCATATCAAATACAGCAGAAATTGGGCAACAAGACAAAACAGTTCCATTATCGCCAACTATCCAACCACCCCAATCCGCAAAATATCCACCATATAAACTTTCCTGTGTATCAATTGCTTCCGGATTCCATGTGCGTCCTCTATCAGTTGAATGCAATAGTGCGCCACTTCCAACAATTGCCCAAATATTAGAGTATCCAATAGCATAAATGTTTTTTATTGCTTCTCCACCAATTTTAGTAAGCAATTTCCAGGTTGAACCTGAATCAGAAGATTTTATTATGGTTCCAAATGCCCCAGCAGCATATCCTTCATAGCTTCCTAAAAAATTTATTCCATAAAGATTATCTGTAACTTCTACATTTTTAACCTGCCACTTAGTTCCACCATCAGAACTCATAACAATAGTTCCACCATTGCCAACAGCCCATATATTATTAGACTTTGCATAAACTCCATAAAGATCAGTTGCTACAGAAGTCTGTAAAGAAATCCATGTTTTGCCACCATCACGTGTAGTAACAATTGTACCATTTGTACCTACAGCAAATCCTTTATAAAAACTGGAAAATGTTATCCCAAAAAGTGAATTCATTACATCACATTTAGCATTTTGCCAGGTATTTCCTCCATCAGTAGTATATATTGCAGTTCCTCCAATACCAACAGCACAACCTGAACGGTCATTTGAAAAATATACTCCGTTGAGATTTACCCCTGTTCCACTATCTTGCTGTTTCCATGTATCGCCAGCATCATTTGTATAAAAAACCGCTCCCTGATTTCCAACTATCCAACCATTCTTTCCATCTTCAAGAAAATGCACTGCTCGTAAATCCACATTTGTTACTGGCAAGGTCTTTTTTGTCCATGTTGCTGATTCTACAGAAAATGCAAAATGTAGAATGTAAAGCATAAAAACTATGATTGTATTTTTTTTAATAGCATTTCTTGCCATTATCATATTCCCCCTTGTTGCCTTACGGCAACCGCTACCAATAACCTGCATCCGCCTAAGACAAACGCCCACATTAGCATATTACAAATTGCGAATTTTATATCTATCCATACTATCTTTTAGCTTTTTTACCAAATCAACAAGTTCTTTTATTTTAGCATCACTACTTTCTGCAGAAATCTCTTCAAGTTTTACACTAATTGTATTTGTAAGATTTTTATCTTCATTAATTGCATTTGATATTGCAATATTTACTTCTTCAATTTCCGGCTCAAGTATTTTAAGGTCATCTTTCGTCCTAAATTTCACAGGAATACTAAAATCGTAATTTTTTATACTTATCATCCATTTATTGAGCCGAACTAATGGGCCTGCAAAACGATGTGACATAAAAACACTAAAAATAGAAAATGCTCCACCTAACACCACAATAACTATAGGCATCCACAATAACACAAATTTGTCAACATCAGTGAATATGATTTCACTCGTAAGTTTTTGTTCCATTACATCAGTTAATCTAAATAGTATAGCTTTCTTTACTAAGTAATATATTCCACCTCCAAATGTAACAGCACTTATAATAGCTGATGCAAAAACTCCCGCTAAAACTAATTTCATATAACTAAATTGCAGTTGTTTATTTATCCAGTAATGTTTTCTCTTATAACCTTCACTATTTTTATTTTCTTCCATTTTGCCCTCCACTTATTTCTTTGATTTTGTTGACGATGTTGTTTTTGACTTCGGTGCTAATTTTTTTACTTTTTCTAAAACTGCCTTAGCATCTATATTTGCTTTATCAGCTATCTCTTTAGCTTTAAGAATATCTGATTTCATTATATCAGATGCTAAACTAAGTGAATCTTCTGCTGCTTTCAATTCATCAGGACAAAGTTTTTCTGCATTTAATTTTTTCGCTGATACTATTGCATTCTTAACCTCTTCTAAAAGTTTTGCTAAAGATTCCTCTGCTCCCTTTTTTTCACTTGTTTCCTTTGCAAGTTTAGCATCTGTAATAACTTTGTTTGCAATTTCTTTAGCTTTTGCAAAGTTTTTTTCAGTAACTAAAGTTTTAGCAGAAGCATAAGAAGTTTCTATAGATTTTAATAAATCCGGACAATATTTCCCTGCAGAAACCTGTTTAGCTGAATCAATCATTTTTGTTGCATCATCAATTAATTTAGGCACTTCCACCTCAAGCGATTTTTTGGCTGATTCAATACCTTGCATAACCTGTTTTGCCAAAGATATAGCTTCGCCTGCTTTTTTAATTGCAATATCAAGTTTTTTATCGCTATAAAAAGCTGTTCTCGCATCCCGCAAAGCTGTATATGCCTTATTATATAAATCAGGCATATATATACTTCCATCCATATCACGCACATTATAAACTTCTGTTCTTGCCTGTTCAACAGAATTATTAGCATTATCAATTGTAGCCTTTGCATCAGTTATACTTTTATTTATTGAATCTGCAAGAGCTTTAGTAGTAGAAAAATCATTCTCATAAAATGCTTTCTGGGCTATAACAATATTTTTGTCTGAAGTATCCAGTAAAGCAGAATAATATTTTCCTATATTTTCATCGGTTTTTGCAGTAGTAAGTGCAGACATTGCATTATCTAAAGATTTCTTAGCATCCAAAGGAAGCTGAACTATCAATAATAAATCATAAGTTGCTTTTGATGCAAACTCCTCAGCACGTTCATATTGCTTTGACTCAAACAATGATTCTGCTGTTGCAAGATACCCTTTGGCTCTGTTATATACAGTTTTATTTGTTTCTCCTGCTTTTAATTTATTAGCAACTTCAATATCATTTTTTGCTTTTTTTATAACAGCTTCAGCTGATGCTTTTACATCAGCCTGTTTTTTCTGCGCCTCAATTTGCTCACTTCCAGTATTCCCTGCGGTCACAAGTTTTTCTTGCGCATTACCATTTCTTGAAATACTGCCTATACTTAAAAAAAATACAACTCCAACAACTAACATCATAAATTTTCTTGCCATACTTACACTCTCCTATTTAGTTTTAACACTATCTTCCTTTGGCGGAGATAATGCCTTTAATGAAATATTTGATAATGTTTGTGATTTAATTATTGAATCATCTATCATTTCTGCAATTGAAACTGCCTTATCAATATCTTTAGCTGACACTTCTTCTGCAATTCTTGACAAAGTATACATTTTTGCACTAGGAGTATCCAATTCCTGAATAAGTGATAATGCAAGATCCGCATCAACCTTTGCTTGTTTAATTGCCAAAGAACTCGCAGCACGTCTTTTACAAGTTGCATCATCTATTGTTTTAATAAAATCCAATGCTTCATTTAAATCTGTTTCAGCTATTATATCTACTATACTAGCTACAGTTTTAGCCTTAAGATCAATATCATCTATTTTTTTTGCAATTTTCATTGCAGCATCTGCATCAGTTTTTGCCTGCTCTATAGCCAAAGTACTTAAAGCCTGAAATCTAACTTTATCATCCTGAATTTTTTCTAAAACTGCAAGCGCTTTTTCAGGATTAGAAATTGTCTGCTTTGCAACTATTGCACTAAGTGTTTGCGACTTAACAGCTTCATCATCCAATTTTTCAGCAACTAATAATGCTCTTTCAAAATCTCCGACTTCTGCAAGTTCTTTTGCAATAAAATCATATCCTTCATTACGCATCTGCTTAGCACGATTTGTTTCATCTGAAGCTTTTTTAACAGACATTGGTCTTGGATTAACTATATACAATCTGTCTAACACATCTAATGCCCTGTCAACCTTACCAATTTTTATAAACCCACGTATTATATCATACATCACTTTTACTCTTTTATTATCTTTTAAACTTGCGTCTTTTATATCCTCTGCAACAGACAACGCTCTTTCAAGCACAACCTTTATCTTATCAGCTTTTTCTGAATCCAACTGTACCGTTTTAGTAATTACAACATTCCCTTTAGTCTCAGGTTCTAGGGCAAATATATTGTATGGAATTACTAATAACATAATTATGATTACTACCAATATTTTACACATAACCTCTCCTGTTTTAAAAAGTAGTTAGTAGTTAGGGAAAATCCTTTCTACTACCTACTTTTTCCTACTGCCTACCTTCATCTACAACCTACCTTTTTACGTTGGCTCGCAGTAAGTATTCTTAATTCTTCCCTATATTTATTTACAGTTCGCCTTGCAATATTTATTCCTTTTTTTACCAATTCATTCACTATATCCTGATCACTTAAAGGATTTGATAAATCTTCATTGAGCAGTATGTCTTTTACAGATTCCTTAACACTCATAGCACTAATAGGACTATTAGTATTTATTGATATAGAAGAAGTGAAAAAATATTTCAAAGGAAAAATCCCTTTTGGAGTCTGAATATATTTATTTGCAACTACCCTACTCACTGTAGATTCATGCATACTAATTTTTTTTGCTATATCATCTAACGTAAGTGGCTTAAGTGAAACTTCTCCGTTTTTGAAAAATTCATTTTGAAAATTAAATATTTCGTCAATAACCTTACAGAATACCGTTTTCCTTTGCTCAATCCCATTTATTAATCCTATTGCTTTCTGGAATTTATTTTCCATAAATTTCTTTGTAGACTCAGGGAGAGATTTAATATCCTTAAGTAATTTTTTATATATAGAATTTATTTTTAATTTTGGCAAGCCTTCATCATTTAATGAAATTATATATTTGTTATCATCTTCTTCTATAACTGCATCCGGATATATATATCTTGGTTCAATATTTCCTATTGACCTTCCTGGATGTGGATTAAGTTTAGATATTAATACTGCAGCATTACAAATATCTTCTATGGGAATATTCAGACTTTTTGCAATATCTTTATATCGTTTTAATTTAAAATTATCCCAATGCTCTTTGATTATTTCCTGTACAAGTAAATTCTCACTTCCAGTATTCCTTTCAGTCTCATTTTTAATTACTTTAAGCTGTAGAAGCAAACACTCTTTTATGTCACGTGCACCTACACCTATTGGCTCAAAAGTCTGAATTATATTTAAAATTTTTTCCACATTACTCACAGGCAACTTCATATCAGTTGCAATTTCTTCTACAGAAACTGTAAGATATCCATCATCATTTATGTTAGCAATTACCTCTTCCCCTATATCATATTCTTCTTCCGTAGTAACAACAAAACTTAATTGCTCCCAAAGATACTCTGCCAAAGATTCAGGTTTTTCTATGGACTCCTCATAAAATTTTTTTCTATCTTCACTATCAGCATTTGTCCTAACATACCCAAAATCGGTAGCTCCATCATTTATATACTTATCCCAATCCTGGAGTTTTATCTCAGAGCTATTTTTTAGAGAAATTTCTATATTATTTTCTTTATCTTCATCTAATACTAATTGATTTTCAGCAGAAACAGAATTAATATCTTTGGTAGAATCTCCTTCTTCAAGAAAAGGATTTTCAGAAATTTCCTTATTGAGTAATTCCTGTAATTCTAAAGTCGGAAGTTGTAATATATGCAACGCAGTTTGCAAAGCAGGAGTTAAAACAAGTTTTTGTTGCTGTGATAGTACTAATCCTAATCCTTTCATTTTAGATTCTTCACTTCGTTCAGAATGACCCTCTGGGTCATTTTACATTTTACAATTTACATTTTGCAATTTATGCTTTACGTTTTGCGCTACTATAATATATGCCACAAAACGGGTCATTTGTCAAATGAACTTTCACCTTTAAATACTGTGCGAAGAGTCAGAAATAATATTTTTATATCAAGCAGTAGTGACTGATTATTTATATATAATATATCATATCTAAGTTTGTCTTTTGCAGAAGTGTCATAACCACCTATAACCTGCGCCAAACCAGTTATACCTGGTTTTATCTTAAATCGCTCTAAATATCCAGGCACGGTTTTTGCAAATTCCTCAACAAAATTAGGCCTTTCTGGTCTGGGTCCAACTAAACTCATATTACCCTTTAGAACATTAAAAAACTGAGGTATTTCATCTATATGTAATTGCCTCAAAATTTTTCCTGTTCTGGTTATTCTGGAATCTTCTTTTATGGCAAAAACAGGCCCTGTTTTTTCTTCAGCATTTGCAGACATTGTCCGAAATTTGTAAATTGTAAATATTTTCTCTTTCTCACCAACGCGCTTTTGTTTATATAACACATTCCCTTGTGAATCAAGTTTAATTACAAGTATAACACCTATTGACAATGGCAATGTAATAATAAGAATAAGTATAGATATTAAAATATCAATAATCCGTTTTATGTTCTGAACTACACCTGAATTTGGCTCTCTTGATACTTCTACAAGAAACATATTACCAAGCTGCTCAATTCTACCTTTTCCAACTAAAATAGCATAAATATCCGGAAGCATTTTAAAATTAACATCTCTTTCTTCACATTTCAAAATAATATCAAGTATTTCCTGATGTGTAAAATCAGAATCAGCAATAATAACATCTGTTATTTTAAATTCATCAATTGTTTTTATTATGTTATTTTTATCTTCCTTTTTATTCAAAAGTTTTACAATTCTTCTATTTAGGTGTCCCATATTTATTATTCTGGATAATCTTTTTCCTTCTTCATCGCCACCTATCATTAGTATTCTCTCTTCTTTGTTTTGGTGCGACAAATTAAAAAGTAGTCGCCAACCACATACGAAAATTATGTTGAACACACAGGATAACAAAAAAACAGAAGTAGGGAATGCAGAAGCCACATCACGAAAAACATAAGTTGCTGCCATAGAAATCAAGCTGGCAATCACTATTGCACTGGAGACCCGTGAAATAATATCTAATGGAAAAATTTTACGCCTCTTAGTATAGAGCTCAAAAATATATATACACGTTAGATTAACCAGTGTCATAAATAAATATATACTTTTAAAAGCATTGAAATTGAATTCAGGAAGAACACCACCAAATCTAATAAGAAAAGCAAGAATCGTGCCAAGATTTACAAGAATTGCATCAAGAATTACAGAAAACAACGTATTCATATTGACATTTTATACTTTTACAGTCTCTTCTGTCAATATCTTAAACTCCCCTTTAATTCCCCTCTTTACTAAAAAGGGGATTGGGGAAAGTTGGGAGTTACTCAAACAACTTAGCTTCTACAACTTCCACACCTTGAGGAATTTTAAATTCAAATACAGAAGAATCTATTGTTTTGTTGAGCTGAATATCTTTAAAAATCACAAGTAATTCTGACGAATTTGTATCTGTAATTTTTATTTGCACGGGCAACCATAATTCTTTTGAAATCCAGGAAACCATTTTAAAATCGCCTACAGCATTTTGTTTTGGAATAAATTCTATAACACAAGTATCTTTACCATTAACTTTTTCCTCACGTATAAACTGTGTATTAAAATTATCCGCAATAACTTTAAATGAACGTTCAAACTCCATAAAATATGGCAACTTACCACTCTTATCTGAAATTTCCTGTTTTACAACCTGATTTAATTCACGAGCATACATCCAAATCGTCTTTCCATTTGATACTATAATTTGACTGGTTGGCTTGGTAAATTCAACATACATTTTATCCGGTTTTTTTAAAATAAACCTGCCCTCCAAAATCTGTTTCTCAGGAATTCCTTGGACAGAAATCTCTTCTAATATATTCGTATTCATACTAATTAATTTATCCTGCGCAATTTCCATATTTTTTAAAACTTCATCTATTGTTATGGCATAAGAAAATGATGGAAATAAAAAAATTGCAAATAGTAAAATGTAATATATCATAATTTTAAAAACACTGGATTCTCACCATTTGTCAGGCAAGATGCCTGACCTATTGTCTACATGCGGAAATGACAGTCGAATTAAAGTTCTTTTAGCTTTTCTTCTATTTTATCTAAATAAATTTCTCTTGGCTTGGAACCCTGGTCAGGACCTATAAAACCCAACATTTCCAATTCACTTGCTAAGTTTGTTGCTTTGGGCCCGCCTATTTTAAAATAACCCTGCAATGAAGTAATAGAAACACGTTTTCTTTCTTTTATTAATAATAATGCTTCTTTTATTAGTTTTTTATCTTCTTCCTGCTCCACTGTTCCAACTTCTTGTGCTTTAGGTTCTAAAGCCTTTTCCAAAATATATAATGGCAAGCTCTGATTTCTCCAAAATTCCACTACTTTTTCAGTTTCTTCTGTTGAAACATACGCAGCCTGACCTCTTATAGGCTTCGGCGAACTAACTGGAGAAAAAAGCATATCTCCTTTTCCAAGCAACTTGTCTGCTCCATTTGTATCAAGAATTGTTCTGGAATCAACTTTTGAAGCTACCTGAAATGCAATTCTGGATGGAAAATTTGCTTTTATAACTCCTGTTATTACATCAACTGACGGACGTTGTGTGGCTAAAATCAAATGTATTCCAACACCACGTGCAAGTTGTGCAAGCCGGGTTATTGAAGTTTCCACTTCCCTTGCTGCTACTAACATTAAATCTGCCAATTCATCTATTACAACTATTATATATGGCATTTTCCCTTCTGACTGTTTATTGTTATAAGCAGTTATATCTCTTGCATTAATTTCAGCAAATTGTTTGTATCGATTTTCCATTTCAACAACTAATTTTCTTAAACTTACTGTAGCATATTTAGCATCATTAACTATTGGAGAATACAAATGTGGAATATCATTATAAATCATAAGTTCAACTCTTTTGGGATCAACAAGAAGTAATCTTAATTCTTTAGGTGTAAATTTATAAAGCAAGCTCATAATTATTGTATTAATACATACACTTTTTCCAGACCCAGTAGCCCCTGCTATTAATAAATGCGGAAGACTAGACAAATCTGATAATAATAATTTCCCATCTATAGTCTTGCCAAGAGCTATAGGGATCCTTCCTTTATATTTATTCCATTCTTCTGCTTCTAAAATTTCGCGCAGTGCAACTAAAAGCGACTGACTATTTGGAACTTCTATTCCAACAGCAGCTTCCCCAGGAATAGGAGCTACAACTCTGATATGTGTAGCCCTTAACACCAATGATAAATCATCAGCCAAACTTGTAATTTTGCTGACTTTAACTCCTTTAGCCGGCTCCAATTCGTATCTTGTTATTACAGGACCACATACTGTCCTATGTATTTTTACCTCAATTCCAAAATCTTTTAGTGTATTAATTAAAAGCTCTTCATTTATTTTTATATCCGCAGGAGAATCCACATCAGACTTATCTAAAACATTTTGGTTTAAAAGTTCGAGTGGAGGAAGTATATAATTTATTGCCGATACCACTGGTTGTGGTATTTTAGAAACTTCCTTTTTTTGATTTTTGATTTTTGATTTTTGATTTTTGAAATTTTCCTCGCTGGGTTCAATTTTTATCTTACCTGAATATGCTTTTTCTATTACCTCTTCAACAGGAGGCACAGGTGGTAAAGATATAGTAGCTTTTTTCTCAAGTCTTCTGATTTTATATTTAGCAAAATATTCTTTTATATCAACTTGTACCTGCTTAGAAAGTGACAGAATTTTGCAAAATAAAAGTGTTGTCCAATTTTTAAGCTTTTTTATCCCATTCCACACAGTAATTTCCCACTCAAGCAAATATATAGCCAAAATCAAAAATGCAATAGAAAATATCCATGCACCTGTTTTAGCAAAAGCAGAAATTAAAATTCTGCTGGATAGTAACCCAAGTTTTCCACCAGTAAAACCAGGATTTTCTATAAGCACAAAAATAGTACAAAAGGATATAAGAAGTGCTAATACTCCTGCTCCGTGTATATAAGGTTTTTCTATTGTTTTACGCTTCAGTAAATAACCAGATATAACACCTGTAAGAAGTGGAGAAAAAAATGCCATACAACCGAATACATAAGTTAAAAGTTTTTCAATGCCTAATCCTACAGGTCCAAGATAATTTGAACTTTGTGGATGAGGCCAAAGACTTATTAAAAGCAATACAGTAATAAATAACCATATAATACCTATAAATTCTTCTTTTCTGTCTTTTTTTACCTTTTCAAAAAGTTTTTTATATTTCACAATGAAGTTCTCCTTGTTTCCCCTGTTTTACTTCTATTAAAAACCCGTCAGGGTCTTTGCAGAAAAAATATCTTGAATCAAATATTTCTGTTATAAATTCAATATTGTTCTCTTTTAACTTCCTATATGTAGAATTAATATCAGCTACACTTAATGAAAAATGAACTAATTTAATTTCGTGTAATATTTCACATATTTGATTTTTGGTATTTGATTTTTGATTTTCCATACTTGTCGTATATGGCTGTAAAAATTCAATTAAAAAATCCCCGAGTTTAATTACTGCACCTTTTAATTCCAAATCCGGTTTGTCAAATCTTTTAATTTCCTCAATTCCAAAGTTGTCTTTATACCACCCAATAGCTTTTTCAATATCTCTAACAGTTAATCCTATATGCTCAAATTTTGCTTCACTCATTTTTATTTGGTATTATTACAACTTTAAGGCATTGTTTCCCTTCGCTTGCTATTTTAAATCCTTCACCTATTTCATCAAGATTTAACCTATGAGTAATCATATCCATAACCTGAACATTGCCGGCTCTGATTAATTCTAATGCCTGCATATTATCTAATGGCGCTGCGCCATAACTTGTTTTGAAATTTATATCATTTCTCCAGTAAGAATTAAAATCCATTGCAACAGTTTCACCAGGTTTTGGCACAGCAAAAAACAATATAGTTCCACCTTTATCCACTGACTGCAAAGCCTGTTCTACTGCAGGTAATACACCTGTGCAAAGAACAACTTTGTCCACAAGTTTGCCATTATTAATTTTTTTTATATTCGCAGAAAGTTTATTTATATCAACCGTTGCATTAAACACATATTCTGCGCCGAATTTATTTGCTGATTCAAGTCTGTAATCACTAACATCTGTTGCAATAATTCTACCAGCACCTAATGCTTTAGCTAATTTTACATTCAACAATCCTGCAATACCACATCCAAGTATAAGAACACTATTTCCGGGATGCAAATCTATCATTCTCAATCCTCTTACTACTGTCCCTAACGGTTCAACAAATGTCCCCTGTTCATAAGACATTTCATCTGGAAGTATAAATGTGCCTGTATCCAAACTTTTTCCGGAAATTTTTAAATATTCAGCAAATCCTCCTGGATGAAAATTATTTTTTGTATGAAATGTTTCACAAGCTGTTTCGTGATTAGTCAAACAGTAATAACATTCACCACAAGGAACATGGTGTGTTGAAACAATCCTATCTCCAACTTTATATTTTTTTACATCCTTACCAACTTCTACTACTTTTCCTGCTAATTCATGTCCTAAAACCAAAGGAGCTCTTTTTATCCTGTACCATTCCATTATATCACTACCACAAATACCACAAGCCATAACTTTCACTAATATATCTTTATCTCCAATATCAGGCTTGAGCATCTCTTCAACTCTGACATCCCTATTATTATAATACATTCCTATTTTCATCTAAAAATTCCCTTGTATGTCATTCCCGCAATTATTTAGCGGGAATCCAGTGTCTTTAAAACAAGACTCTGGATTCCCAATTAAAACCTTGGGAGTGACAAAAAAATAATTGTAACACAGTCTGTTTTTGGGGCGGGTAAACCCGCCCCTACGCGAACCCCTATTTTTTATTTTTAGCGAGTTTGTTATAAAATCTATATGCTTCTTCTGCTGTATTACCTTCGTGAACTATAGATCGAACTGCCTGTATCATAGCAACAGGATGTTCATTCTGAAAAATATTTCGTCCCATATCAACACCAACAGCACCTGCTTTGATTGCATTATAAGTAAAATCTAGCGCTTCTTTTGTAGGTTTTTTTGTTCCACCTGCAATAACAATTGGCGCAAGACAGGACCCAACAACTTCTTCAAAACCATCACAGTAATAGCTCTTGACTATATCCGCTCCATCTTCAGAAAGAACGCGACAAGCATGTTTAAGATATTTAAGTGCCTCTTTTTTATCCTCTGAAGTAAGTTCTCCGCCATCTTCTCTTTCTCCCTTAACAAATTTTGTAAGTTTCGGATCACTTCCCACTGCTGTTATTCCTATTGAAATTAAACCATATTTATGTGCCTGATTTGTTAAACTAACCAAATTACCTATTGTATCTTTCTGATGTGGCAAACCTATATATGCCGAAGCAGTAAATCCAATAGCATTTGTTCTTATAATTTCATCTACAGAAACAGTAACTATTTCATCGTCTAAGTCTGCTGGTTTTGTCATACTATTACCACCAGTTGCCCTTAAAATAACCGGAGTTTTCATCCAGGGATTCATATTTGTTTTCAAACCACCAATAGTAGGACTAATTGCATCGCAATAAGGTAATAATGGTTCAATAGTTTTTCTCAAATTTTCAAGACCTTTCGGTGCGCCCTGAAAATACCCATGGTCAACTGCAAGCAAAACTGTTCTCCCAGATTTCGGATTAAACATTTGCGCCAACCTATTCTCCAACCCACTCCATTCAACCTGATAATCAAATACTTTTTTCATATTAACGACCCCTCCTTTTTTGTTAATTATTTATCAATTATCAATAAAAGTCAATGTTAAAATCCGTGGAGTTTCCCCATTTTTATAAAAATAGTACAAACATTTGCCAACAATTCAATGCACCTAAGATGTCATTTTCACAAAACAATAATGTAGAAGAGGCTTTAGCCTCGGTATTTTTTCTTTATCCGCCTCTAAAGAGGCTTCTACATAAAAATTTCATTTCCACATTCTAATTTTAAAAAATCCTTTATTTATCTATACTTTCTTACATTTAGTGCAGAATTTTGGGGAAACTCCATTAAAATCCACTTGACATAGTCATAATTTTTAAGTAGTTTTAAGTTCATATATGGATTCCAAGCAAGTCAATTCAGAGCATACTGATGAACAAGAATTAATAAAAAAAGTACAGGAAAAGGACAGAAACGCATTTAATCAATTGGTTAAAAAATATATGGAAAGAGCGTATGCTATTGCTTATAGAATAACACATAATCATCATGATGCCCAAGACTTGTCTCAAGAAGCATTTATTAAAGTATGGAATTCTATAAATTCATTCACAGGAAAATCAAGTTTTTATACATGGTTTTATCGTATTCTTGTAAATCTGTGTATAGATTTTCAGCGGAAACATTCTTTTTTAAAAATTTTTTATACATCGGATTCTAATTCGGATAAAAACCCTGAAATGGGACACGCTACACACAACATCTGGCAAAATTCTTCTAACCAAGAAAATCCTGAAAAATCTTTATTGAATAAAGAACTTGAATATAAGATAAATAATGCACTTAAAAAATTACCTGCAAAACAAAAAGTGGTTTTTGAACTAAAATATTATCAAGGTCTACAGTTCTCTGAAATTGCAAAAATTTTAAAATGTTCAGAAGGAACAGTAAAAAGCCATATGTTTCGTTCTACAAGAAAACTACAAAAACTATTAGTGCAGACTACAGACATTAGACTATAGTGTGGTGTCCCTAACAGTTCTTTACATTTGATCTAACAGATGTGGTTAGGCAAGTTAAGGAAGTAGTAAAATGTTAAGGCTATTTGAAGCTGTCTGTCATTCTGA
>JBBTED010000064.1:0-1340 GCA_038042445.1 Candidatus Firestoneibacteriota bacterium
AATTCATTTGAAGTGAAGTTTATAATAAAAAGGATTACTTTTGGTGAAAGAAATTTTTATTTTCGGTGCTGGAGCATCATATGCTTCGGCAAGTACGCCTTTAGGATCTGAGTTGGTTTGGAATTATCACGCTGATTGTGGTCATCCTATACCAATCATAAATGGAGTGCCTGATAACAGCAGAGAAAATGTCAGATTCTCAAATTTTAAAAAGTTTCTCCCAGTCGCAGCTCAGTATTATCCTGAATTAAAAGGAGAATTATTTAAATGGGAAAATAGAGGTGAATCTATTTATCATCTTCGCCCCTTTAATAAAAAATATTATGTCGACGAACTACTAAAAATGGTTCTAGAGAATGGAGATACAGAAGGAATTGAAGTTATTAAAAAACTAATACTTGAGCATATAACATGTTCAGGTCTCAATACATCAAATAAACTGTACAATGAATTCGCTAAACAGGTTTTAAAAAACAAACCTTTTGGAAGTGTTTCAATAATCTCATTTAATTTTGATTGCCTTTTACATGAGGATTTTAGGAACGAAGTATACTTTGATTATTTATTAGACTTCGATTGGATCGATCCAAACAGGGAAAAGATATATAAAAAACAAAATTCCATTTCATTAATTAAATTACATGGATCTCTTGATTGGGGTATTTGTCGAAATTGCAATCAACTTTATTTGTATTTCTTTAATGTTCAAAAAGGTTTTTACGATCAAAAAAGGTGTACAGAAAATTGTGAGGGAATGATAGACCCTTTTATTGTTGTTCCTTATCACAAATATAATGGAAAAATTAATGTCTTATGGACAAAAGCAGAACGCGAGTTAAGACAAGCAAAAAAAATTACAATAGTTGGTTATTCTTTTCCAGAATATGACAAAATGGTCATTGATTTATTCAAAAATACTTTGGATGCTCACGTTGAGATTGATGTTGTCGATTACCATGAATTAAACAGCGATATAACATGTATAGCCAATAGTATAAAAGAAAAATATAGACGATTATTTCCAAAACTGAAAAGAGAAATAAAAATATATTTGGGTGGATTTGGAGAGTATATGAATAATTATAACAGGACAACCAAATAGTGAAAACATTAAAGAAGGGTTATAAGACGGTCAAGCAGACGATAACGCTTGAAGCAGGAGAAGAAGGAGACATTGAGATTGTGATGAAAAAGACGAGAAGAAAATGAAATGCAAAAAATGAGTTTCAGACGTTCATCAGATAGAATCCAGCAAGGCGGAACCATAGATTTCTCAGATTACGCAGTCATGTAGGTTGGGTTAAACGAAGTGAAACCCAACAGGTATTTTTCATAAAAGT
>JBBTED010000065.1:0-4368 GCA_038042445.1 Candidatus Firestoneibacteriota bacterium
AACTTTTCTTTTTCTATAACCAAGTATACCACCTTTTTGCCAAAAATCAAGCTAATTCTTAGTAATTCCTTGGTAAAATAGAAAGTTTGGAAAAAACTTGGAGTCTTAGGGCTTGACCCCTTCTCTGCCCGAACAATCCAGCGTTTCTCTAATTCCTTTTTTGCGATTCCTAACTACTAGCAAATCGACTATAAACAAAATACCACAAAGATAAAAAAGCCAAGAACAAAAATTAGAACAAACAAAATAGTTCTTGACATAGATAGAGACAAAGAGTAAGATTAAAAATAGATACGAGGTAAAATATATGAAAAAACTCCATCCCATTCAAAAAAAGCTTTTGCAGATATTAAAAATAAATATTACCGACCCTTTAACTATCCGTGAAATGCAGGCGGCGTTAAATATATCCTCTACCAGTGTGGTTCATCATCATATCCAACAATTAGAAAAAAATGGCTATTTAAGGCGTAATCCAAACAACCCAAAAGACTATCAAATTTTGGCGGAGAATCCAGAAAAAACAATTACTTATTTGAATTTATATGGGCTGGCTCGCTGCGGGCCTAATGGTTCTATATTAGATGGTAATCCAATAGACCGTATTCCAATAGCATCTAAAATTCTTGGGTTTCCTTCTTCGCAGGCCTTCATGGTAAAAGCTCGGGGTAACTCAATGGCTCCCAAAATAAATGATGGAGATTTGGTAATCGCAAGGAAAGTCAAAGATGCTGGTAGCGGGGTTATGGTTGTATGTGTTAATAATAGAGAGGCCCTTATAAAAAAGATACAAAAAAGCAAAGAAGTTATCTTGAGTTCTATAAATCCTTCTTATGAACCATTTGTGGCGGCGAAAGATTTCCATGTTGAAGGAATAGTTAGAGGGATTTATAGTTATAAAGTGTAATAAGTCAACTTAATTCACATGTGCCAACTAATTTTTTATTTTTTAAACAGATTCGAAATAGCTGATATTGAAAAAAGCCTGATAATTTTTTTTATTAGAAAAAATAGCATTAAAGTAACTAACAATCAACTTATTCGCTCTGCGCTCACCACCCAGACAAAAAGCAATGTAGCAGAAATTAATCGGCTGCTTAATGAAAATTATTCCGGTGCCGCATTTAATATTTTCGAACTCGAAAAATGTTTTGAATTACTTATACCTATCAAAGATAGAAAAATAAACGGGGCATTTTTTACCCCCCCATTTATAACCAATTTTATTTCCACTCAAATAATAAAAAATAAAAATGATAAAATTTGCGATCCAAGCTGTGGATGTGGCGCATTTCTAATTGCCGCTATTAATACAATTCGAAGCTATTCGCGCATGAAAATAATTGATATTATCGAAAAAAATCTTTTTGGAGTTGATATATTAGATTATTGCACTCAAAGATGTAAAATTATATTAACTCTCTATGCGCTCTTGCACGGCGAAGATCAAAAAGAAATAGCATTTAAGATATATTCCCGGGACAGTTTAAAAATCGATTGGCGAAAAGAGTTTAGAAATGCCATTCCAACCGATGGGTTTGACGCAATAATAGGTAACCCTCCTTATGTTAGATATCAAGATCTTTCTGAAAATATCAGAGAAGATTTATTTAAAAATTGGCTCACCTTAAAAACTGGTACATATAATCTCTATTTCGCTTTTTTTGAGCTGGGACTATCTTTACTTAAAAAAGCTGGGCAGTTGGGATATATCACTCCGAATAATTATTTTACCTCATTAGCAGGCGTACATTTACGTGAATTTTTGCATTTTAATAGATTCATTGAAAGAATCATTGATTTTAATCATCTGCGGGTATTTGATGCACAGACTTATACTTGCATCACTTTTTTAACAAAAACGGAAAAAGATTGTTTCTTTTTTGAAAGAATTGACATCAAGGAAAGGTTAAATGACCTAGAAAAAATAAATTATTCGAAAATCAATTATAAAACCTTGGATAATAAAAAATGGCGTTTAGTGCGAGGATGCGATCAGGGTAATATCAAAAAAATCGAGATGGCTGGTTATAAGTTGGGATCCCTGGTTGATATAAGGGTTGGCATTGCAACATGCAAAGATAATGTCTATTTTGTTGATGGCATGACCTTGGATAACGGTTGTTATCAAAAAGAGTTTGAGGAACGGTTGTTTCTAATAGAAAAGGAAATTACTCGTTCCATTGTAAAAATATCTGACTTCGACACCCAAGAAGATTTAAATAAAAATGAAAGAAAAATCATCTTTCCTTACTTTATAAAAGATGGAAAGGCTTTTCTTATGCCCAAAAGCCAACTACAAGCACAATTCCCTAAGTGTTATGAGTATTTAGTAGCGGCTAAGCATGTATTGGAATCGCGAGATAAAGGGAAGTCAAAATATACGGAATGGTATGCTTATGCCAGATCGCAAGGTTTAAATATTTTTGGCGAAAAATTATTAACTCCAACTTTCAGCCGTTCTCCACGCTTTTTATATGAAAAAAAACCGGATTCATTATTTTGTAATGGTTACGGAATATTTGCAAAAAAAGACAGCCTTTCTTTGTTTGGTAATACAATCCCCTTAGAAACTCTTTCCAAAATACTTAATTCTCGGATAATGGAATATTATGTTAATCAAACTAGTGTTTCAATAGAAGGTGGATACCCATGTTATCAAAAAAATTTCATTGAACATTTCACAATACCAAATTTTGCCAAAAAAGAATTGGCTTGCCTTAACGAAATGCGCGAGCCAAAAGAAATCGAAAATTTCCTTACTAGAAAATATGGCGTGGATTTACCGAAGTAGGTTGAGGTTGAATCGTTCTCCATATATGTCTAATAAATCTTTCACGAAATCATCAATTCCTAGTTTCTCCATATTGGCAGATAATTCGCGTGATATTAAACCATCTTCTACTAAAGCTTCATTATTGGAATATAATTTGGGAGGAGATTGTCTAAAATCTACAATTGCTAAACATACTCTTTCATATCTGTATGGATCTTTTCCGCTGTTTCCCCGATTATTAACCGCTTGAAAAGCCTGAATATATTTTCCTAATTTCGATACCGATTTAAAATCTATACGATTTTTAAACATGGCTTTATCATTATACTCGTGGGTAGGAATTAAATATACTTCACCCATACATAACTTAGGAAATTTGAGATGTAAGTTTAAGGGTTCCGCAAAAGTCCTTTCGTAAAGGGTATCAAAATTCTTATTCAGGCTGCTTAGCTGACTTCGTATATTAATTACTATTCCACTGTCAATAAAAGGTTCGTCTTTTAATTGTACTTTTTCATCTGTTAAAGCGCGTGGCAAAATACAAATATCTTGATTCTTTTTTTTCAGTAAGCCTTCAATATTTATTTCTGGTTTGTTTGCACCTATCGGTGGGAATATTTTTTTAGGATCTATGGAAAGATCTATTAGCTGTTGCTTTATAAATTCATGGACTAAACAAATTAAACGTTGTGACCGTATATAAGCATTTTTTGCCTCATTACCATTCTTGTATTTTTTACCATTAAATGTCTTTTTAGTTATGCATCTTTCAAACTCAGTCTTTATGGTTGCCAAAATCTCTATAAATTGTGATGTTGTTCTTTTCATTTCAAAATATCCTTAATATTTGCCCCTATCTCCTCGGAAAAATAAGAATCAACGCAAATTTTAGTTGAAATTGGAAAATACCTCCACTAATCACTTACAGCTTGACGAAATAGAAGAGGCTTAACGCACCCCGGCCCCTAATTCCCGAGAAACTGTCTGGATGATGCTTTCCACGCGGGAGTTTACCTGGGAATCGGTGAGGGTTTCTTCGGGGGAACGAAATTCCAAAGAAATAGTGATGGATTTCTTGCTTTTACCTAAAGATTCCGAGCGGTAAATATCCTTAAACTTTATATTCTCTAAGTTCTCTAATCCATTACCGGATCGTATCGTATCTATCAGGGTCTGATAGCTTATAGCTTCGTCCACTATCAGACTAATATCCCGCTGGACCGAAGGATACTTAGGAAGCGGCTGGTAGGCCCGGGAAAAACAGGCCAGATTTTTCAGTTTATCCAGATTTAACCCGGCCATTATCACCTCGCTCTCATCTATCCTGAATTCAGCGAGAATCTCTTTTTTGACCTGGCCCAGAAATCCAAATTCCTCTTTGCCTGTCACTAGGACAGAGGAATATCCCGCGGTAAAAAGCGGATCCGCGCAAGGGATGAACTTATAATCTTTGTTGTCTGTTTTTTGAAGCAGAAGCTCTAAAATGCCCTTTAATTCCAATAAACCACGTTTATTCATTACTAAGCCCAGGAACCGAAATTCGCTGTCTTGGCTAAAACAATTCCCGATTTCAAAAAAGGCGCACTTGGTAT
>JBBTED010000066.1:0-1779 GCA_038042445.1 Candidatus Firestoneibacteriota bacterium
GAACACTTATCCCCTGGGACAAAAAAACCATAATTAATTCAGTTAAAAAAACTTCCAGATTGATTGTAGTAAGCGAAGAACATAAAACTTGTGCATTTACATCAGAGATATCAGCTACAGTAGTTGAAGAGGCGTTTAATTATTTATCTGCACCAATTAAACGAATAAATACATTTGATGTTCCAATACCTTTTAATCCAAAAATGGAAAGTTATGTGTTGCCTGATGAAGATAAGATTATAAAAGCAGCGAAAGAACTTATGAAAGAAAAGAAATGTTTATAAATTTTGATGTCCTTTTAAAAAATGAGGTGATAAATAATGGCTATTAATGTTATAATGCCAAAATTAGGTTTAACAATGGAGAATGGAACCATATCAAAATGGCTAAAAAAAGAAGGGGATGAAGTGAAAGAAGGTGAGCCATTGGTTGAAATAATAACTGATAAAATTACTTATGTTGTTGAATCACCTGGTTCAGGAAAGATTACCAAGATACTTTTTCCCGAAGAAACTGTAGTAAATGTAACAGACCCAATTGCAATTATAGAATAACGAGAACGAAAAAGAGGGTTTGTTTTTTTAGCACCCTCATAAAAAAAGGGGTAATGAAGTATTGGTAGTAGTGCCATCTACACCGTATGATGCAAAAGGACTTTTAAAGAGTGCAATTAGAGATGACAACCCAGTACTATTTTTTGAGCATAAAAACGTATTATGAAAATACTAACAAGAAACAATTTTAAAGTGAAAAAAGGAGCGTATATATGAGAAATAAAAAAACTATTTTAGTAATAATGGCAATAGTAAGTTTTGGAGTATTTAAACTTTATGCAGAAGATTTGGAAAATGGGCATTGGTCAAAGTGGGAACAACTTAGTACTGGAGGTGGAGGAAGATCTCATGAAATTACCATAAGTAAATATAATGATGAAATAGTTTATCTTGGTGCGGATGTAGGAGGTATTTATATATCAAAAGATGGAGGTAAAACCTGGAGAGCATCCAATTGTGGACTTCGTAATTATTATGTTTGGCGAATAGTTGAACATCCTACCAATCCAAAAATAGTTTTTCTTGGTAGTGAGGGAGGAGTATATAAAACAATAGATGGTGGAGAAAATTGGGAATGGCTCAGGGAAGGGTTTCCTCCTATTGAAAGATATAACTACAGTGCGCCTATTTCTGCTTTAGCTATTGATATACATAATCCAGATACTATATATGCTGGTATTGGCAGGGAACGTTATTATAATACGTGGGAAATATTAGGAAAAGGAGATATTTATAAATCTATAGACGGAGGAAAATCGTGGAGGAATCTAAATGGCAAAGGAGAGGCAGGTATAGAAGGTATGATATGTGATCTTGCAATAGATCCGAGAAATAATGGAAGGATAATTGCAGCAACTACAAAAGGTATATATATAAGTGATAACAATGGAGAGAAGTGGAAATTGTCAAGTAAAGGGTTGCCACATCTTTTTACCAGTCATCTTGCTATGTCATTTACAAATCCAGATATAATATATGTTACCCTCTTTACTCAGCCAGAAGGAGAAAAGGGTTGGGCCGGTGGAGTCTACAAAACAGTAAATGGTGGAAAGGAGTGGATTTCTGTAAATACAGGAATACCTATAGGTGGAGAGGATAAATATCGTCCAAATCCATTTTTGCCAGTTGTTGGTACGATTCAGAAAATAATAGTTTGTCCAAGTAATTCTGATATTGTCTGGGTAACAAATGTTACTTTTGATAGTAGTAAGAGTGGTATATATAA
>JBBTED010000067.1:0-79308 GCA_038042445.1 Candidatus Firestoneibacteriota bacterium
GTGGAAAAGGTGTAATCAATATCAAAACAAGTGATAGAAATGGTTGTGTGGTTGGAATTAAAGGAGTTATTGATGAGGACGAACTTATGGTGATAACAACTGCTGGAACAGTATTAAGGACTCGTGTGAAAGATATTCGTGCAAGTGGTCGTTCTACACAAGGAGTAAAAATTATAAGAACTGATGGCAAAGATAAAGTTACTGCTATAGCTAAGCTTGTTGCAAAAGATGAAGAAGAAGAAAGTCAGTAGCATTAAGATATCTCTTGCACTTATTGCTACAACTTTAATATGGGGAACTAATTACGTACCAACTAAGATAGCAGTAACAGAGATTGCTCCTATACATTTAGCTGCATTAAGATTTGCAATTGTAGGTTTTATTTTACTTGTTGTTTTGAGGTTTTTCAAGCCTGAAACCCGCATAAAAAAAGAAGATATAATTCTTTTATTTACTTTGGGATTTGTTGGTATAACGTTGCAACAGATATTTTTTTTGTATGGAATGAAACATACTTTGCCAACCCACAGTGCTCTTATGGGCACACTAACTCCAATTTTTGTTTTTTTACTTGCTGTAGTAATGATAAATGAAAAAATAACAATTTTAAAAATTTCAGGAATTATTACATCCTTTATTGGCGTTTTTATAATATTGCATAGTAAAGGTTTGAAATTGGATAATAGATTTTTATTTGGTGATCTTTTATCGTTAGCGTCTGCTTTTGTATTTGCAGTTTATGTGGTATTATCCAAGCCTTTTCTTCTAAAATATGGATCTTTGTCTACTACTGCTTACACAACATTTATTGGTGGAATGTTGTTTATTCCATTTTTATTATTTGATAAAACAGGTTTTGACTGGACAACTGTTTCAACAAAAGTATGGATGAGTTTTGCTTACCTAACAGTATTTGCTTCAGTTTTTGCTTTATCGTTGTGGTATTGGGTGCTTACATATATTGATACGACTAAAGCAGCAGTAACAATGTATTTTCAGCCTGTTATAGCTGCGATTTTTTCATATCTCATATATTCTGAAGAAATAAGCAAAAATTTGATTTTTGGTGGAATATTCATTTTACTTGGAATTTTTATAACTGAAAAGGGATGAAAAGAGAAAATTTGCACATAAACATTGACAAAAAATTATTAATAAAATAGAATAAATTAAAATTAACTAACTGGGGGCCGGGCACTTTATGGTAAAGTGTATTTCCCTTCCTTGGTACGATATTAGGAGGATGATTTGAATGGCAAAGGTAATAATTAAGAATGTTTCTAAAATCTTCTCTGGCAATCCAAAGCCAGCTGTTGATAGTGTAAATATTGAAATAGAAGATAAAGAATTTGTTGTTTTGGTAGGTCCATCTGGTTGTGGAAAATCCACTACTTTACGTATGGTGGCTGGTTTGGAAGATATAACATCAGGTGAAATATATATAGGTGACAGGTTAGTTAATGATGTTCCTCCGAAAGATAGAGATATAGCAATGGTTTTTCAGAATTATGCTTTATATCCTCATATGACAGTTTATGATAATATGGCATTTGGATTGAAACTAAGAAAATATCCAAAAAAAGAAATAGATGAAAGAGTAAAAGAAGCTGCAGAAATTCTTGGAATACAGGAATTATTGCATAGAAAGCCAAAAGCATTATCAGGCGGACAACGTCAAAGAGTGGCTGTAGGTCGTGCAATAGTAAGAAAACCAAAAGTATTTTTATTTGATGAACCACTTTCAAATTTGGATGCAAAGATGCGAGTGCAAATGAGAGCTGAAATTATAAAATTGCATAACAGACTTCAGGCTACTATGATGTATGTTACACATGATCAGGTTGAAGCAATGACAATGGGCAATAGGATAGTAGTTATGAAAGACGGTTTAGTGCATCAAATAGGTGAACCGGTAAAAGTATATGACAAACCACAAAATAAATTTGTAGCAGGTTTTATAGGTAGTCCTGCAATGAATTTTTTTGATGGTACTCTTGAGAAAAAAGATGGTCAAATATTATTTAATGAAGGCATGATTACAGTTGCTATACCAGAGAATTTTATTCCTATTACCGAGAATTATGTAGGCAAAGAAGTAGTGCTTGGAATAAGACCTGAACATATAAATGATAGTGTGCTGATTACAAATCCAAAAGAGGGGTGGATAGTTCCTTCTATAGTTGAGGTTGTGGAACCAATAGGTGCAGAGGCTTATGTTTATTTTACTACAGGCAAAAATCCGTTTATTGCTATTGTTGAGGTGCATGATGCCATTAAGGTGAATCAGAAAGTTCAAATACATTTTGATATGAATAAATCGCATCTATTTGAAAAAGAAAGCGAAAAATCTATTTTCTAAAAAAATGAGTCCGAATATTGCCTATGCTGTAGGTGTGGATTTTGGTGGTACAAATATAGTAGCAGGTATAGTAAATTCTAAAGGTAAAGTTGTTGCACGTATAAAAATACCTACTTGTGCAAAAGAAGGAAAAGCAAAAGTTCTTAATCGTATTTCACTTGCAATAAAAGAAGTTCTTGAAAAATTCAAAGGTGGCATAGGAAAAATAAAAGGAATAGGTATAGGTTCGCCTGGGCTTATAGATCACATTAGAGGGATAGTAAATGTTCCTCCAAATCTTCCAGGGTGGAAACATGTTAATTTAAAAAAATATTTAGAGGCAAAATTTCACAAACCTGTTTTTGTTGCAAACGATGTAAATGCAACTGCTTTGGGAGAAAGTGAATTTGGTGCTGGAAAAGGAGTTAAAAATCTAATTTGTATAACATTAGGAACAGGAGTTGGTGGTGCTATAATAATAAATGGTAAGCTTTATGTTGGAAGCCATCAATTTGCAGGTGAAATAGGTCATATGACAGTAGAAAGACACGGTTTAAGATGTAACTGTGGTAATATAGGGTGTATGGAAAGATATGTGGGATGTGGTTTTATCGCGGAAAGGGCAATGGCTGAGATAAAAAAAGGAGTGCAAACTAAAATTACAGAACTTGTTGATGGAGATTTGGATAAAATAACGCCAAAAATTCTAACTGATGCTGCAAAATTGGGAGATAAATTGGCATTAAAAATATGGAATGAAACAGGAGAATATCTTGGCATAACTCTTGCCAGTGTTGTGAACTTTTTAGACCCTGAGATGATAATAGTGGGTGGTGGAGTAGCACAAGCAGGCAAATATATATTTGAGCCAACTAAAAGAGAAATTAGAAAACGCGCATATAAGTTTTTAACAAAAAGTCTAAAAATAGTGCCAGCTAAACTTGGAGAAGATGCAGGTGTTATTGGTTCGGCGACATTAGTGTTAAAAAATAAGGGGGCGATGTAAATGAAAAAATGTAAGATTTTAAGTCTGGTTTTAATTGTAGGGTTATTTCCTGCTATGTCTTGGGCTTCAGATGTATATTCACTTGATACAGTAGATATGCCTACAGCTAATACAATGTTAAAAGGAATGTATAATTTTACACTTAAAATTTATGAAGGTGGAGGTATTGCAACAAAGGGATGGGTTAGTTTTGCTAATAGTTTTATGGTAGGAGCTTCATTTAATTTGGAAAATGTGGTAGGTAGAGGTGAGGTTAAAGGCAGAGAGCCAAAGCTTATTGCTAGATTGCGGTTTATAAATGAATCTGCGGGTTTACCGGCTTTTTCACTTGGATATGAGCCTCAGGGATATGGAGTGTTTGATGAAGCTATAGGTGAATATTCAAGTAAACCAATAGGTTTATATGTTGTTGCAAGCAAAACAATTTCGTTTTTTGAAGGATTACAGTATAGTGTAGGTGCAGGTAACAGAAATGTATTTAAAGATTTTCAGGCTTCAAAAAATCTTGATATATTTTTAGGTGGAAGTTTATCTTTAACAAATGAACTTGCTCTGTTAGCTGAATATGATGATATTTTCAAAGATACAAATATTTTTAATTTTGGAGTTCGATTTGCATTTTCCTCAAATTTAACACTGGAACTAGATTTCAAAAATCTTACCAAGGGGATTCAAGAAAATACACGAACACTTCGTATACACTATACGGATTCATTTTAAAAAAATAAAAAGCGTAGGGTGAAAAATGTAAAACCTGTCATTCTGAGGCAAAGCCGAAGAATCTCAGTTTAGAGATTCTTCACTTCGTTCAGAATGACCTTTCAGGTCATATTATGGCGACTAATGGAATGGAATTTGAAAAGGCTATTGTTCAGCTTGAAAAAAAGATAGAAGAGCTGAGAAAATTTACAGATGAGAAGAAAATAGACTTTTCAGAAGAGATAAAGAAATTAGAAACAAAAGCTGAAGAATTAAAAAAAGAAGTATACCAAAATTTAACAGCATGGCGTAGAGTTTTGGTTTCGCGTAATTTAAATAGGCCACGTACTCTTGACTATATTTCAAGAATTTTTGAAGATTTTCTTGAATTACACGGGGATAGAGCTTTTAGAGATGATCCTGCAGTAATTGGTGGTTTGGCAAAATTTGAAGGAGAGTCTGTAGTAATTGTAGGTTTTCAAAAGGGAAAAGATACGAAAGACAGTGTAGTTAGGAATTTTGGAATGGCTAATCCTGAGGGTTATCGCAAAGCAATAAGATTGATGAAAATGGCTGAAAAATTTCAAAGACCCATAATATCATTTGTAGATACTCCTGCTGCTTATCCTGGTATTGGCGCTGAAGAACGCGGTCAGGCTTTAGCTATTGCAGAAAATTTAAGAGATATGTCTGCTATATCTGTACCTATTATTGTAATAGTTCATGGTGAAGGTGGAAGTGGTGGTGCACTTGGAATAGCTATTGGCGACAAAATATTTATGCTTGAAAATGCAGTGTATTCTGTGATACCACCAGAAGGTTGTGCTGCTATATTGTGGAAAGACAGCAGTAAAGCAGAGCAAGCTGCTGAATTTTTAAAGTTGACATCCAAAGATCTTTTAAAATTTGGTGTTATAGATGCAATTATTCCAGAGCCTCTTGGCGGTGCACATAGAAATTATGATAAGGCAGCAGAGGAGATAAAAAAAGTAATCAAAGAAAATTTGGCTGAACTAAAACTTTTATCAAAAGATGAATTAGTTAAAAAACGTTATTTAAAATTCAGAAAAATGGGAGAATACACGGTAAAACAGACTATAACTACAGACTAAATTATATGCATAAAATTGCTGTTTTGATTTCAGGAAGAGGTTCAAATCTTTTGGCTATAATAAATGCTATTGAAGAAAAAAAGCTTGAGGTTGATATTGCTGTAGTGATAAGTGATAAGAAAGAAGCTAAAGGTTTAGAATATGCCCAAAAACATAATATAGAAACAGTTTTTCTGGATCCTAAAAGGTTTTTATCTCGCGAAGAATATGATAAAGAGATGTCAAGAATAATTGAGGAAAAAAAAGTAGATATTATATGTCTTGCAGGTTTTATGAGAATATTGTCATCTTGTTTTGTGAATAAATATAGAGGTAAATTGATAAATATTCATCCTTCGCTTTTGCCTTCATTTCCAGGTGCACATGGCCAAAGAGATGCTTTGGAATATGGAGTTAAAATCTCAGGTGTTACTGTGCATTTTGTGGAAGAAGGGATGGATACGGGGCAAATAATAATGCAACTTGTAGTGCCTGTTATGGAAGATGATACAGAAGAACTTTTAGCAAAACGAATACTTGCCCAAGAGCATAAAATATATCCTGCTGCAATTAAGTTATTTATTGAAGGTAAGCTTGAGATTTGTGGTCGACGTGTAAAAATCAAAAAATAATATTACCCACGCATCAGTTCGTTTTAGATGGACGGTGAGGGGTTTCATTTACGGACAAAAAATAATAATATTAACCCTAATGCTCCAAATACAATATTTCCCATCCATGTTGAAAGCAAGGGGTTCATTGTGCTTTTACCTAATGCAAGTCCTATTGCAATGCTTCCCCAATATGCAAATCCAATAGCAATACTTAATGCAAAACTTAAAATCAATCCACCTCTTGAGCCTGTCCATAGGGCAAGTGGTATTCCAAGTAGGACTAAAATAAAGTTTGCGAATGGAAAAGATGTTTTTAAAAATAAATTAGCTAATTCTTCTTTGAAAGTTTTTCCGCTACCCTTTAACTTTTTTATACGTTCAAGTAGTTGTATCATAGTTAATTCTTCCGGTTTTTTTGATATTGTGCAAAAATCTTCTGGTTTTTCGTAAATAGGAAATGTTGTTTCTTTTAAATAGGTGACGTTTTCACTTAGTTCATTTGCAGTTGTGGTTACAGTTATTTCATTTTTAGATCCTTCGTCCGCCAAGGCGGACTCAGGATGACCCTTCGGGTCATTTTGTGTTACATAAGTAAAATTTCGGACGTAGACTTCTTTGAATATCCAGTTGTTTTCATTGTAAATGGCTTCTTTTGCATCTATCCGTTCAATTAAATCATTATTTTTGTTAAATGTATAAATTGATACATTATTCATTCTACCGGCTTCTCCGTCAAATCGCTTAATATAGAAAAACCAATTACTTGAATTTATATATGCAAGATTATCTCTTGTTCCAATAAAATATGTTTGGGATTTAAGTATTTCGACTTGTTTTATTTCCTTAGCTTTAGTATTACTGAAAGGAATAACAGTTTCACCTAAAAGTATAGCCACAATGCTAATTATGAAAGCGCTTACTAAAATAGGTGCTACAATTTGGTATGTATTCATTCCACCAACTTTCATAGCGGTTAGTTCATTGTGTTTTGATAATATACTTAAAAGAAATATTGTAGAAAGTAATACAGAAACAGGCATTACCTGTATTATGATGTAAGGTGTCTTATATAAAAAATATTCAAGCGCAATTAAATAGTTTACTTTATGTTCAATTAGCATTCTTAAGCTTTCAAATATATCAGTTGAAAGTATTATTATTGTAAAACTTGCAATGGCAAATATGAGCAGTTTATGAAACTCCTTTGCTATGTAGCGGGTTATAACTTTCATAGGATTTTTATCTGTAATATTTGTGAAAATGGACGCTCTAAATACATATGTAATAATAGAACAATTCCGACTATTCCTAATGTAATATTGGGCAGCCACATTCCAAGCCACGGAGCAATTTCTCCCTTATCTCCCATTGTTTCACCTAATATTAGTACAAGATAATAAATAAAAATTAATAACAAGCTTATGCCGAAACTTACCCCTTTACTTCCTTTTTTTAATCTGCTGGCAAGAGGTATGCCTATTAATGTGAAAGTCATACATGCAAATGGGATAGATATTTTTTTATGAAATTCCAATAGTAGATAATTTGTATTTAATCTGTTCTGTTTGGATTGGTGTATGCGTTTGTTTAAATCAGTAAGTCCCATTTCTCTGGGACTTATTGATTCACTTGATATATATCCGGGATTTAATGTTTTGTTTATATCTAAATCTATATTATAAGAATCAAAAAATATACGTGTGTATTTATTGGAATCTTTACTGTTTATATAATGTATTATTCCATTATTTAGTTTGAGCATGACTTGTTTGCCTACTGTGTCAGACATTAAAACAGCGTTTTGTGCAGTTATAGTATGGAATGGTTGGCCATTTTTTTCAAAGCAAAATATAAGGGGGTTTTTTAGTTCACCTGTCAAGTCATTCTTTTTTTCAACATAAAGTATATAGCCATCAAATTCTGTAATAAACAGTCTTTCTTGCATTGCAATTGAAGCTTTTTTTTGAACTATTTCATAATATAAATTTTTGAATGATGAATTTGCAGATGGTAGAACTGTTTCATTAAAATATATCATTAATAGACTTAAAATTAAGCTGAGTGCAATAGCAGGATTTGCTATTTTTAGTGGATTAATGCCACTGCTTTTTATTGCAGTTAGTTCGTTGTCTGTAGATAATCTTCCATACGCCATAAGTATTGCCATAAGTAATCCCATAGGTACAGTTATTGCCAGAAAAGATGGCAGTATATAAATGAATAGCCGCGATACCGTAAAAAAAGGCACACCTTTATTTATGATTAAATCTACTAAGTCAAAAATTTTGTCCATAAGAAGTACGAATGTAAAAATAAAAAGTCCCAGGAAAAAAGGTTCCGATATTTCTCGTATTATATAATTTTTTAATATTTTCATATTTCGTAGTCCCTTTTACTCCCCTTTAATAAAGGGGGGAGGGGGGATTTTTAATTATATAATTAAAATAGTTGTTTATCAAGCAATGTTTGACAAAAAAATAAGTATATAATAATATATATCTTATGAATATACTTGGCATAGAGACATCTTGTGATGAAACTGCAGCATCAGTGGTTAAAGATGGAAAATTTATACTTTCAAACGTTATAGCTTCCCAAATTGATTTGCACAGTATGTATGGCGGAGTTGTTCCTGAGTTAGCATCTAGAAAACATATAGAAGCTATTTTGCCGGTTGTCCGATCTGCATTAAAAATTGCAAAATTAACTCTTGATGACATACACGGTATTGCTGTTACTGGAAAGCCTGGGTTAATAGGTTCATTACTTGTTGGAGTAGAATTTGCAAAAGGTCTTGCTTGGGCAAAAAATTTGCCTTTTGTTGAAATAGATCATATTGAAGGCCATATTTACAGTTGTTTGCTTAGTCATTCTGATATTAGATTTCCTGCTTTAGCACTTGTAGTTTCAGGTGGGCATACAGATTTAATATTAGTAAAAAAAAGAGGTGTATATCAGATTCTTGGGAGAACCAGAGATGATGCAGTTGGTGAAGCATATGATAAAGTGGCGAAGTTTATGAATTTGGGTTATCCTGGTGGTCCTAAAATAGAGAAATTAGCAAAAGAGGGTAAAGTAATACATAAATTTCCAAGAGCAAAGATGAAAAATGATAGCCTTGATTTTAGTTTTAGCGGGTTAAAAACAGCCGTAGTGAATTTTCTACAGGAAAATAAAAAAGTTAACATTAAAGATTTGGCGTGTAGTTTTCAGGATGCTGCAAATCAGGCGTTAATTGAAAGAGTGATTGAAGCTTCAAAGAAGACAGGTGTTCAACGTGTTCTGTTGTGCGGAGGCGTATCAGCAAATATGACATTAAGGAAAACTTTAGAAGATATATGTGGAAAGCATAGTATTAAAGTATTTTACCCTTCATTAGAATTGTGCACCGATAATGCAGCAATGATAGCTGCAGTTGGGTATGATAAATTTAAGAAGTGATAAAAATTACATAGACAAATATGTAAAAATGTAGTATATTTATAAAAGATGATATTGTAGTTGCCCATTTATGGGCATTGCTGATAAATCAGCAACTACATAAATAGGGGGGTGGGATAGTGGTAAAAGTTAAAATGATTTTAGGGTTGTTTGCAGCAAGTTTTTTGGTTTGTACGCAAGTAGTTTGTGCAGAAGAATCTACAATGCAGACTACAAATGTGCAAAAAGAAGGGCAAGCAGAACAAGGTGTTGTAGTTCCTGCACAAATAAATAGTGCAGAGCCTTTAACACTTGAACAGGTTGCAAATGTGGAAAAAGAAGGCCAGATGGAACTTGGGATAACAGATATTAGTTATGGTTATCAGAAATATACTACATCAGGAGTTACAGGTGAAAATACCTTTACAGATATTAGAGTTCCGCTATTTGTCCGATATGGAATTATGTCTGATTTAGAGATAAAATTACTTGTTCCATATAGAAGTACAAAGTTTACGACTACACAGATAGGGGTGTCGGAAAGTAGTAATAGTGGGTTAGGTCAGGTATCAATAGGATTAAAATATAATCTTATTCCTGAATCCGATGATGTTCCCGGTATTTCAATTTCTGCAAGTTCTGAACTTCCAACTGCTGATGCAAAAAAATATCTTGGTACTGGCACAAATGTTTATGGAACTTTAATTATAGGAAAAGCAATAGAAGGTATTAATGTTAATTTGAATGCAGGTTATGGTTATACAGGAGAATTTACAAATGCTTCTGATGCAAAACAGAATAATGGAGATGTTATTTACGGTGGATTAGCAATAGGTTGTTCTATAGATGAATTTACTCCAATAATAGAAATTTCTGGAACCACAATCGGTAAAGCAAAAGTATCTGGAACTGAATATGCTACAAATGGAAATACTTTTGATGCTATTGCTGGTTTGCGGTACAAAATGGATGATTTAAAACTAAAATTAGGTTTTGTATATGCGCTTGGAGATGCTACTTATACAAGTTATACATGGAAAGCTATTGGTGGAGCAACATATTTATTTAATTTGTAAATAATAATTTTGTCATGCTGAATTTATTTCAGCATTTATAACAGGAGGTGGGTAAAATATGATTAGAAAATATGAAGCATTGGCGATATTAGGATGTTTTGTTATTTTCGCAGGTGTATTGATTGGTTGTGGAGCTAAAGAAAAGAAAAATCTTACAGGTTCTACAGCTAGCAGTATTACTACGACTGGTGGTGGCGGTGGTACAACTGGTGGTACAGCTACATCACAAACTACAAGTCAGGCTGCTGCGTCTGCTACAAATACAGGTGTTGACAGTTTGACGAGTGTTAAAACTGCGTTATCACAGCTTAGTGGTTCAAGTCCGTGACAAGCTCCAAGATATGCTTTTGCACCTATATTGAAAAATGGTGCACCATTTTTAGCTACAGCAGAGTGGGTAAAGCCAACAAAAGATGCAGATGGATACTATGTGTTACCTTCTTATACAGCTCCTGATGGAACTGTGTTTCAACAGTTAGTTAAGCCAGATCCAGATTGGTGGGCAATGTGGGATAATGTTGATGCTACAAGTAAGCCAACTATGCCTTGGGATCTTTTAAATGAGAATGATGATTTTACATCAACATTTAGTATGAAAGGTAGTTTTGATGGTCCGGATGCAATTGGAGCAATGACAATGGTAAACAAAGAAATTAAAAAAGTAAAAGTGTATTCTTTTACTTTTACATATTCATATCCTAGCTGGAATGAAGAAACACAAAAGATGGTAATGGTAGAAACAACAAGTGTTTCTACATGGAAAGGTCTTGATTGGGACAACTTTACATCAAGTATAACTGGAAGCGGTAAAACAACGAATAAGAAAGATAGTTCATGGATGGAATTTACTATGACAGGCACAGGAACACATACAGGGGTTCCGGTAAAAGATGCAAATGGATTTCAAACAGGTGGTACATTTACAGAAAAGCAGACAGAAACAATGAATTTTACAATGTCTTCCGGGTATTCCGGAAAATTTGATATGTCTGTTGAGGCTTCTGGTAGTTGGAATCAGGCTACTGGTGGTTCAGGTATAGGCAAAGGAACAATTACAGGTTCTATCTATTATCAGGGGACCGAGATCTGCAGAATATATGCAACAGGTCAGGGTGAGAGCAAGGAAACTGCCACAGTTGAAGGATATTACACTTTAGCGGATGATGGCTTTGTAACTAAATATCCAATGGAAGAAGATGATATAAAGGCTATCATTATTGGACCAGGTGGTGGAAAAAGCAAAGCAAGTATAAAAATGAGTGTGATTAAACCCCAAAATTAATTACATTGAATTAGAGTTTCAAAAGAGAGTAGGGTTAGGAATAACCTACTCTCTTTTTTTTGTAATCATTAAGTCACTCTATTGTGTATAAGCCTGTTTTTGAATTTTAGTAATAGGTTACCTATTATAGTGAATTGTGTAAAATTTTCTTGTAGGGGCCTAATTTATCAAGCCCATGTATCAGGTTGGATAAATCCAATTCCTGCAAAATTCATTTTAGAACGTTTCCGATTTTCCTTGCCCTTATGGTTTTGTCAAGATTGACGCCTATTGTGATGCCTACTTCTACAAGTATATTCCAGCCAAGGCAAAGCTCAAGGTAATTCGTGAAATCTTCGTATTCGGGTATTTTTATCGTGGTGAATGAAGTACTGTCTGTTGAAATGGCAAAAATATCCAACCCCACTCCTTTTATTAAAACATCTTTAAACTTTTCCTCTTCGTGCTTAAACGGATCAATTATTATCATTGCATCTTGGCTGTCCATAACTTCTTCAATCCCATGCACTGCGTATGTGCCTTCGAGGAAGTCGGATTTCTTTCTTGTAATTTCATTAGTTTTAAGGACTATTTCTTCAGTAACACCGTTATTCCTGCCTGCATAGTAAATCATTTTTGCTTTTGCAAGTCTGTCAATTATTTCCTTGGGTATTTTCATTTCCATAACTTCCGTAGCAAGCTCACCCAGTTTTTTTAAATTCGGCATTTTCATATTATTCGTTTTCCTGAATATAATATCATAGAATAATGCCTGTTCAACTACGGATTTTGTGGCAGCAACAGCATCCTCTTTACCGCATGACAGCAAATAACTGTAATTTGATTCTTCCATCACTGGCGTTTTGTCATTTGCAACAACTCCGATTATTGCTTTATGCCCTTTTTTTTTCAATTTTCTGATAAGCATGATAACTTCTTTTGTTTTTCCTGAATTTGAAGCTGCAAAAACCGTGTTGTCCTTTAGATCATATTCCATTGATTGCGTGGAATTTTCCGTTGAACATTCTTCCTTGTAATTGTGGATCTTAGACTTGTAAATCACGTTTTTTGCTGGGAAAATACGCGAAGACCCTTCCCCTGCAAAAAACGCTTTTTTTGTTTTTACATACTTCGCATAACTTGTAATTTTATCAATGTCCAGGTTCTTTATTATATCTCCTGTTTGAAGCATCTCTTTTACTAGGACAAAATTTTTATACTTACTGTCTTTTAGATTCATTTGATCCCCCTTATTTATTTGTTTTTTGTGATTTTTTCTTTTTGTGCACTTTGTGGTTTTAATCTTTTTAAATCAATGTATTCGTTTATTTCGCCGATTATTGGCGCGGCATATTTAATAAATTCTTTTGTCACAAAATTTCCTTCTTTGTTTATATATTTGTCGTCCATAGGTTTTGCTTTCACAGCAACTTCTTTTAAAGGGACAGTTTCGTATTTAACCTTATAGGGGTTTGAGCTAACTCGTTTTATTGAAACCATTACTCCTGTTTTTCCCTGAATGGCTAATTCAACGGCTTTTACTCCGCATTCATAAGCTTCTTTTAAATCAACTTTCGATGCCCGATCTATTGCGCACATAGACAATGATTCGGTTATCTGAAACTCTCCCCTAAATCCTGTGTCGCTTGAAATGATCTTGTGCAAATTTATGGCAGCTGAAGTGCCGCCCATTGCGCCGAATTCAATATTGGAAAATTTGTCCTTTGTTAATGAAGCTGAAACTGGTGTGCCGTCTTCAAGAAGAATGCCTTCTCCACAAACAATTGAAACCCATCCGTAATTTTTAATGCAGGTTTTTACATCAAAAAGAAATTTGTCTATATTTAATCTTCTTTCTGGTATGTAAATAAGATGCGGAGCATCCTGTTCTTCTTTTTTTGCCAAGGCTGATGCTGCAGGAAGCCAGCCGGATTCCCTGCCTATTGTTTGGAAGATTACGAATTTATCCACTCTTTGCATGTCGCGCGTAAGCCTGCCTGCCTGTTGTACTGACAATGCCACATACCTTGCAGCAGAAGGGTAACCCGGAGTATGGTCAGTTCCAAAAAGGTCATTATCAACGGTTTTAGGTAATCCTATGCCTACAAATTCATAACCAGATTTTCTGCAATACTCTTCAACTCTGTGGATCGTATCCATAGTATCGTTTCCGCCTATAAGGAATAAATAACGGATATTATGTTTTTTGATCTGGCGGAATATCTTTGGAAAATCTTCGTCTTTGACTTTGTGCCTGCAGGAACCTAATGCGGACGATGGTGTTTTTCTTAAATCCTTAATAATAGCAGGGCTTTCTTTCCCAAGGTCTATAATCTCATCATTCATAAAACCTTCTATGCCGTATTGCATTCCAAGGATTTTACCGAATTTATTGGATTTTAACGTAGTCTGAATAACTCCGCATAAAGTGGAGTTTATTACCGAAGTTGGCCCTCCTGATTGTCCTATAATTATATTTGATTTCATATGCCTCCCTGTTTGCTTTATCTGTATAAGCTCTCTTATTTATTCGTTCTAATAAATATTATATAATTTCTATCATATAGTATCAATTAAAATTTTTTCCAGTCTATAGTTTTATTCATTTGACAAATATATTGTTGTTTTAGTATAGTAATTTTTGTGGGAGCCAGACGTAAAGCCAGAGAATTAGCATTGCAAATATTGTTTCAAATAGATGTAGGTGAATTGTCATTAGAAGAGGTATATTCAAATTTTATTGAAACCCAGAAATTGCAAAATGAAGTTAAAATATTTGCATTAGAGCTTGCAGAAGGGACACTTAAAGACATTAAAAATATTGATAGTGTTATTGAGAAAAGAATGGATAATTGGCAAGTTTCCAGATTAGCTGCTGTTGATAGAAGTATTTTGCGTTTAGCAACTTATGAATTGCTTAATAGAAATGATATTCCAATAAGTGTTACAATAAATGAAGCTATAGAATTGGCAAAAGAATATTCTACGTCAGAATCAGGAAAATTTGTAAATGGTATTTTGGATGGAATAAAAGAAGAGCACAAATTGTCTAAATGAGAAAGTGTATATGAAACTCAAGACTAAGGATTTAAGACTAAAGACTCAAAAAGTAAAAATAAAAGGTTCTGTAGTAAGAAAAAAAACTACAAAAAGAGCAAATATGCAGAAAATGAGTAGAGAGCAAAAAATTTTGGTTCCTATTAAAAAGAGAATTACTAATGTAAGAATTAAAAAAATAAAAATTAAAAAACCCAATAAATCTAAAAATGAAATTAAAAGTTCTATATTAAACAAAGATATAAACGTAGAGAACAAAAATTTTTCTTCCTTACAAGGGGAAATTAATAATACTGTAGTTGTTCATCAGCATAAGCCATTAGAATTACCTAATGAATATAATGAGACAAGAATAATGATAATACCAAGAGATCCATATTGTATATTTGCATATTGGGAAATACCACAATGGAAAACAGATGAAGCAAAAAGGCAATTAGGAGAAGAGAGATATCAAAATTCAAAATATATATTACGAACATATGATGTTACAGATATAAATTTTACTGGAAGCAATGCACATAGGGTTTTTGATATTGTCCTTACAGGTTTAATAAATAACTGGTATATAGATGTTGGTATTGCTGATAGAAATTATTGTGTGGATATAGGAATACTTACTAAAGACGGATATTTTTATTTGCTTGCACGTTCAAATGTAGTGCGTACACCAAGAGCAGGAATTTCAGATGTAGTTGATGAAGAATGGGCTCTATCTTTTGAAGAATTAGAAAAAATCAGTGAGTTAGGTGATGAATTTAAGTCGAGTATTGGTTCTGAAATGTTGCTGAGAAAACTTGGCAAACAATTACAATTTGATATTTCATCTGGAGGTGTAAGTTCTATATATAGTTTTTCAGGTGTACAGGCTCAAAAACAAGATTTTTTTCTGGAAGTAAATACTGAGCTTATTTTATATGGTAAAACTATACCTGATGCTCAGGTTACAATACAAAGTAAAAAAATAAAACTTAATCCTGATGGTACTTTTAGTATGAGATTTATACTTCCTGATGGAGAACAATTTATTCCTGTTAAGGCAATTTCATTTGATAGAAAAGATGTCCGTGAAATTGTGCCAGTTGTAAAAAAGAAGACAAAATAATGGAAAAAGGTTATCTTTCTTTGGTATTACACGCTCATTTGCCCTATGTTCGGCATCCTGAGTATGAGAGTTTTTTGGAAGAAGACTGGTTTTATGAAGCAATTATAGAGACATATATCCCATTTATCAATTTATTTGATAAACTTGCTTTAGATGGTGTAGATTGGCGTCTTACAATGTCTATAACTCCACCTCTTGCTAATATGTTAATTGATCCATTATTGCAAGAGCGAACAGTTAAACACATTGAAAGACTTATTGAGCTTGCTGAAAAGGAGGTAATAAGAACTCAGTGGCAAAGTGAATTTAATACTACTGCAAAAATGTATCTGGATAAATTCAAGAATGCGCGTTATGTATTTGTGGAAACATACGGAAAGAATTTAATAAATGCTTTTAAAAAGCATCAGGATTCGGGAAAACTTGAGATAATAACTTGTGCAGCAACTCATGGGTATTTGCCTTTAATGGAGGTAATACCGAATGCAGTAAGAGCTCAAATTAGTATTGCTGTTACTTCTTATACGAGATTATTTGGAAGAAAACCACGTGGTATATGGTTGCCTGAATGTGCATATTATCCTGGTCTTGATGCAATTTTAAAAGAATTTGGTATAAAATTTTTTATACTGGATACACATGGAATACTTTATGGATCACCGCGTCCTAAATATGGAATATTTGCTCCTGTTTATTGTCCTACAAAAGTTGCAGCTTTTGGACGTGATTTAGAATCTTCCAAGCAAGTTTGGAGTTCCAAAGAAGGTTATCCTGGTGATTACTATTATAGAGATTTCTACAGAGATATAGGTTTTGACATGGATTATGAATATATCAAGCCATATATACATAAAGATGGAATAAGAGTATATACTGGGATTAAATATTATCGCATAACCGGGAATACAGATTATAAAGAGCCGTATAATCCTCATATAGCTTTTGAAAAAGCTGCGAGTCATGCAGGTAATTTTCTATTTAATCGTGAAAAACAAGTAGAATATTTAGCAGGTATAATGGATAGAAAACCAATGATACTTGCTCCTTATGATGCAGAGTTGTTTGGGCATTGGTGGTATGAAGGACCTGAATGGTTGAATTTTTTAATAAGAAAAATTTACTATGACCAGAAGACTATAAAATTAATAACACCTTATGAATATTTACAGATGTATCCTAAAAATCAGATTTCTATGCCTTCTGCATCAAGTTGGGGATGGAAAGGGTATCATGAAGTCTGGCTTAATGGAGCTAATGATTGGGTGTATAGGCATTTGCATAAAACTGCCCAGCGTATGGTGGAATTGGCAAATAGCTATAGAAATACATCGGGTGTATTACATAGGGCATTAAATCAAGCGGCAAGGGAATTATTATTAGCACAATCTTCGGACTGGGCATTTTTAATGAAAACCGGGACCGCATCTGAATATGCTACAAAGAGAACTATTGAACATATTGCACGATTTGTCCGATTGTATGAAAATATAAAAAATAATTCAATTGACGAAAGGTGGCTTTCTGATATTGAATATAAAGACAATATTTTTCCTGAAATAAGTTATGAAGTATATAGGGGATAAAACAAAGTGACGCGAAGCGTCATCCTGAGCGAAGCGAAGGATCACAAAAATAAAGGTGGAAAAATGTATATAGTGTCCATTGTTATATGTTTGTTAGTAACGAATATTAATTTAGTAAATGCATCTCCTGTAATTACTGATACAGGTGGAATAGTTGCTGGTAATGGTATTGAAATAAGTGCACATAGTTTTTATACAGAGTATAAAAAGAAACATAGTTTGGATGGTAGTTCAGACAATCTTTCTGCAAATGAGTCACGGATAGCAACCGATGTTCCTGTATCTTTAAAATTCCTGTTATATGAAAATACAGAAATGGATTTTAAATGGACTTACTTAATGTTAAAACATACAAAAAGTGATGGAACGCAATTAACTGCAAATGCATTTGGTGATTTAACTGTATGGGCAAAGTCGCAGTTTGTTTCAAATCCTTCGCCACTTGCAAATATGTCTTTAGGTGTTGGAGTAAAAGTTCCTACAGGAAAAAGTATATTTAATGTAGGCCCGAATGAGCTTTCTGTGGGTTCCGGGACATGGGATCTTCTGTTTGGATGGTTTTCTACAGAAGCACATGGTCCAATTATGCTTCATGGTAATATAAAATATGCAATTCGTTTTAATCTAAATGCAAATAAAATAAACAATGTTTCATTAGACGAAATAAAAGTTGTTCCCGGAAATATTCTTTTCTACGATTTTGCTGCAGAATTACCATTTTCAAGTAAAATTGTGTTACTTGCAGAAGTAAATGGAAGAATTATTTATTCTGGGTCTGCAAGTTATACTGGCCATGATGGAGATGCTACCTCTAATGTGGATACAATGGCACAACCGCAGTATTATCTTCAACGCAGCCATACTGTATTCTTGACTACTGGTGTTGAATATACATTTTCAGGATTTATAAACATAAACGTTGGCACACAAGTACCAATTTATGTATCTTCTGAGTATTCGGGTGTTACTTATTTCGCTGGTATAAAACTTAGAATATGAAGCTTGTTAGGTTTCGTGAGTGAAAAAAACTGTTAAAAAGCTTGACAAAAATATAATATTTAATATAATCTTAAATTATAAAAGCCTGTCAGTATTTGAAGTCAATCTGAGGATATTTTTCAGTTATCCAATTTAAATGATATGTAAGGGTAGCAAAATTATCTTTTTTAATTAGGGGAGATTTCTAATTATTAATTAATTTTATGTGAGGTGATTTATAGAATGGCAAATTTAAATGTAGAAGAGTTAAAAAAGAAGAAAATGACAGAGTTAGCACAGATGGCAAAGAGCTTGAATTTAGATGATATAAACGGATTGAAGAAACAAGAACTTATATTTAAAATACTCCAAACCCAAAGCCAGGCAGATCGTGATGGATTGGTTTTTGTTGAAGGAGTATTAGAAGTTTTGCCAGATGGGTTTGGATTTTTAAGGTCTCCAAACTATAATTATCTTCCAGGCCCTGATGATATTTATATATCTCCTTCTCAGATAAAAAAGTTTTTTTTGAGAACAGGTGATTTTATTCAGGGTCAGGCAAGGCCTCCTAAAGAGCAAGAAAGATATTTTGCACTTTTAAGGATAGAAGCTGTTAATCGTGAAAATCCTGAGTTGACACGTGGTAAAATACTGTTCGATAATTTAATACCACTTTATCCATCTAAAAAGATTAACCTTGAACGTGATTACAAGGATATTTCTACACGAATTATTGATTTGTTTGTGCCTATAGGAAAAGGTCAACGTGGATTAATAGTTTCACCGCCGCGAGCAGGTAAAACAATATTGCTTCAGAAAATTGCAAATAGCATTACTGTAAATCATCCGGAAATAGTTCCGATTATACTGCTTATTGATGAAAGGCCAGAGGAAGTTACAGATATGGAACGTTCTGTAAAAGCAGAAGTTATAAGTTCTACTTTTGATGAGCCACCAGATAGGCATGTACAGGTTGCAGAAGTTGTTTTGGAAAAGGCAAAAAGATTGGTTGAATCTAAAAAAGATGTTGTAATTTTATTGGATAGTTTAACCAGATTAGCTAGAGCACATAATTCTATAATTCCTCCAAGTGGAAAAGTTCTTTCAGGCGGAGTTGATTCTAATGCTTTACAAAGACCAAAGAGATTTTTTGGTGCAGCTAGAGATACAGAAGAAGGAGGGAGTTTAACCATAATTGCTACTGCTTTAATTGATACAGGTAGTAGAATGGATGATGTAATATTTGAAGAATTTAAAGGGACAGGAAATTTAGAAATGGTGTTGGACAGGGATATGGTTCACAGAAGAATTTTTCCTGCTATAGATATTAACAAGTCAGGTACACGCAAAGAAGAACTTTTACTTAGCGAGGAAGAATTGCAAAAAATATGGATATTGCGTAAACTATGGAATACAATGAGTCAGATAGAAGCTATGGAACTTCTTATTGATAGAATGAAAAAAACCAAAACCAATAAGGAATTTCTTGCTTCAATGAATCAATTGTAAAAGTGAGGTGAAAAAAAATGAGACCTAAAATACATCCTAAATATCAGGAAACAACTATTACCTGTGTGTGTGGTGAAGTTATAAATGTACGATCCACTAAGCAAAATTTACGTGTTGAAATATGCTCAAAATGTCATCCGTTTTTTACAGGTAAGCAAAGATTTGTTGATACAGCAGGAAGAGTAGAGAAATTTAAACGAAGATATGAACAAAAGTCTTGAAGATAGACTCGTACAAATAGAGTCAGAGTGTAAAGATTTGGAAAAGAGACTTTCTGATTCCGCATTATTTTCTGCAAAAGAGGAATTTCAAAAATGCACAAAGCAATATTCCATTCTTATTCCAATACAGAGAAAGTTCAATGCTTATAAAAAGGTAAAAAATGACATTGAAGTTGTAACGCCATTGCTTTTGGATAGCGATCAGTCTATTCAGGAACTCGCAAAAGCTGAACTGGAAATATTTGAGAACAGGAAGCGTGAGTTTGAGGAAGAATTGTATAAGGCAGTGTTTCCTGAAGAAAAAAACTCGGACAAAAACATAATTATAGAAATTAGGGCTGGTACTGGTGGCACAGAAGCTTCGATTTTTGCTGCAGATTTATTTAGAATGTATACAAAATATGCAGAGTCAAAAAATTTAAAAATAGAAGTTATGGATTCTCATCCTTCTACTCTTGGTGGGTATAAGGATATTATTTTTTCTATAATAGGTAAGACTGCAGCTGGGTTGTTTAAATATGAGTCAGGAGTGCATAGAGTACAAAGAGTTCCTGTAACTGAAGCAAGCGGCAGAATACATACTTCAACTGCTACAGTTGTAGTATTGCCTGAACCAGAAGAAGTAGAATTGGTTATAAATGCAGAAGATTTGAGAGTTGATACTTTTTGTTCTTCAGGACCTGGTGGACAAAGTGTAAATACTACTTATTCAGCAATTAGAATTACACATATTCCAACTGGCGTGGTTGTTCAGTGTCAGGAAGAAAGATCGCAGATAAAAAACAGGGCAAAAGCAATGCGTGTTTTGCGTGCTAGATTAGTAAAGAAAAATCAGGAAGACCAACAAAAAGAAATGTCGGCAGAGCGTAAAATTCAGATTGGTACAGGTGATAGGAGCGAAAAAGTCAGAACATATAATTTTCCTCAAAACAGAATTACTGATCATCGTGCAGGTTTGTCTTTATATAATCTTGAAGTGATAGTTAATGGTGAGCTTGACGAATTAATACAGGGATTAATAGCTGCAGAAAATAAGGAATCAGTTTCAAATTAAAATGTCATTCCCGCATGTATTAATAGGTCAGGCATCTTGCCTGACAAACAACTATAAAATCAATGACAATAAAAGATGCTATTACTTTTGGAACAAAGGTTTTAGAATCTATTAATATAGAAAATGCCAGATTTGAATCAGAAATAATTTTAGCTCATATTCTAAATATAAAACGGTATAACTTATATTTAAATTTTGCACAAGAACTTTCAAAACTCCAATCAAAAAATTATTCTTCTTATATAAATAAACGTAAAAAGCATATTCCACTTCAATATTTACTTAAATCTCAGGAATTTATGGATGTGAAATTGTATATTGATAAAGGAGTTCTTATACCACGGCCAGAAACAGAGATTTTAGTAGAAAAATTTATAGAACTTGTTAAGAATAAATCAAAAAAAATAAAAATTTTAGATATAGGAACAGGTAGTGGAAATATTGCAATTATGTTAGCGTTGAACTTAAACTGTGTTGTGTATGCAGCAGATATTTCTGTTGATGCTTTGAAAATAGCTAAATATAATGCAAAACAATATAAAGTTAGCGATAAAATTAAGTTTATACAAGCAGATATTTTGAATTTATTACCAACATTTTGTGATTTTGACGCTGTTATTTCAAATCCTCCATACATAAAATCAGATGATATTGATAAATTGTCTGATGAGGTTTCAAAATACGAACCAAGAATTGCTTTAGATGGTGGTAAAGATGGATTATTATTTTATAAAAGTATTTTAAGTAAAATAAAAAAAATACTTAAGCCAAATGGTATTATTGCATTTGAAATAGGAATGGGACAAAAAAAACATCTTTTGCAAATATTAAATCAATTAGGCAATTTTACGGATATAAAGTTTATAAAAGATTATCAGAGCATAGACCGTGTAGTATTTGCAAGGATGATTTGAATTGTATCTTGACAAAATCTTTTGGTTTTTATATCATTATAATAGGGGTGATATATATGTCGTCAAGTACACTTTCATTATTAGATGTTGAACGAGCAATCAAAAAATTTGAACCGGAAAAGCAAAGAAAATTACTTGTAAAACTTCCTTCACTTTTAAAAATAAAAGTAGAAAATTTAGAGCTTTTAAAACTTGCAGAAGAATCTTTTGAATTTTGGAAAAATCCCGAAGATAAAATCTATGACACTCTTTAATAGCGGGGATGTTGTATTAATAGGTTTTCCATTTACTGATTTGTCAGGTTCAAAGCAAAGGCCTGGTGTAATAATTTCATCAAAATTATATAATGAAAAAGGAATAGATGTTATTATTGCTGCTATTACTTCACAGATTCAGGACAAAATAGAAAATGATGAATATTGTCTTACAGAAAAAGAGCAAAAGATTGCAGGATTACCAAAAAAGTCTATTATAAAAGTTGGCAAGATAATAACTATTGATCAACGATTAATTAGAAAGAAGCTGGGATATTTAACATCAGAAACATTAGCAAATATTAGAAATATCCTACTAAAAATTCATATATAAAATAACGTAATAGACTTAGCTGTAACAATCATTTCTGTCATCAATATTTGGATTTTTTCTTGAATACTTGTGAAAGAATATTAAAAGCCACTTTTTTATCTTCTACACTTTTTGCTCTGATGATATTGCTGATTTTATTTATATATGGGTCTACTTTGTAAATTACTACTGGCTTGTGAAATGCAAATAAATTACTTAAAGAAATAGTCAGTGCTTCACAAATTCTTACCAGTGTTTCTATAGATGGAACATTTTTGCCTCTTTCAATCTGGGACAAATAACTCCAGTCTCTTTGTGTTTTCTCTGCAAGCTGTTCTAATGTCATACCCCTTTTATTTCTTTCGTTTCTGATGATTTTACCAATATATTTATAGATTTCAGTTGTTTCCATTGTTTCTCCTTTGGATTTTCAATATACCGTTAATACGACCAAAAGTGTATAATCTATAAGCACACCATTAGCAAAATACACATTGACTATATACCCAAAATATGGCATACTATAATATAGAAAGATAAAGTTCAATTGTAACGAAATAGGTTATTGGTTCTATGTAAGGTTTTATGTAGGGCAAGGCTTTAGCCTTGCGGATGCAGGCGGATGCAAACTTTGCTTAAACACGTGTCATTCCCGCGTGTAATAAGCGGGAATCCAGTGTCTATTGTTGTATTACAAGTGAAACTGGGTTTAATGGTGGCTACTAAAAATGAAAGAAAATATGCAGAAATTTTATGTGAAAATTATTTTTGCAATTTTTATTAGTATGTCAATTTGTTTTGATGTTCTATTTTTGATAACATTGAAAAGCTCTCTGTGTTTTCTATCTTTACTTTTCCATTTGCTTTCTTCAACGAACAAGTCAACAAGTGAAACATTTAAAGCATCTGCAATTTTCTGTAAAGTCTCCAAGGAGGGACCTTTTGCACCTCTTTCAATGAGGCCAATATAACTGTTATGCAAATTACTTTTTTCAGAAAGCTTTTCTTGTGTCAAATTTTGTTCAGTTCTCAAGCATTTTATTCTATTCCCAAGCAATTTATAAAGCTCATTAAATTCGTTCATTTAGAGAATAAGTCTACATCAAAACCCACTAAAAGTGAAGTAACCCACAGTATTATTTTTATTGACTGTAGGTATTGTTTTATGTAATTATATTTATGGTAACACTGGTAGCCGCAGGCTTTAGCCTGCGTATCTAGTAGAAACAAGGATGTGAAAATTTATGAACTTGAGGCAAGGTGAAATTAAACAAATTGAAAGTGATATTAATCTCCAAAAAAGTAACGGTTGGAGTTCATTAGCGAGTTTTATGTATGCAGCAAGTAAATATCTGAATCGTATTGGTATGCAGATTAATAAGGATAATTTATATGACTTAAATATTGCTTGCCATAGACAGTTAGGAATAACACAATATGCTAAAAATTCTATAATGCCATCAGATTATGCTTTTCCTAAATATGGTTTAGGAAAAGGTAAAACAGGCAAGAACACAAAAAAATACCCAAAATTTTTGGAGAAAATTGATGGCAAAAAAGGTAAGAATTTTGAACTTGACTATTCCCTATAGCTTGCTACAGGGTTACAATATTTTGTCATGCCCGAATGTAGTAATCGGGCATCCAGAGTCTTGTTTTATCAATGTTTTAAAGACACTGGATTCCCGATAGAAACATTCGGGAATGACGGTATTACTTAAGTATTTTTTAGTTTTTGGATACCCCGTAGCTTGCTACGGGGAGGTTCATTTTATATGATAATAAAACAAAATGTTATTTTAAAATTCGGGGTAAGTTCAGTGTCCCACGAATTATAAATGTAAAGATGCAACATTTGAAGCAAGTGATATGGCAGAACAATTAAAAAGTGAAATAGGAAAAGGTTTTGAAGATGTATTTATGAAAAAAAGTCTAAAAATTTTTGGGTTTATTCTTGGTGGCATTGTAGGTATTATATTTACCAAACTTTTTTTATTGAAGTCCTATGAAGATGAAAAAAAGAATGAGAAATTGACAGAGAAAGAAGAAGAAAAAAAGTTACATCAATTAGATGATTACTATGATGATTATATTCGAAGAAGAGATGAATTTAATAAAATTAGATCAGATACTATGGATTCGGTTGATAAAATAATATTGACTTTATCAACTGGTACATTAGTTCTATCAATTACATTTTTAGATAAAATTGGAAAACCTATCAATTATTCTTTTATTTTAGTATGTTCATGGTGTTTTTTAATGGTTTCTCTCTTACTAAATATTCTTAGTTTTATATTTGCAAGAATAAATATAGAAAACAAAATTCAGGATTTGGATGATAAATACGAAGAACGTAAAGAAGATAAGAAATATTTTGTTGAAAAAAACTTTATTTGGGAAAAGTGGACTGATTTTTGTAATTATTTTGCTTTATTTTCATTTCTTATAGGTATTATTAGTTTTTTTATTTATGCATTAATAATTATATTTGATAATTGTAAATAGAATGGAGGTGCATTATGGCCAGTAAAAAAACAGGTGGGAAAACACCATCTAAACCACCTAAAAAGAAATAAAATTTTTATATGTTTATGAATTAGGAGATATAAAATTATGGAAATAGAAATTAGTGATAATTTTGGAGTAAATGGTGGACTGCATTATGGAACACCTGTAAATGTTGTAAGAGAACTTAAAGCAATATGGAATATTACAGCACGAGTATCTGAAGAGATAAGGAATAAAAGTGTTGATGATTGGGCAAAAGATATAAGGGAACATATGCCGTTTTTAAATTGTTGGTATGAAAAATTATTAAAAGAGAAAAACATCCTTTTTCAAATGAATTAATGACTATTTTTGCACTTGCTTATGGCGAGCCAAACTATCAATGGGTAAGTATTCAGAATATTATATGGGATGATGGTTCCACTACTACAAGGGATGATTTACTTAGAATGCAATTGGATGAAGAAAAATTCAATAATTTACAGAGATTAGGTTTAATATAGTTTTGAAATTTAAAAAGAATAAAGAAATGGATAATTTAAAAGATATTTATATTAGTTATTTCAATCAGATGAGAGATGGTGAATCAAATATTTTCAAATTTCTCACTACACTTTTTACTGCTATTGGAGGATTTTATATTGTTGTTAAAAATAATGTTGTTGAAAATAATTTAGATTGGTTATTGTTTTCAGCAATTGGATCTACTATTGTACTTATATGGGGAATTCTTTATGTTTTATCAATAGGTTATACGCATAGATATTTGCAGGTAATAATGTGGTATTATGAAAATAAATTAAAATTACCCAATTTCAAATCTTGGGATCCAAAAAAATTTAAAAAGTTGAAAGTATGCCAAAGCTTATTATTAGAACCTACTCCGGGAATTTATAAAATCCATCTTATAGGATTTATTATGGGAATTATGTTAGTTTGGTATTGGTACGGATTTTTAAAAAATAACAACCATATTGGTTGTGTGATTATACTATTTCTTATTGTGTGGTTGCTTACTGCTTGTTTAAATTATTACTATATGAACAAACTAAAAAAAATAATTGAAAAAGGAATTAATAATGATAAAACTTAATAAATTTTTTAAAATTATTTTTATAGTAATAGTTTATAGTATAATTAACGATTTTACATATACTTATGCTGTAACTTATACATTAGACAGCACAGGAAATGTTGGAGGGTATAACTCTATAGCCATAGACAGTAATAACAAAGTTCATATTGGTTATTATGATGTTACAAATGGAGATTTAAAATACGCAACGAATATATCTGGTTCATGGGTAACATCTACTTTGGATAGTTCAGGAACTGTTGGATGGTGGAGCTCTATAGCCATAGACAGTAATAACAAAGTTCATATTGGTTATTATGATGCTACAAATGGAGATTTAAAATACGCAACGAATATATCTGGTTCTTGGGTAACATCTACTTTGGATAGTTCAGGAACTGTTGGATGGTATAACTCTATAGCCATAGACAGTAATAACAAAGTTCATATTAGTTATATGGATTATACAAATGCAGATTTAAAATACGCAACAAATACATCTGGTTCTTGGGTATATACAACATTAGATGATATTGGAAGTAGTTTAGATGGTTCTCAAAACCGTACTTCAATCACAATAGATAGTAATAATAAAGTCCATATTAGTTATGCTATGGGTTTTGGTGGTAATTTAAAATATGCAACAAATACATCAGGTAGTTGGGTGTGTATATCATTAGGTATAGGATTTACTTCTTCAATAGCCATAGACAATAATAATAAAGTTTATATAAGTTATAATGGGACAGATTTAAGATATGGTACAAACGCATCTGGTAGTTGGGTGACATCAACATTAGATAGTGCGTTCTCAAATTCTTTCATAGCGATAGATAACAATAACAAGATTCATATAAGTTGTTTTGATAGTACAAATGCAGATTTAAAATATGTTACAAATGCTGGTAATACAGCACCAACATTATCATGGACAGGCGAGGCAAATTATACTTCAGATGGAATAAATCCAGAAATAGGAAACACAAGTTCAACATTTATATACAGGATTAAATATACCGATACTGATAATGATGCACCGGCGAGTGGGTATCCAAAGGTGCATATTAAGAAAGCAGGAGTTGAAATAAGCGGTAGTCCATTTACAATGAGTTATGTAAGTGGAAGTTATAGCACAGGAGCAATTTATACATATTCTAAAACATTAAGTTCTTTGGGAACTGACTACACATATTATTTTGAAGCGCAGGATGTGTGGAATGAAGTAGCAACAGGCACGCCAACAATCGCTGTTGATTCTCCTGATGTCAATAATGCTCCTGCATTATCTTGGACCGGTGAGACAAATTATGTATCTGACGGGTTAGATCCGCATACAGGAAATACAGCAATAACATTTACATACAGAGTGAAGTATACGGATGCTGATGCTTTAGCAAGTGGATATCCAAAAGTTCATATTAAAAAAGCAGGAAGTGAAATATCTGGTAGTCCATTCACAATGACTTATGTAAGTGGAACATATTCAGGCGGAGCGATTTACACTTATTCTAAAATACTTTCTACCGTTGGAATTGACTATACATATTATTTTGAGGCACAGGATGTATATAACGAAGTAGCAACTGGAATACCAACAACATCAGTAGATGCTCCTGATGTTTCTGCTATTCCTCTTATTTCTCCAAATACAGCACCCATTTTTTCCTGGACAGGTGAAACAAATTATACGGCTAATGGGATTTATCCTACTTTAGGAAATGCGAGTACTACTTTTGTTTTTAGGGTGAAATATACGGATGCAGATAATGATGCTCCTGCATCAGGATATCCTAAATTGTATATTAAAAAAGGTGGTGTAGAAATTTCTGGTAGTCCGTTTGCTATGGTGACAGTAGATAGTAGTTTGTATTCAGCAGGTCCAATTTATACTTATTCTACGGTTTTAACTAAATCAGGTGCTGATTATACTTATTATTTTGAGGCGAAAGATGTATTAAATGGTCTTGCAACAGGAATACCTACAAATCCTTTTGATGCACCTGATGTTAATGTAATTCAGGCAAATCAAGATACCAATATAGTAAGTGAAGACGGAACCAGTATTGATATTCCAAAGGATACACTAAATCCAGGAGTTGCAATTAACATCACTATTCCTTCTGTTATTCCTGAAGGAGAAGTCCAAAATGCAGGATATTCAGTTAAGCAGACAAATATAACAAGAGAAATAACTACATCAGATGGGAGTAAAAATTTTAATAAGGAAATAAAAATATCTATTCCATTTAAAGATTCTGATGTTGCTGGAATAAATAAACAAAACCTGAAATTATTCTATTATTCTGAAGAAAGGAAAATGTGGATTTTAATTCCATCTGCTGTAGTTGATACTAATAAAAATACAATTTCTATATTAGTTACACATTTGACAATTTTTAGGATAATGGCACTTGAGCCAACATCAGCAGTATTAGTTTTATATAACAATTTGTTTGACCCTGCAAATAATGAAAAATTATATGTTCGTTATGATATTGTGCAAGAAGTAGATGTTACAGTTACTGTGTATAGCATCAAGGGGCAAAAGATAAAAGAATTATTTAATGGTAGAAAAACTGCTGGTAGTTACACTGATTTAACCTGGGATGGCAAGAATGAAGATGGAGAGGTTGTAGCAAGTGGTATTTATGTTGTGTATATTTCTGCAGGGGATTTTAGAGATAAGAAAAAAGTGGTGGTGGTGAAATGAGAGAAAAATGGATTCCCGCTTTCGCGGGAATGACAGAATGTAGTGGAAATTCTCGCAGGCTAAAGCCTGCGGCTACAACTACATTGTTTGTAATGATGATTTTTATTTTGCCTGTTTTGTGTAATGCAGGGGTGGGAACAACTGGGGGTGTGTTTCTTGAGGATTCTGTAGGTGCAAGACCTTATGGTATGGGTTCTGCATTTTCTGCTATTGCTGATGATGCAAATAGTATCTATTCAAATCCTGCTGGTTTTCATTATCTTGCCTATCCTGAAATAACAACAATGTATAATAAAGCATTGATGGATACTTCATTAAGTTATATTGGGTATATTCATCCTTATGAAAATATCGGAACTTTTTCCGGGTCATTTTTATTATTTGATGGTGGAGATATAGAGCTGAATTATTTAGATAGCACAAGTGAAAAAGTGAAGGCAGGCCAGGATTGGGCCGTAACTTTAGGATATGGCAGATCTATAGGGAATTCAGAAATATTTTTTGGTGGGGCTAATATAAAATTGGTACGTAGCACATTGGTAAATAAATATTCTGCAATAGCAATAGCGATGGATGCAGGATTGTTGTATCGCACAATTGATAATAAGCTTTCAATTAGTTTAGCATTTCAAAATTTAGGTACGAAGTTGAAATATAAAAATATAGGTGATTCTCTTCCTTTTACTTCTAAATTTGGAGTTGCCTATAGAATTTTAGAGCTTGAAGGACATTCAGTATTACTTGCAGGAGATTTTTCTCTTAATTTTGTAAAGAAAAATATTGGAGTTGAATATTGGGTAATGCAAATGTTCGCATTAAGACTTGGTGCAAAATTGGGATATAATCCAAATAGCTATACTATGGGTTTCGGGATAAATGTTTTTTCTGATACAAAATTGGATTATGGATATTCTCCAATGATAGATGAAACAACGCATAGGATTTCGTTATCATTTAAGTTTGGTTCACAGGATAAAATTACACTTGCTGATAAATACGAAGAAAAAGGAATGTATGCACGTGCGCAATATATCCGCAATCCAGATGATTATATGTACGCAAAGGCAAATACAATAAAAGAAAAAGATGGATTTATACCTATTATAACATCAATAGAGCCAAAGAAAGCAGGTCCGGGAACGGAAATTAAAATATTCGGAGAAAAATTTGGGAAATATAGCAATGTAACAATAGGAGATGTTTTTGCAGAGGTTATAAAATCAGAAGAAAAAAGAATAATAGCGAAAGTGCCGAATATAAAAGCTGGAGAATCAGAAGTAGTTGTGCAGACAGACAAAGGGGTTTCACTTTCAAAAACATTATCAGTGATGCCATCAAAACCAGCAATGCTTGAAGTTTCAGAAATAACATTTAAAGATGAGAATCAAGATAATATTTTGGGAGCAGAGGAAACCGGAAACATAATAATAACAGTTAAAAATCAGAAGGGTGCTGGAGAGTCGTTTGGAGTGAAGGTTAAACCAGTGTGTACTTCAGCAAAGAATGATCTGTTTTTTGATAATGAAATAAATATAGGAAATATTGGTTCTGGAGAAGAGAGAAAAGTTGAAATTCCAGTTAAAGCTGGATTAGATTTAACAACAGGCAAAGCGAGTTTTAAATTGAGTTTTACTGAAGCGAATGAATATAATCCAGATCCAGTGAACATAACATTTGATACACATAAATTAGAGCCGCCTGATATAGAATTAGCGAAATTTGAGATAGACGATGGAATGTATCCATACAATCCGGAAAAATTAGCATCAGGAAATAACAATGGAATACTTGAACCCGGAGAACAAGTTGAAATAAACGCAGTTATTGTAAACAAGGGAACAGGTCCAACAAAGAATGGAGTTGTAAAAGTTATTTGTTCTGATCCTAAAATCAATATTTCAAGTTTAAGTCAGAGTTTAGAGTTTGATTTAGGTAGTATAGAGCCGGAAAAATGGAAAGAAATAAAGTTTGCGATAGAAGTTAAAAAACAATATAAGGGTGAACAGAATCTGCCTGTAAAACTACAGTTCAGTGAAGCAAGAAAAATGTTTAACAAGGATTTGGCAATGAACATAGGATTAGGCAGGGTGTATGCAAAAACACAAGATGTTGTTATAAAAGGAAAATCGTTTGATATTGCTATTCCAACAATTACTTCTTTCGGAGATGATTTAATTAACATACCTGCTTATGCAACAACAGAAAAGAAGAATGCTTATGCAGTAGTGGTCGGAATAGAAAAATACAGGGATGTGGTGTCAGCGGAATATGCGGCAAAGGACGCACAGTCAATAAGAGATTATTTAATTAGCGCAATGAAATTTAAAGAAGAGAATATTAGATTTGCTCTAAACGAAAGAGCAAGCAGGAATGATTTAATCAGATATTTCAATGTGGAGTTAAAGAACAATGTTGAAAAGGATTCTTTGGTGTTTGTATATTATTCCGGGCATGGTGCCCCGGATGCAACAACAGGCGATACATACATCGTTCCTTATGACGGAGACCCGAATACAATAAAAGACAGCGGGTATTCGTTAAAGCAGTTGTATGAGGTATTAAGCAAACTACCAACTAATAAAATATTGGTTGTGATAGACGCGTGTTTCAGCGGTGCAGGCGGAACAAGAACGCTTTTAGCAAAAGGAGCAAGACCATTAGTAGTGAGTAAGGATACAGATACCGGGAATGCGATAGCAATCACAGCAACAGGAGCAGGACAAATAAGCGGGACTTATGACGAGAAACAACACGGGTTATTTACATATTATTTTTTGAAAGGTATTCAGGGTGAAGCGGATATAAACAAAGACAAGGAAATAATGTTAAGCGAGTTGTATGGATATTTAAAGCCAGAGGTTATAAGGAAAGCAAGAAAAGACAACAGGGACCAGGAACCGCAGATATTGCCATCAGTTAATCAGATAGGTGAGTTTGAAAAATTACCATTAGCAATATTAAAATGAGAAATAAAACGGTTTTGTCATTGCGAGTGAAACGAAGTAATCTTGGGATTTATCTAGTATTTTTTCTTGTTGTTGTTTTTTGTGGGTGTGCTACGACACCAAAGTCAAAACCGGATTTAAAAGATAAATCCGATAAACTTTTTCAGGAACTTGGAAAAGAAGAAACTCCGGATATTCAACAGAATAAAGAAATGAAACAGATGGAAAAGGAGTTGGATAAAACGCCCAATAAATCAGACCAAACAGTAGAACAAGCGTCTCGCTTGTCAGAACAACAGCCATCAATGGTAGGACAGCCGTCTCGGCTGTCAGAAGAAATTTCTTTTGAAGAAACAGGTGAAGGGTTCGCGTCAAAATACGAACGGAGAATAGAAGCAGAAAAACGTGCAGAGGAGAATGCTTTATCAAAAGCGCTAAAGAAAATAGGCACAGATGTTTTTGACAGTTTCAGCGATGCAATGGCTCAATCCGGAAAAACACAGTATCAGTTCGTTGCGAAATGTCTTTATATCGGCACAAGCGGATTAGTGTCTTATGAAAGAACTGGAGAGCCGATTTTTACAGAAGAGACAAATGGAACAAAGTGCGTTCTTAAAATAAAAGGCACGGTTTATTCAAAAGGTAAGCCAGACCCTTCTTATGGGGTTAAAATAGATAAGAATTCCGGGATGGATAAACTGATTTATAATTCCGGGGATGAAGTCCAACTAAAATTTTCTGTTACAAAGGATTCACATATAACTATTTTAAATATTGATGAGGAAAAGAACGTTTATCTGATTTATCCAAATAAGTTTGTTAAGGGAAATATACTGAAAGCAGGAGAAAGTTTTGAAATACCGGGTAACTTGGGAATAAAAATGCAGGCAGTATTACAGGAAGGAAAGAGCGAAACAGTTGAATTACTATACATAATCGCAACAAAAACCAATTCGTTGTTTTTATCTGAGGATAGCAAAGAGATTCTTTTATCAACAGATTACACATTGTTTTCAATCGGAGAATTTAAAAGGGCTATGGAACGGATTGGAAAACTTAATCGTGATGAGTGGACAATGATTGTTTTGCCATATACGATAGTAAAAGGTAAATAGTTTATAGAATATGTTATGCTGAATTCATTTCAGCATCTGTAGGGGTGGATTTATCCGACCAGATATTGTAGTTGTTTTGTAGTTGCCGACTTTGGTTGGCAAAGGAGGAAAAGAAAATGGGAAAAGGTAATGTAGTCGCTCAATTTATTGAGCATAAGGTAGTTGCAAAGATTGGTTTGCTGATTGTTTTAGCAGTATTTGTTATAGTTGGTTGTGCATCAATGAAACCAATGTGGGTGGATAAAGGAAGTGCTGCGTTTGAGAAAGGCAAAGAAAAGGTGTTTTATGGTGTTGGCACAGCGAGTGCTGAAATTAAAGACAAAGCATTAAGAATAGAAACAGCGGATAACAGAGCAAGAGCGAGTTTACAGAAGATATTTGACACATATACAGCGTATTTAATGAAGGATTATCAGGGACAGGACGGAGTAGTTGTTGAAAGGGCTGTAAAAACATTTGCTGCTGGGAATTTATCTGGAGTTGAAATAACAGACCATTTTACTGAAAGCGATGGCACAATATATTCTTTAGCGAAACTTGATTTAGAGACATTCAAGCAGGCAATGGAAATGGCAAAGGAAGTTAGTACTATAGCAAAGGAACATTTGCAAAAGAAAGCAGATGTTATGTTCTCTGAATTAGAAAAAGAAGAAGAAAAAAGAGGAGCAAAGTAAACAAAAATTTAACTACTGAATATTCCCAAATTCTTAACAAAAGTAGGGAACAGGATTATCTGTTCCCTACAAACCAAAATGTAACAAATCAGTATTCCGTCATTCACTGACCCATTGCAAGGTTGATTTGAATTGTATTTCACTTAAATTTTTTGTAATATGTTTTATAATATATGGTCTGGTGGAAAAAATATCAACTATAAGGGAAAGAATTATGCTGTGTCTTTAAAACATACAGCATAAGGGAAAAAATTATGGATAAAATAATAATAAAGGGTGGCAGAAGATTAAAAGGGGTAGTTACAATAAGTGGTTCTAAAAATGCAAGTTTGCCAATAATTGCAGCTAGTCTTTTGGCTAATTCAAATGTAACATTAGAAAATATTCCTCAGTTAAGAGATGTTACTACTATGATTAAGGTGATTACTGCATTGGGTGCGAGGGTGGAAATAAAAAGGCAGGTATTAAATATAAATCCTGAAGGGTTTAAATGTAAGGAAGCTCCATATCAGTTAGTAAGAACAATGAGGGCTTCTATATATGTGATGGGTCCTCTACTTGCAAAATTTGGATATGCAAAGGTATCTTTGCCAGGAGGTTGTGTGATTGGAGTAAGGCCTATAAATTTACATCTTAAAGGGTTTGAAAAATTAGGTGCAAAAGTTAAAATTGAGCATGGATATGTTGAGGCAAAAGCTAAAAAACTTAAAGGTGCTGAAATTGATTTGGATTGTCCAAGTGTTGGTGCTACAGCAAATTTAATGATGGCAGCTACTTTAGCCCAAGGAAAAACTGTAATAAGAAATGCTGCAAAAGAACCGCATATAGTTGATTTGGGAAATTTTCTAAAAAAAATGGGAGCTAAAATTAAAGGATATGGGACGGATTGCATAAGCATAACAGGTGTCCGGGAACTTTCCGGATGTATTCATGAAATAATTCCAGATTACATAGAAGCCGGAACTTTTATTACTTGTGCAGCAATAACAAAAGGTAATGTGATTTTAAATAAAGTACCTGTATCTGATTTGGAAACTGTAATATCAAAGTTTAAAGAAGCAGGTGTTAGTATAATAGAAGAGAGTCCGAATTCCTTACGTATTAAAATGTCAAAAAATATAAAGGCAATAGATATAAATACATCGCCACATCCTGGGTTTCCTACAGATATGCAGGCACAGTGGATGGCGGTTATGAGTGTTGCAAATGGCACAAGTGTAATAACAGAAAGTATATGGGAAAATAGGTTTATGCATGTTGCTGAATTAAGAAGAATGGGAGCTGATATAACACTTGATGGAAACACTGCTATAATAAAAGGAGTGAAATCTTTAAGTAGTGCGCAAGTTATGGTTTCAGATTTAAGAGCCGGTGCTGCACTTGTAATAGCTGGCCTTACAGCAAAAGGAGAAACTGAAATTTCAAGAATCTATCATCTTGATAGAGGTTATGAAAAAATAGAGGAAAAGTTAGTAAGATTAGGTGCAGATATTAAAAGGATAAAATAAGTAGTTAATAAAATGATGAATCTAACAAAAGGTCAAATAGAAGCTCAGATTAGTGAAGCAATAATTAAGTTTGAGAAAGAATATATGGGTAGAGGTCCTGTTGAAACCAAAACATATATTATAAAAGATATAGTTTTTGTTCGGCTTAAAGGTGTTCTTACGCCTGCAGAAGAACAGTTGGCAAAAACTGTTGAAGGCGCAAATTTAATAAAAAGGACACGAGTTCAATTATTAGAGAGTGCCAGGTTTTTTTTAGAAAATATTATTTTGGATATTACAGCTTGTACAGTAAAAAGTCTCCATAGTGATATTAGTGTAAAAACTGGTGAGAGAATTATTATCTTTACTCTGGATAAAAATTTAGAAGACAATTTTAATTGACGACAATTATTTTTTAGTATAAGATTCTTTAGGTTAATAATTGGAAGATTAAGCAAAAACTAGTTAAATAGTAGTTGTTTGATAAGCCAACATTAAAACTTTCGAGTTTGTATATGGTGGAAAGTTAATGTTGGCTTTTTTATTTGCAATGCTATTTAAATTAAGTATGTCAGAAAAACATAGTATATGATTATATTAAAAATACATTGTCCTGTTTTTAAGCACAAAATTCACTGTTCTCAACTTGAAGATACAGAGGCGTCAGAACTTTCTGAAGAAAAACGTTATGAATTCTGTTTTAGTAAATGTCCTGTATGGAAAAAAGCACAAGAAAATGTCACAATACAGAGATTACCCACAGATAGATAATACTTCATACATCGATTCTACAGCAGTAGTAATTGGTAAAGTAAAAATAGGTAGAAATGTTTACATTGGTCCAGGTGTTGTTATTAGAGTTGATGAAGCTAATAGTTCGGTTGTTATTCATTCTAACTGTAATATTCAGGATAGAGTTGTAATTCATGCTTTAGAAGGAACGCATGTAGAGATAGGGGAGAACACATCTCTTTCTCATGGTTGTATAGTTCATGGTCCTTGTAAAATTGGTGATAGATGTTTTATTGGTTTTGGTGCGGTTATTTTTAATGCTAACTTAGGTAACGGAGTAATTGTTAAACACTTAGCAGTTGTAGAGGAAGTTAAAATTCCTTCTAAAAGAATAGTGCCTAATGGGGTTGTTATTGATTTGAAAACTGGAGTTAAAAATTTAGAAAATGTAAGTAGAAAATTAAAAATATTCGCTCAAAAAGTAGTTACTGCTAATTTGAAATTAGTAAAAAAATATAAAAATGTATAAAGCAGTGTTTTTAGATAGAGATGGGACAATAAATGAAGATGTGGGGGATTTTTGTTCTCCAAATAAACTTATTTTTATACCTGGTGCTATTGAGGCATTGAGGATTTTGCAGGAAAAATTTTTACTCTTTATTATTACAAATCAATCAGGAATTAGTAAGGGTGTTTTTACTGAAAAAGAATTTATACGATTTAATAAATATTTTAATAAACTTCTTAAAAAAGAAGGTGTTGTAATAAAAAAAATCTATTACTGTTCGCATATAAAAGAAGAGAAATGTATTTGTCGTAAGCCTAGTTCATATTTTTTAAAGCAGGCAGTACAAAATTACAATATTGATTTGAGGAATTCTTATGTTATTGGGGATCATCCTCATGATATAGAAATGGGATATAATGTTGGAGTAAGTTCTATATATCTTTTGACTGGTCACGGTAAAAAACATAGACAAGATTTAATAATAAAACCGGATTTTATTGCTACTGATCTTTACAAAGCATCAATTTGGATTTTTGCAAAAAACAAGTTAAAAGTTGGGAAATATTGCAATTTTTTTGAGAATATGATATAAAAATTTTAATAAAGGTAATTAAAAAAGGAGGCAGTATAATGGAAGAAAGAGATATTTATGAGAGTATGAAGACAGTGCAGTCTGCAATGAAGAAGCCGGAGGTAAGGATGGCAGTAATTATCGGAGCAATTCTGATAGGTTTTTTGTTTTTTAGACCATGGGTTCAGGTTGGTCCAGGTGAAAGAGGGGTTGTTCTTAATTTCGGTGCTGTTCAAAAGATTGTGCTTGGAGAAGGAATTCATTTCAGGATACCTGTAGTGCAGAAAGTTGCTTTTATGGATGTTAAGGTGCAGAAATCTTTAATAAATGCTGCTGCTTCATCGTCTAACCTTCAGGAAGTGAGTTCAGAGGTTGCGATTAACTACCACATAATTCCGGATAAAGCAAATATTGTTTATCAATCCATCGGCATATACTTTCAAGAGCGAATCATAGATCCAGCAGTGCAAGAAGTGGTAAAGGCTGTGTCAGCCAAGTATACAGCAGAAGAGCTTATAACAAAGAGGGCATTGGTAAGCGAGGCAATGAGAGCAAATCTTGCTGAAAGACTTTTCCCGTACAATATAGCAGTTGATGCATTTTCTATTGTCGGGTTCAGCTTCTCCAAAATATATTTGGAAGCTATTGAGTCAAAGCAGACAGCAGAACAACTTGCACTAAAGGCAAATAGAGATCTGGAGAGGATAAAGATAGAAGCAGAACAGAAAATTACGGCAGCCAGGGCAGAAGCTGAATCTCTGAGACTTCAAAGAGCAAATATTTCAACAGATCTTATAGAGTTGAGAAAAATAGAGGCAAACCTTAAGGCAATAGATAAATGGAACGGAATATTGCCACAGGTTACAGGTAGCGGGGCAATACCATTTATTGGAGTAGGTGATATACAGGGAAAATAAACAAATAATCGTGTATGTGGAGAATTTCCTATGATTAGATATGTTAGTTTTCTTATTATTGTGGGTATTGTTGGCGGTATTATAGCCAGAAGAAAAGGCCGCAATCCTGTAATTTGGTTTACGTTGTGTGCTCTTTTCCCTTTGCTTATTGTTGTTATTGCATTTTTTCCGCCTCTGGTATCTAAAGGATATACCAAAAAGTGTTTTTATTGCGCAGAAATAATTAAAGAAGACGCAAGATTTTGCAAACACTGTGGCAAGGAGCAACCTATAGATATGGTCAGGTGAAAGAATACAGACTATAGTTAAAAAATATGGTTAGGGTGTTTTCTAATAGATAATTCTAAATATAAATAATATCTAAAAATACGATTTGTGGAAACTTTATTTTTCTTGTGCTGTGAGTATCTTGTAGCGGCGAATGTGAATTCGCAAAATTCGCCGGCTTACATCGACCGCTACTATTTTATTCGTGTTAATTCTATCTGGAGCAAAATATGTGTAAAACAAAAATTATTTGTACCATAGGTCCTGCATCAGAAAAATCTGCTACAATAGAGAAAATGATAAAATCAGGTATGGATATTGCACGCCTTAATTTTTCACATGGTTCTTATGAACAACACAGGATATATTTCGATAATATACGTAAAATATCAAATAAATTGAATAAGAATATAGGGGTCTTACAGGATTTACAAGGACCGAAAATACGTGTTTGCAAATTTGTTTCGGGAATAAAAAGTATAATTTTAAAACAAGGCGGAAAATTTATTTTAACTACAGAAAATTATCCTGAAAGTATGAATAAGGCAAGTGTGGATTATAAAAATCTACATAAATATCTTATTAAAGGTGATAGGGTTTTTCTTGATGATGGCAAAATAGAACTGTTAGTAAGGAAAGTTGTTAAAAGAAATATCGAGTGTGAAGTAATTGTTGGCGGTGAGTTATATGAACGTAAAGGAATTTCGTTGCCTGGTAAGTTCTTGCCACTGCCTGTAATTACTCGACAGGATATAAATGATTTGAATTTTGGTATAAGTCTTGGTGTGAATTATGTTGCTGTATCTTTTACAAGAAAAGCGGAGAATATTCTCCAAATTAAAAAATTACTTAAAAAAAATAACAATATTTTAATAATTGCTAAAATTGAAGATGCGGAGGGTATAAGTAATATAAATAGTATAATTGATGTTAGTGATGCTATAATGATTGCTCGTGGAGATATGGGTGTATGCTTAACAAGGGCAGAAGTTCCTATAGTACAAAAAGAAATAATTAGAAAATGTCGTCTGGCAGGAAAGCCAGTAATAGTGGCAACACAAATGCTTGATTCGATGATAACAAATTTTCATCCTACCCGGGCAGAAGTGAATGATGTTGCTAATAGTGTGTTTGATGGAGCAGATTGTTTAATGCTTTCAGCTGAAACATCTATAGGGAAATATCCAGTAGAAGTAGTACACGAAATGAGCATCATCATTAACACAGTAGAAAAGTCTGTCGATTATATAAAAGTTTTAACTTCAGAAGAATTTTATCCTTTAGAAAAAGGATTGATTCAAGGTGTAGGAATAGCAATTGATAAACTTTCACAGGTTGGTGATGTGAAAGCAATAATTTGCTTAACTGAAACTGGCAATACTGCAAAAATAATTTCCCGGTATCGTCCGCAATTACCAATAATTGCAATTACAATAAACAGAGCAGTTGCAATGAAACTACTTTTTTATTGGGGATTAAAAGTTTTGGTTGGTAAAAAAGTGAAAGATGTGGAACAGAATTACAGGATGTTTATAAAGCAAATAAAAAAACAAGGGTTGATTGATAAAGGGGAGCGAGTAATTATAACAAGTGGAATAAGAGAGAAACCATTTAATGCAGATATTCATATAGTAGAAGTTTGATGGAAAAAGTTGGGGTGTTTCAAAAAAACAAAAGAGAAGGAGGTAATTTAAATGAAACGAAATGAAAAAGAAGAAGAGTATTTTGTAAAAATTGAATTTGAAAGGAAAAAAAAGATTGAAGTGGAGAAACATAAAAAAATTGCGGATGAAGAAAAGAAAAGATTAAAGGAATTTCATTATATGAGATGCCCCAAATGTGGGATGAAACTGATAGAGATTGATTATAAAGGTATAAAAATTGATGAATGTTCTGAATGTGATGGGATTTGGCTTGATACAGGTGAACTCGAAAGTGTGTCAAAACTTAACAAAACAGGATTTGATAAATTGTTTAGTGTTTTTAAGCGATAAATATATATATTTAAAAAAATGATTATAAAGCTAAATTCAAAACACATCCTTTGTCATTTTTTGAATTAATGTCCATAATTGCATTGTCATCTGTGATATTTTTTGCAATAGAGATAGAAAAACTTATTCGAAGAAAATGGTTAAAAACATTTTAGTTGCAATTACTAAATAAAGATATTATATTTAGTAGAAATAAAAATGTATTTTTTTAAGGAGGATAAAAATGGATTTAAAAACAAAAATGAAATCTCCTTTTGTATTGCTTAGAATGCTTTATGACTGGACTATTTTGTGGTCTCAAAGTAAAAAAGCGCCTTTTGCTCTTTTTGGTATAGCGTTTAGCGAAAGTTCATTCTTCCCTATACCTCCGGATGTGTTGCTTATTCCTATGGTTGTAGGGCAGAGAAATAAGTGGTTTAAGTATGCGTTAATATGTACCATTGGTTCTGTGTTGGGAGGATTATTCGGGTATTTAATAGGATGGGGATTATATGAGACTGTTGGTAAAGCAATTGTTAATTTTTATAATATGCAAGAAGTAGTAAAAATAGTTGGAACAAAATATGCTGAAAACGCTTTTATTACTGTTTTTACTGCTGCTTTTACTCCGATACCATATAAGGCAATTACAATTACCGCAGGGGTATTCTTTATTTCACTAAAGACTTTGATTGTAGCATCTATTATTGGGCGGGGAGCAAGATTTTTTCTTGTTGCTGGTATTCTTAAAATTTATGGTAAGAAACTACAGGACTCAATTGAGAAATACTTTAATATATTTTCTACGATTTTTATTGTATTGTTAATAGGTGGTATAATTATTTTAAAATATTTTTTTTAAAACAGGATGAAGTTTTCCCTATTTCTCTCTTGATAAAGGGGTTTAAGGGGTGTATGAAATTTCTATGAATATTTTAAGTTTATGTTTTGCATTTACTATAGCATTGATATGGCCTATATTTAGGTTTTATGGTGTTTTGCATAATCCTGTTATTATTTCTTTGCTTTCAGGTTGTTCTATAATGGGTGCTGGATTTTTACTGTCTTGGGCTTCTGAAGCTGCTGAAAAAGATATTCCGAAATCTCTTGCATTAAGCTTACTTGCGCTTATTGCTGTATTACCTGAATACGCTATTGATATATATTTTGCCTGGATGGGTGGAAAAGATCCTACATATATTTCTTATGCAGCAGCTAATATGACTGGTGGAAATAGACTATTAATAGGGCTTGGCTGGTCACTTGTAGTATTTTTGCACTATTTTAAGTCAAAGAAAACTGAGATTGTGGTGGAAAAATCACATCATATAGAAATATCCTGTCTTGCTGTTGCAACTTTATATTCATTTATAATACCAATTAAAGGCACGTTGTCTATAGTAGATTCTATATTTCTTATTAGTCTTTTTTTGTGGTATCTTATAAATATAGCTAAATCAGAAGTTGAAGAACCTCATCTTGTAGGACCTGCCAAAACAATAGCAGATTTAAAAAAACCTATTCGTATAAGTATAGTAACATTTTTATTTCTTTATTCAGGCCTATGTATTTATCTTGCTGCAGAACCATTTGCCGAAAGTTTGCTTGAAATGGGCAGGCATTACAAAATAGAAGAATTTTTGTTAGTTCAGTGGTTAGCACCATTAGCGTCTGAAGCTCCGGAAATAATAGTAGTTTGTATTTTTGTTCTCAAAAGTAAACCTACATCTGCATTAGGGGCTCTTATTTCATCTAAAATAAATCAATGGACTTTATTGGTTGGAATGTTGCCTTTGGCATTTATGATTTCAGCAGGCAAATTTATGCCTATGCATCTTGATGCGCGTCAAACTGAAGAAATTTTGCTAACTTCAGCACAGTCATTATTTGCTATTTCTATTCTGTTGAATTCAAAATTTTCTATAAAAGAAGCGCTTACACTTTTTATTTTGTTTGCTACGCAAATATTTTTTACATCAGAAACAGCGAGATATGTTTATGTTGTTTTATATCTGATTTTAACTGTAGTAATGTTGTTTAAATATAGGTCGCATTTGAAAGTTCTAATCAAAGTGTTCATTCCAGTAATATTGATTTTTCTTGTAGGTTGTGGTTCAAATATTCAAGTCATTCGTCAGGATGGGATTAATGAATCTGAAGCTCAGATAGTTTCAATAATAGGGACAGGCAAAATTTTATCTGTTAGCGATAAAGAAGTATGGGTGAATGTAGATAGCAATTCTGATGTTAAAGAAAACGAAATATTACTGGTTTATCGTAAAGTTTCTGATTATAAAGTGTTAACTGCTATTTCTGCAGTAAAAACAGGAAAAGTAAAATTAATTAAAAAAATTACTAATACAATTTATACAGCGGAAATAATTGAACAAATGTATAGTATTGTGCCCGGAGATTTTGCACTAAGTGAGACAATAATGCGCGAAGAAGAAAAAAAGACTCCTCCATTTGAGACATTGCCAACACATATCCATTAAGATGTCTAAACTGACTATAAATATTTCAGGAATGTCCTGTGCATCTTGTGTTTCCAATATTGAAAATACAGTTAAAAAACTTAACGGTATTTTAACGATAAATGTAAGTCTTGCTCTTAAAAAGGGACAAATAGAATATAATCCTGATGAAGTTTCAGACAATAAAATAAAACAAACCATAAAAGATTTAGGATATGAAGTTTTTATTTCTGAAGCTGTTGCAGATTTAAAATCCAAAAAAGAGATAGAAGGTAACTATTATAAACTTATTAGTTGTGCAATTTTATCTGCGATTATTTTCATATTTGGTTTTCTGGAAAAAATTCCGTATGTTATTTCGTTTGTTTTGGTTTTGCCAGTGCAATTTTGGGGGGGATGGCAATTCTATAAGGGTTTCTGGAAAAATCTAAAGAATTTTCAATTTGATATGAATACTTTGATATCTATTGGAACTTCTTCAGCTTTTATATACAGTGTTGTTGCTACTTTCTTTCCACAGTTTATTTCAGAAGCAGGATTAAAAACAGGTATATACTATGATACTTCTGCTGTGATAATTACACTTGTTTTGTTTGGCAGGTTTCTGGATGCAAAAGCAAAAAATAGGGCATCATTAGCTTTAGAAAAATTGATTAAATTGCATCCTAAATTTGTCCATATAATTAGAGATAGCAAAGAATCGGATATTTTGCTAAATGAATTAAAACATAATGATATAGTGGTTGTAAAGTCCGGTGAAAGAATACCTGCTGATGGAATAGTTATAGATGGATTTTCTACAGTTGATGAATCTATGCTTACTGGTGAAAGTTTGCCGGTTGAAAAGAAAGCTAATGATAAAATTACAGCAGGAACTATAAATTACACAGGAACATTTAAATTTAATGTTTTGAAAACAGGCGGTGAAACTGTACTTGCACAGATGGTTAAAATGGTGGAAGAGGCATTACTTAGTAAAGCTCCAATTCAAAATTTTGCTGATAAAGTGGCAGGAATTTTTGTTCCATCTGTGATTATAATCGCTATACTTACTTTTGTTGTATGGATGATATTTGGGAAAGTATTTAATTTGGCTCTTTTAAATTTTGTGTCAGTATTGATAATTGCTTGTCCTTGTGCGTTAGGATTGGCAACTCCGATGGCAATTATTGTGGGAGTTGGAAAAGCATCAGAAATGGGTATTCTTTTTAAAAGTGCAGGAAGTATTGAGATGTTGCATAAAACCAAAGTGCTTATTTTTGATAAAACAGGCACATTGACTTTTGGTAAGCCAGAAATTAAAAATATAATTCCATTTAAAGGTTATTTGGAACATCAAATTTTAGAAGTTGCAGGTTCAGTTTCGCAAAAATCTGAACATCCATATAGTAAAGCTATTTTGAGTCGTGTGCGTGAGGGAAAAATCAAACTTTTTGAACCTATAGGATTTGAAGAATTTCCAGGTAATGGTATAAATGCTAAACTTGGAGAAAAAAATGTATTGCTTGGCAGTTTGAATTTTATGAAAGAAAAGAAAATAGATTTGTCTGATATGAATAATATTTCTGAAATAGGATTTGGAAGTTTAACTTATGTTGTAGTTGATAATATGTTAGTTGGTATATTAGTTATGGCAGATGAAGTCAGGCCAGATGCAAAAATGGCCATTGAATCCTTAAAAAATATTGGAGTTGATACTGTTTTATTGACAGGTGATAATAAAACAACTGCTGATAAAGTAGCTAAAGAGCTTGGAATAAATAAAGTTTTTGCAGAGGTTTTGCCACAGGATAAAGCTTTTTATGTCCAACAATTTCAGAGTGATGGCAAGATAGTTGCAATGGTTGGTGATGGAATTAATGATGCATTGGCTTTAGCTAATGCGAATGTAGGGATTGCAGTTGCGACCGGTTCAGATATAGCAATTGAAGCAGCTGATGTTACATTGATGAAAAATGATTTGCTATTGCTTGCTACCACAATAAATTTAAGCAAAAAAATGATGCGTATAATTAAACAAAATTTATTCTGGGCATTTGCCTATAATGTTTTAGGAATACCTATTGCTGCAGGGATTCTTTATCCTTTTTTAGGTGAAAAAGGATTTTTGAATCCAATGTTTGCGTCTTTTGCAATGGCTATGAGTTCTTTATCAGTTATACTAAATTCTTTGCGATTAAAACGTTAGAAAATATGCAGGACAGGAATGTTCTGCCTATCGTAGAAAATAGGTCAGGCATCTTGCCTGACAACAGATGATGTGTGGCGAAAAGTAGTTTTACTCCTCTCCTCTTGTGGGAGAGGGTAGGGTGAGGGGATGATATTATGACATACGTTGTAATTTTTATAACTGTAGCAAATGAAAAAGAGGGAAATACAATTACAAAAGCGCTTATTTTAAATAAATTGGCTGCTTGTGTAAATATTGTGCCACAAATAAAATCAATTTATTGGTGGAAGGGAAAAGTGGAAACCTCAAATGAGAAATTGCTAATTATAAAGACGAGAAAATCATTGGTTGTAAAACTAATAAAGGCAGTTAAAAAACTACACAGTTATACTGTTCCTGAAATAATAGCGATTCCTATAGTTGCTGGAAATAAAGATTATCTTAAATGGATAAACGATTCTACAAAATGACGAATTTTGAACTTGCAAATATATTTGGTGAATTGGTAGAACTTCTTGAGGTAAAATCTGAAAATCCTTTTAAAATCCGCGCTTATTATAAAGCTGTTCAAGTAATTGAAAATTATCCAATTGAATTAGAAAACATATATACCAAAGATGGTATTGCTGGTCTGGAAGAAATTTCAGGAATAGGTAAAGGTATAGCTCAAAAAATAGAAGAACTTATAAAAACAGGCAAATTAGTGCAATTGGATGAACTTAAAAAATCTATGCCTTCAGGTATTTTGGAAATTCTTAAAATTCAGGGAATGGGGCCTAAAAAAACTAAACTTGTATACGACAAATTAAAAGTTAGTGATATACAAGAGCTTGAAAAAGTTGCTAAAGAAGGTAAGTTAAGAAATTTGCCTGGAATGGGAGAAAAAACTGAACAGAATATTCTTAAAGGTATAGAATTTAGGAAAAAAGCAAAAGAAAGGATGCCATTAAGTAAGGCATTGCCTATTGCAAATTTGATTATAAATGACTTAAAAAAACTTAAAGAAATAGACAAAATTGGTGTTGCAGGAAGTGTCCGTCGTGGAAGAGAAACAATAAAAGATATAGATATATTGGTAACTTCAAAATTTTCTGAAAAAGTGATGAAGGCTTTTACAAATTTGACTTATGTGGAGCAAGTTTTGACATTTGGAAATACAAAATCTTCAGTTGTGACGAAGGAAGGAATTCAGGTTGATTTAAGAGTAGTAGAAAATGAGTCGTATGGTGCATCTCTTTGTTATTTTACCGGTTCAAAAGAACATAACATAAAATTAAGAGAACTTGCAATAAAGGCAGGGCTAAAAATAAATGAGTATGGTGTTTTTAAAATTAATATAGATAAAAAAATCGTGGGCAAAACAGAAGAAGAAATTTATGATATACTTAAGCTAAAATATATACCACCTGAATTAAGAGAGGATAGAGGAGAAATTGAAGCTGCAAGAAATGGTGAATTACCTGTTCTTGTACGAGAAAAAGATATAAAAGGAGATTTGCAAGTACATAGTGAGTGGAGTGATGGCGCAGATAAAATTGAAGAAATAGTAGAGGTGGCAAAAAAAAGAGGTTACGAGTATATTGCAATAACTGATCACTCCAAATCATTGAGAATAGCAAATGGGTTGACTGCAGAAAGGTTGAAAGAACAGATAAAAATAATCAAACGATTAAATGAAAAATTGGCTCCATTTAAAATACTTACAGGTACAGAAGTTGATATAAAACCAGATGGAACTCTTGATTTTGATGAAAAAATGTTAAAAGAGTTAGATGTAGTAGTTGCTTCTGTACATACAAAATTTACGCAGGATAAGGATGAAATGACTAAAAGGATAATAAAAGCCATACAAAATAAATATGTGAACATAATAGGTCATTTAAGTGGTAGAATAATTGGGCAAAGACCTTCTTATCTTATGGATTTTGAAAAAATATTAAATGAGGCAAAAAATACCGGAACTTTTCTTGAGATAAATTCGCATCCTGACAGACTTGATATTACTGATATTCAGGCGCATTTGGCAAAAGATAATGGTATGTTAATACCTATTAATACTGATGCACATCATAAGCTTTCTCTCGCCGATATTTCTTTTGGCATTATAACAGCCAGACGTGGTTGGTTAGAGAAAAAAGATGTTTTGAATGCTTTGCCATATAAAGAATTAATAACGAAATTACATCAAAAACGAGAATGAAGTCATACTTTGCTTTATGGTTTCCCTCTCCCCTTGTGGGAGAGGGTAGGTGAGGGGATAATTCTTTAAAAATAAATGAAATCTGCAATAATTTATAGAATAATAATATACGGTTTTATACTTTTTGTGCTTGTTGTGTGGAGATTTTCCTATATTTTAACACATACAACACGAATGAAAGGAGATTTTACTCCAGCAGGTTTTAATTTAACTTATGAAAATGTTAAATTTAAAACTTCAGATGGTTTGGAACTTGCAGGCTGGTTTATTCCTGTAAATAAACCTAAAGGATTGATTATACTTTGTCATGGCATAGGTGCAGATAAAAGTGATTTAGTTAGAATGGCGCCTTTTTTGTATCATGGTGGATACAGTGTTTTTATTTTTGATTTTAGATCGCATGGAGATAGTAGTGGAAAATATACTTCAATGGGATATTATGAAAGACAGGATTTGAATAGTGCAATAGATTATTTGAAATTACGAAAAGATTGTTCTAATTTAAATATAGGTGTTTATGGTTTTTCAATGGGTGCAAGTATTGCTTATATTGTTTCTTCAGAAAACAAAGAAATTAAAGCAGTTATTGGAGATAGTGGTTTTGTAAGCGCAAAAGATATAATAACCAGATATGCTAATAAATTTTTCCATATTCCTAAATATCCGTTAGTTCCTATTGTTATATGGGTTGGAGAAAAATGGATTAAATGCAAATATAGTGATATTGATGCGATAAAATACATTGAAAAAATCAGTCCAAGGCCTGTGTTAATTATTCATGGAGAAAAAGATGAAAATATTCCTGTAGATGATGCAAGAAAATTATTTGAGAAAGCACGTGAACCAAAAGAATTATGGATTATTCCAAATGCAGGACATACTGAAACATATTCAACAATGCAAAGCGTTTATGAACAAAAAATTATAGATTTTTTTAACAAGAATCTATAAAAATGTTATTCCCTCATGTAAGCAATAGGTTAGGCATTTTGCCTGACAAATCGGGAAGCAATAGGTCAGACATCTTGTCTGACCTGTAAAAATATGCAAGCAAGCTATATACAACTTTTAAAATTAAAAGAACTTGAAAGTAGAGTCCAAATAGCTTATGACGTTTTGAAAGATTGTACTCTATGCCCAAGAAATTGTAGAGTAAATAGGGTGGGTGGTGAACTTGGGTTTTGCAAGTCTGGAAATAAAGTATTCATTTCTGATGCAATACCTCATTTTGGAGAAGAGCCGTTTATAAGTGGTAAAAATGGTTCAGGTACCATATTTTTTTCAAATTGCAACCTTAGATGTAAATTTTGTCAGAATTATCAGATAAGCCATGAGGGTTTAGGTAAATATATTTCAGAAGAAGAATTGGCAAAACTAATGATTAGTTTGCAAAAAAAAGGGTGTCACAATATAAACTTGGTTTCTCCTACTCATTATGTTCCGCAAATATTAAAGTCGTTGTTACTTGCTGCAAATGAAGGATTAAATATCCCAATAGTTTATAATACAAATGCTTATGATTCTGTTGAAGTATTGAAGATTTTAAATGGAATAGTTGATATTTATATGCCTGATATAAAATATAGCAATGATGAGACAGGATTTTTTTTGTCTAATGTTCAAGATTATTTGGAACATAACAGAAATGCAATTCTTGAAATGTATAGGCAGGTTGGAAATTTAAAAGTGAATAAACAAGGGATAGCAGAAAGAGGAATACTTATCAGGCATTTAGTTCTACCAAACAAACTTGCAGGAAGCATTGATGCCTTACGATTTTTAAAAAAGAATTTAGGAAAAGAAGTATATATAAGTTTAATGGCACAATATCATCCCTGCTACAAAGCCAAATCTGATGCAAGAATAAACAGATGTATAACTAACGAAGAATATCAGGAAATATTAGATATAGCTTCAGAATTAGATTTAGAAAATGTTTTAATTCAGGAATTAACCAGTCACAATGTTTTTTTGCCAGATTTCACAGATAAAAAACCATTTAAACAAAATCCATCTGCCCATTCTATTTGACAAACCCATATTTATTGCAGTAGAATGGTGTTAAATTATAAATCATCTTTGTAGTCGCAGGCTTTAGCCTGCGTATTTTGTTAGGAATAATAATTTGTAGTGTCCAACTTGGTTGGGATAAATAAAATATACGGAGAGGTACCGAAGCGGTCATAACGGGCTCGCCTGGAAAGCGATTCGGGAGGGAAACCTTCCACGTGGGTTCGAACCCCACCCTCTCCGCCAAAAAAAATAAATAATAGAGGGGTTCGAAGCCAACCCGAGTGCCGAGCAAAGCGAGGAATAAACGAGGGTGGCCGGCTTTGAAGGAGCGAACGATAGTGAGCGGATGAAAAGGAACCCCACCCTCTCCGCCAAGTTTTTACTTATTATGAATATAATAACAATATTACTGGTTTTAATTCCAATAATCACCGCTATAATGAGTTCTTATCTAACTTATTATTTTACAATTAAATCTAAGAAGGATGAGTCCGTATTAAAATTTAAAGAGGAAAAATACTCTAATTTGCTAATATTTCTTCAAGGTTTTGTCGGTAGAACTATTTCGGGTGAAACCAAAATAAAATTTTTTGAAGAACAATATAAATCTTGGCTGTATAGTTCTGATGGTGTGGTAAATGCCATAAATCAATTGATACGTTTACTTGTAGATGCAAACGTAAAAGGAAAAAACGTTGATCAAGAAGAAGGTAAAAAAATATCGGAAATATTGTTCTTGAAATGCGTAAAGATTTGCTAGGTAAAACAGAATTAACATTTGAAGATTTTCAATATACTAATGTTAATCCTGATAAGTAGAGTTTAAAGTGATGTGTCAAATATGAATAGAATCATTTTTGGGATAATTTGCGGGTTGGGTTTTGGTATTATTGATGTGTTGATAATGATACCTTTAAAGTTCGAAAACAATCGTAAAAAAATTGATGCTATGAGTTCTGCTTTTCTGGAAAGGTTTATGCTTGGATTTTTGATTCCTAATATAGAGTTGGGAATTCATCCTGTTTTTACGGGGATATTCTTGGGTGTTGGTTTGAGTTTGCCTGCGGCAATTATTACAAGAGTTTATGCTCCTATAATAGTTATTGGCATAATAGGAGGGGCAATTATAGGTTTCATAACAAAAGCAGTTTTATGATGTGGAATTAATGGAGTTATTAAAGAAAGGAATACTTGCAATATATAGTTATTATAGGAGCTGTAGTTCAATTAGTGGGGATAGTTTCTTATATAAAAGAAACGCTCAAGGGTAATACCAAGCCAGATAAAGTTACTTGGTTGTTGTGGTCTGTTGCTCCATTAATAGCAGCTTTTGCTGGATTTATAGATGGTGTCCGATGGGCTGTGTTACCTGTTTTTATCTCTGGGTTTGGACCTTTGCTTGTTTTTATTGCTTCTTTTATAAACAAAAACGCATATTGGAAATTAGAAAAATTTGATTATCTTTGTGGGTTTTGTTCGGTATTGGCTCTTGTTCTTTGGGGTATAACAAAAGAGCCGGTTGTTGCAATTGTTTTTGCAATAGCAAGTGATGGTTTAGCTGCGGTTCCCACTTTGATTAAATCGTGGAAATATCCGGAGACAGAAACCGTTGATGTTTATACTACAGGTTTATTTGGTGCTCTTACCAGTTTTACAGTTATTAAAATGTGGAGTTTTGCTGAAATTGCTTTTCCAATTTATTTAGTTGTCGCTAGTTCGGTTTTTATTGTATCTTTTTATAGGAAAAGGATTTTTAGAAAAGAATTTGTTGGCAAAGAGTAAACAAAGAATTATATTGTGCTTTTTGCACAAATTAAGTAGTATGTAAAGAGGTGTAAAAAATGACGATAAATATAAGCTGGCATATGAAAAATAGAATGGTAAAAAATCCTTCTATTGAGACGAGAATTAAATGGCATTTAAAACATTCTAAAAATTGTTCATGCAGACCTATTCCTGTAAAATTACTAAAAGAAATAAAAAAACGCAAATTGTTGTGAATTGGAACTTGGTATTTTAAAAATCCTATTGATTTAATATATAATATATACTATTATATATTATGAGGTGATTAATATGGCAAAACAAATGTTAATTTATATACAGGAAGAACAAAAAAATATGCTTTCGGATTTTAGTAAGGTAACAAAAAAATCTGTATCTGAACTTGTAAGGGAAGCAATTGATTCATTTTTAGAGAGGTATAAAAAGAAACCTGTTTCTCTTAGTGATGCTTTAAGAATTTCTTCAGGTGCATGGAAGGGTAGAGAAGATATTAAAGATACAGAAATGTATGTCCGAAAAATTAGAAAAGAATTTACTGAATCATTTGAAAAAAAATCAAATAGATATGCAAAGAAAATTTCTGCTTGATACAGATGTTCTTATAAATCACTTAAGGGATATTGATACAAAAACAATATTGGAATTATCTGCTAAAGGAGAAATTTTCATATGTGCTATAACTAATTTTGAAATATTGCGTGGTATGAGAAAAAATGAAGAAGATGATACACTTCTTTTGCTGCAGACAATAAAATCATTAGAGATTACTAAAGATGTAGCAGCAATAGCTGCAAAATACTATAATATCTACTTTAAATCACATGATTTGGAATTACCGGATATATTTATTGCTGCTGTTGCCAAGTTTAATCAACTAACCCTAGTTACAATGAATAAAAAGCATTTTCCAATGAAAGATATTGGGGTTATATCTCCGAATGTTTCTTGATACTTCAGTTAGAAAATTAGTGAAAGGATAAAATTTTGGAAGTAAAACAAATAGTTCTGCTTTGTACAATTTTAAGTTCTTTTATTGTTCCATTTATGGCATCATCAATTAATATTTCTCTTCCATTAATTGCCAAAGAGTTTTCAATGGATGCAATATTGTTAGGATGGGTTGCAACATCATATCTTCTATCTGCAGCAATATTTCTTGTTCCTTTTGGTAGGATGGCAGATATATATGGAAGAAAGAAAAGTTTTTTATATGGCACAATAATTTATACTATAGCATCTACGTTTTTAGTGTTTTCAAACTCTTCTTCTTTACTTATTGCATTTAGGGTTTTACAAGGTATAGGCGGTGCAATGATATTTGGTGCTGGAACGGCAATTTTAATTTCTGTATTTCCTATTAAAGAAAGAGGTAAGGCATTAGGGATAAATGTTGCTTCAGTTTATCTTGGGCTTTCAATGGGGCCATTTTTGGGTGGAATTATTACTCAGCATTTTGGATGGAGAAGTATTTTTTTGATAAATGTTCCTGTTGGTATAATAATAATTTTACTTGTTCTTTGGAAACTAAAAGGGGAATGGACTGAATGTGAAGGAGAAAAATTTGATTGGATAGGATCTATAATTTTCGTTATTACGTTTTTTTTTATAATGTATGGATTTTCCAGTTTGCCTGCAAGAACAGGCATATTATTAATTCTAATGGGAGTTTTAGGATTTTTAATGTTTATTAAGTGGGAGGCAAAAATACAATTTCCAGTTTATAATATTAATCTTTTTAAAAATAACACAGTTTTTGCTTTTTCAAATTTAGCTGCATTGATTAATTATAGCGCGACATTTTCTGTGACTTTTCTTTTGAGCCTTTATTTGCAGTATATAAAAGCACTTAGTCCTAAAGATGCAGGTTTGATTTTGTTTTCACAGCCAATTGTAATGGCTATTTTTTCACCATTAGCAGGTAAACTTTCAGATAAAATTGAACCACGGATAGTTTCTTCTATAGGTATGATATTAGCGACTATAGGACTTTTTCTTTTTACTTTTTTAGGTGAAAACACTACGATTACTTTTATTGTATTTACTCTGATTTTGCTTGGTTTTGGATTTGCTCTTTTTTCATCTCCGAATACAAATGCAGTTATGAGTTCTGTTGATAAAAAATACTATGGTATAGCGAGTGCAACACTTGGAACAATGCGGTTAATAGGCCAGATGCTTAGTATGGGATTTGCTATGCTTGTATTTTCAATATTTATTGGAAAAGTGCAGATTACACCTTTTTATTATCCACTTTTTATAAAAAGTGTTAAAACATTATTTATGATTTTTTCAATTATTTGTTTTGGTGGTATATTTGCATCATTTGCAAGAGGCAAATTAAGATGAATAAATTGTATTTTTTGTTTTTTATTTTAATATTTTCTTTGGTGTATCTTGGAATTCATTATTATGTGTATAGTCGTATTGTTGCTGGATTATCTATTTCTGTTTGTGCACGTAGTTACTTAAGAATATTTTTCTTGATAGCAGCTTTATCATTTGTGCTTGGAGAATTTTTAAGTAGATATATATCTGTATATCCTGTTGTATATTTAGGTAATGTATGGTTTGGTATTATATCAATTGCTCTTTCAATTTTTATTGTAAAAGACATATTGGGATTGCTTCGTTGTTTTGCAACTCGCAATGACAAGTTATTAACTTACTCTGCAATTATTTTGGTAATTTTGTTGTCTGGTTATGCGCTTTACAATGCAGCACAAAAACCAAAATTAAGAGAAGTTAAAATTACACATAGAAAAATCACAAAAGAACTTTCAGGGTTTACAATTATCCAACTGTCTGATTTGCATTTATCAGTTTTAAAATCAGCACAATGGCTTGGTTCTATTGTGGATAGGGTTAATGGACTTAATCCGGATTTAATAGTTATTACAGGAGATTTAATGGATTCAGAGTCTAAGGGGACTGGTGAGATCTGTGAAGCACTTAAAAATTTAAAAGCAAAATATGGTGTTTTTGGTATTACAGGAAATCACGAGTATTATTTTGGAATTGATAAATTTATGGAAATTGCTAAAAAATCAAATATAAATATTTTACGAAATGATAAAATTACTATTGCTAATGATATAGAACTTATTGGAATTGATGATGATACTGGCAAACAATATCAGGAAACAGGCAGTGATTTAAAAAAAATAATGCAAAACTGTGATTTTAAGAAGATGATTATACTTTTGGCTCATAGTCCTGTTGGTTTTGGCACTGCAGTGGATTTAGGTATTGATTTACAGTTGTCAGGTCATACGCATAGGGGACAGATTCCTCCAATGAATTTTTTGGTATATCTCTATTATAAGTATCCTTATGGGTTATACAAGAAAAGTTCTTCTTACATTTATACTACTTCTGGTACAGGAACATGGGCAATTCCAATGAGGCTTTTCTCTCGGTCTGAAATTGTAAAAATTACTTTGCAAAATGACAAATAGAGTATAAAATGAGTTATTAGATGAATGCGTCATTGCGAGCGTTAGCGAAGCAATCTCAAATACTTTTTAGAGATTGCCACGACCAAAATAAATTTTGGTCTCGCAATGACAATATAGGTTATGTTTGATAAATCAGAATATACATTTACAGAAAAGCTAAAAGAAAATAAAAATTTCATTATCCATAAAGGGTTTTTCAATTCTGATGAAGATAAAAAAATCTTTCTTTTTGTAATTATTAAAACATCAGGAATGAATTCTTTAGATGTTATACAGATTAAATATGAGTGTGATATAGCCAAAAAAATCGAATCAAATAATACTGTAAAAATTTATGAAGTAATAGAGTCTCGAGATGAAATTATCTTAGTGGTGGAAAATTTCGAATCAATATTATTTAAAACTTTTCTTTATGAAAGCTCAATTGATATTAAGAAATTTTTGACATTAAGCATTCAATTAGCTAATGCTTTATGTGATATACATAAACATAATATCATTCACAAAAATATAACCCCATACAGCATTTTTATTGAGAAAAATGGTGATATAGTTAAAGTAGGTGATTTGGGTATATCATCTTTAATTACAAAGGAAAACGAATTTATTTATGATAGAAGTGTATTAGAAGAAAGATTGCCATATATTTCGCCAGAGCAAACAGGAAGGATGAATTGTTCTGTGGATTATCGTACAGATTTCTATTCTTTAGGTGTTACCTTATATGAAATGCTTACAGGTAGACTGCCATTAAAATCAAATGATCCTTTGGAGCTTATTCATTTTCATATAGCTAAAAATCCAATAGCCCCAAGTAAATTAAATGAAGATATACCAAAAGCAATTTCTGATATAGTAATGAAACTGCTTTCTAAAATTCCTGAAGAGAGATATCAAAATAGTTATGGATTGAAATATGATTTAGAAAAATGCCTGAAGCAATTAGTTGAGAAAGGTAAAATTGAAGACATTAGTATTGGTGAAAACGATATTTCTGATAAATTTTATTTGCCTCAAAAACTTTATGGTAGAGAAAAAGAAATAAATGTTCTTCTGAAAACTTTTGATGAAATAAGTGAAAGTAAAACAAAAATAATGTTTGTATCAGGTTATTCAGGTATAGGAAAAACAACACTGATAAATGAAATCCATAAATTAGTGGTAAAAAAGAAAGGGTATTTTGTTGCAGGAAAATTTGAGCAATTTGAAAAAGATATTCCATACAATGCTATAATTAATGCTTTTCAAAATTTAGTCAGGAATATATTAACTGAAAACGAGGATAGGATAAAAATATGGAGAAATAAATTATTAGAAGCAGTGGGAATCAATGGGCAGATAATTGTTGATGTAATTCCTGAAGTGGAGTTAATAATAGGAAAACAATCTTCTGTAGCCCAATTGGAACCTAAGGAAACTCAAAATAGGTTCAATATGATTTTTCAAAAATTCATAGAAGTTTTTTCAAAAGAAGAACATCCATTGGTTTTATTCTTAGATGATTTGCAATGGATAGACATAGCCAGTTTAAATCTAATAGATAATATTATAACTGATTCTACTATAAAGTTTTTCCTTATTATAGGCGCCTATAGAGATAATGAAGTAAGTATTTCACATCCACTTATATTAACAATTGATGGTTTTAAAAAAATAGGTATAGATATATCTAATATAAAATTATTGCCGTTAGAAGTGTTAGATGTAACTAATTTGCTTTAGGATGTTTTTAATAAAAAAGGAAAGGAAGTAGAAGAATTAGGACAGTTAATCCAGAAAAAATCAGGAGGTAACCCATTTTTTGTAAAAGAAATTTTGAAATCTCTTTATAAAAATAAAATATTAAAGTTTGAAATTGATGAGGGTTGGAAATGGGATATAAGGGAAATAGAAAATATTGAAGCAACCAATAATGTAGTAGAATTCTTAAGTAGTAAAATCAGCAGATTGTCTTTATATGTGAATAAAAGTCAGATTCAACAAGTGATAATAAACTTATGTAGTAATGCAATAGATGCAATGTCTAATGGCGGAAAGATTACTGTTAAAATTAGAAAAATAGATAATGAATATGAAAAAAATGTTGAAATTACTGTTTCTGATACAGGCGTAGGTATACTAAAAGAAATACAAAAAAGGATGTTTGAACAATTTTTTACAACAAAAGAAGTTGGGAAAGGCACTGGGTTGGGATTAAGTTTGTGTTATGAAATAATTCAAAAACATAATGGAACCATTAAATTTGAAAGTGAAAGTGGTAAAGGAACAAAGTTTATTATAAACTTACCAATTAATTAGATAAATCTTACTCCCCCTTTAATAAAGGGGGAGTAAGGGGGTTGTTTCCAAAGGAGATTTAGCAAATGAATGAAAAAACTAAAATTTTAGTTATTGATGATGAAAAAGGAATAAGAGATTTAATTTGTTTTGAACTTAAAGATCAGGGGTATGCAGTAGATACTGTTTCAAATGGAGAAGAAGGTATTGAAAAAATAAGAAAAGAAAAATTTGATGTAGTTGTTAGTGATATAAAAATGTTAGGTATGGATGGTATTGCTGTTCTTGGAGAGATAAAAAAAATTGATTCTACAGTAGAAGTAATTATGGCAACAGGATATGCAACAATAGAAACTGCGATTGAAAGTTTAAGAAAAGGTGCAACTGATTATATTACAAAGCCATTTGAAATGTCAGAACTTTTAAGTACTGTTGAAAAAGCAGTGGAGCTGAGAAATTTAAAATCTCAACTTGTTACTTTAAAGGAAATGGAGAAATTAAAAGAAGAATTTATGTCTATGGTTTCACATGATTTAAAAACACCGCTAACTGCTATATCTGGTGCTGTTGATGTGCTTTTTGATGTTACAAATTCTGGAGAGACTAATACAAAAAAGCTTTTAGAAATAATTAAACGGCAGGCGGAAAAAATGAAGAAGCTTATAAATGATTTACTGGATTTTACAAGAATGGAATCCGGGTTTGTAGAGCTAAAAAAACAGAGTATTTTTGTTGTAGAACTTATAAATGATGCAATAAAAGAATTGGGACCATTGGCAGAAAAAAAGAAAGTAGAAATTAAATTTCAGGGTTCTTGTAATTCTGAAACAAGTATTAATTGTGACTATGAATATATTAAACGTGTTTTTTTGAATCTTTTGGTAAATGCTATAAAATATACTCCGGATGGAGGTATGGTGATTGTCTATTTTAAAGAAGAAGCATCAGGAATAAAATTTATAATTGAAGACAATGGTATTGGAATTGCAACAGAAAATTTAAAAAAAGTATTTGAAAAATTTTATAGGGTTGATCAATCACTTGTAAAATCAACAAGTGGTTTTGGGCTGGGACTTTCTATATGCAGGAAAATTGTGGAGTTTCATGGTGGTAGAATTTGGGTAGAATCAGAAGGCATAAATAAGGGTTCAAAGCTTATATTTACACTTCCAAAGTAGCGGTTGCATTACAATGCAACGAATTATTGTAGAATTGGAATCCTACCGCTACTTTATAATTCGCTAACAAACGTTAAAATTAGATAATAATAAATAAAAATACTTGACAAACGATAATATATGTGGTATAATTACATATATGATTGATAATAAAATGTTTCCAGAAGAAAGAAGGCAGAAAATTCTTACCATTGTTAATAATAATGGTAGGGTGGATGTTTTGGAACTCGCTAATGAATTTAAAGCTTCTGTTGCTACAATTCGGACGGATTTAAATTATCTTGCAGTTAATGGGGATATTAAACGAACACATGGTGGGGCTATTTTACTAAAACGCAGTAATATTGTTGAAAAGGAAATACCTGTAATTGAGAAAGAAAATATTGCTATTGAAGGAAAAATAAAAATGGCAAAAGCAGCACTTGAATTTATTGAAAATAAACAAAGTATATTTTTAGATATAGGTAGCACTGTATATCAATTTGCCAAGTTACTTTCTAATAAACATGGATTAAGTATAATAACGAATTCATTTCGTATTGCCAATGAAGTTAGCAGATATTCGGATAAAGAGCTTATTTTTATTGGTGGGGTATTTAGAGAAAAAACACAAGCAACATCTGGTCCATTAGCAATGAAAGTTTTAGAAGAAATCTATGTTCATACTTTTTTTATGTCAGTAAGTGGCATAGATTTTAAAAATGGTTTAACTACTTCACATATTTCTGAAGCAGAAATAAAAAAGAAAATGATAGAGAAAGCACAAAAAGTAATTGTGTTAGCAGATAGTTCAAAATTTAATAAAGTTGATTTTGCACGGGTGTGTGCTATTACAGATGTAGATATAATAATTACAGATAATATTTCTAAGGAAAATGAAGCTTCAATAAAAGATTTAGGTGTGAAATTGATAATAGCATAGAGAATTAAGAAAAATAACCAATTAGATAAGGTAATGTCAAAAGCAGTATGAAAGGTAGTCGCAGGCTTTAGCCTGCGGTTTTTCTTCGCAAGCTAAAGCTTGCGGCTACCAAGGCATTAAAAACTTTTGACAATACGTTAGATAAAAGGGGGGATTTCCAAGTGAAAAAAGAAGCAATAACTGTTATAAAAGCAAGGCGTTCTGTTAGAGCATTTAAAAAGGAAATAATAGCTAAAGATATTATAGAAGATATTATAGATTGTGGGAGATTAGCTCCTACAGCTAATAATATACAGCCTTGGCAATTTGTTGTGGTGACAGATGTAGGAAAACGCGAGCATATTGCAGAAATGACTGATTACGGCGGGTTTATTGCTGATGCTCCTGTATGTATTGTAGTATTTTGTGAAAATACCAAGTATTTTTTAGAAGATGGTTGTGCTGCTGTTGAAAACATATTGTTAGCTGTAGAATCTTATGGATTAGGAGCATGTTGGGTAGCTGGAGATAAAAAGAGTTATGCAGAGGAAATAAAACGATTTTTGAAGGTGCCAGATAATTATAAATTAGTAGCGTTAATACCAATAGGTTATCCAGCACATATTTCTTCCTATGCTGGTTTCAAGAAGCCATTAGACAAAGTGTTACACTGGGAGGAATTTGGAAACAAATAGTGATATGAAAAAAAATAAAGAACAATTTTTAGGATTAGATTGTGGAGGAACCAATATTAAAATTGCTCTTGTAGATTCAGAAGGTGAAATACTTAAAAGTGCTATTGAACCTATTAGTTACAAACAATCGCCACAGAAAGTGCTTAAAAATATTACAAGCTGTGTTCAACATTTTATGGACAAGAATTGCACAAGTAAAATTAAAGGTTTAGGTATTGGAGTTGCAGCAGAAGTAGACCAGAAAAATGGAATTATACTCAATGCAACTAATTTGGGATGGAGAAATGTTCCCATCGCTGATTTTTTTACAAAAGAACTGGGTATTCCCATAAATGTAGAAAATGATTCGCATTGTGCAGCATGGGGATCTTATTGCCTTGATGCTAAAAAAAAATGCAGCACTTTAATTTGTTTGACATTAGGAACAGGTGTAGGCGGTGGTATTATTATAGGTGGTAAATTATACAGAGGGCCAAATGGATTAGCTGGATACATTGGACATATGTCTATTTCATATTCCGGGCGTGTTTGCAGATGTGGTAGTATAGGTTGTTTGGAATCTATGGTTGGTGCATGGGCATTAAGCCAGACAGTAAAAGAAAGATGTTCAAAAAACTCCTTTCCAATTTTAAGAAAATTATTACGTATAGACAAACAATTTAAGATAACACCTGAATTGATTGCTGAAGCTGCAATAAATGGAGACTGTGATTGTCAGAAATTGTGGAATGAAACAGGTAAATATTTAGGTATTGCCTTAGGAAGTCTTGCCAACATTTTTAATCCGGAGAAAATAATTCTTTGTGGTGGTATATCTAAAGCAGGTGTGCTTTTCTTAAAACCTATGCTGGATACTTTTAAAAAACAAGTATTTAAAACTATATTTCAATATACTGAAGTTTCTATTTCAAAATATACTGATAAAATTGGTGTTGTTGGTGCTGCTCTATTATTTATGGATGTTATATATGAAAGATAAAATTTTGCAGGCAAATTTAGTATCTCCAGAAAAAATATTTTATTTTATTGGTGTTACTACAGAGAAATCTTCTATTATGAAAATTTTTCCAAAATGGATTGAATTTTTAAAATTAGACAATTGTATAATCAAAGGAGTAAATTTTAAACCACATGATGAAGCTGGGGCATATAGAAAAATTGTAGAATATATTAAGAATGACAAACATTCTTTTGGTGCTCTTGTTACAACACATAAAATAGATTTGCTTAAAAGTTGTTATGACCTTTTTGAAGAATTAGATTATTATGCACAAGTTATGGGAGAAATTAGTTGCATTTCTAAATGTGATGGGAAACTGATTGGGCACGCTAAAGATCCTATAACCAGTGGTTTGGCTTTAGAAAAATTTTTACCTAAAGACTATTGGTTGAAAAACAAAAGCGAAGTTTTTGTTATAGGAGCAGGTGGGTCATCAATAGCAATTACTTCATATCTAATGAATAAAGAGAGAGGTATAAATAAACCATCAAAAATTATTATATCAAATAGAAGCAGTGGGAGATTAGAAGAAATACAAAAAATACATAAAAAACTTATGTCAGATGTTTCTTGCGAATATTATTTAACTCCAATACCGCAAGACAATGATAAAATTCTCAATAGTTTGAAACCGTATTCACTTGTAATTAATGCTACAGGTCTTGGAAAAGATGCTGCAGGTTCACCAATTACAGATAATGCTATTTTTCCGGAAAATGGAATAGCATGGGATTTTAATTATAGGGGAAACCTTATTTTTTTAGATAAGGCACGTGCGCAACAAGAAGAAAAAAAATTGCATATTGAAGATGGCTGGGTGTATTTCATATATGGCTGGACTAAAGTAATAGCAGAAGTTTTTCACATTGAAATTCCATCAGCAGGTGAAAAATTCAATAAAATCTGTGAAATTGCAGAAAAGTTCAGATAATTAATAGGAGATAATATGATAAAAAAATCGATTAGACCATTTGGTATGGATTTTGATTTGGAAAAAGGTATAATGAAAAATCCGGAGAAAATTATAGTTAGAAAAGCATCAGATATGCGTGGGTATTATACTGATGAAAAGGCATTGGAAAAAATTATCAAAAAGCAGGCGGATCCGATCCATTATGAGGTTTTTGAAAAACCTGTGCCTGAAGAAGATGGGCATTTATATTTTTGTATTAGTAAGCTTTGGCCTGGTTTAGTAGGGAATGAATATTTTATGACTAAAGGGCATTATCATAAAGTTGAAAAGACTGCTGAAATTTATCTTTGCCTTCGGGGAGAAGGATATATGTTAATGAAAACTGAAGAGGGAAAATGTGTTGCAGAACCTATGAAAAAAAACAAAATGATTTATGTTCCGCCTTATTGGGCACATCGTTCAGTAAATATTGGAAATACGCCATTAATATCTTTATGTGTTTATCCTGCCCAAGCAGGACATAATTATAAAGATATAGAAAAAAAGGGATTTCCAAAAAGAATCTATAATAGAAAAGGAAAAATTTGCATAGATGAATAAGAATGGGAAAATTTTGATTACTCCGAGGTCTTTAACCAAATCAGGACATCCAGCTCTTGATACACTTAAAAAAGCAGGATATGAGTTAGTATTTTCTACTCCTGGAAAACAACCTGACGAGAAAGAATTAATAGAATTACTTTCTGATTGTGTTGGGTATCTTGCCGGTGTTGAGAAAATAAGTGCAGAAGTATTAAAAGGTGCAGGAAAGTTAAAAGTGATAAGTAGAAATGGAACAGGTATAGATAATATTGATTTAAAAACTGCTAAGGAATTAAACATTAAAATATGTCGTGCAGAAGAAGCAAATACTAGAGGGGTTGCTGAATTAACTATTGGATTGATTTTTAGCCTGGTTCGGTATATTCCTTTTAGTGATAGAAAGATGAAAGAGGAAAAATGGGAAAGAAAAGAAGGTATTGAGTTGCAGAATCGTACACTTGGCATTATTGGTTGTGGTAAAATTGGCAGACAAGTTGCGATGATGGCACTTAGTTTAGGAATGAAAGTTGTAGCGTATGATGTTATAAGAGATAGTTCTTTTTTGCCCGCTGGAGATTTTAGTTGGGCTGATTTAAATACATTATTAAAACAGTCAGATATAATTAGTTTGCATTGTCCACCCTTGAAAAATGGAGAATCTTTAATTAATAAAGATATAATCGAAAAAATGAAAAATGGGGTTTATTTAATTAATGCAGCAAGAGCAGATTTAATAGATGAAAAAGCTGTGTTAAAAGCACTTTTTGAAAATAAAATTGCAGGTTTTGCATTGGATGTTTTTAAAAAAGAACCTCCTGTAGATAATCCATTAGTTTTGCATGAGCGGGTTATTGCAACACCACATATTGGTGGATATACAAATGAAAGTATTTCAAGAGCTACTCAAATAGCAGTAAATAATTTATTAAAGTATTTAAGTTAAAGAATAATGGTAAAAGCTCACTGAAGTCTGTTATTGCGATTGTGTTACAATGGTAATTGTAGTTTTTGGCAGTTTGTCATTCCCGCAGTAGTAAGCGGGAATCCACTGTTTTTAAAATATTGCTAAAACAAGACTCTGGATTCCCGATTAAAGAATTCGGGAATGACAAAGAAGTAAACGGTATTCAGTGAATATTTAAAAATAATGATTGAAATTTCCGAACAGAATGTTGATGGAAATCCACTTGAAGTAATGGCAAGTGTTACTAAAGGGACAGATAAACTCGCGTTATACTGGATAGGACAGGCGGGTTTTGCTTTTTGTTTCAAAAACAAATTAGGATTAATTGATCCCTATCTTTCTGATTATTTAGCTAAAAAATATAAAGATACAAAAGTGTCACATATTCGTATGATGTCTGCGCCTTTAAATTCTGTGAATATTAGAAATTTGGATTTAGTATTTTGCAGCCATTCACATTCTGACCATATGGATCCAGAAACATTGCGAATTTTGGCTAAACATAATACCAATTGTAAATTTGTAATTCCAAAAGCAGTAATGGATTTAGCTATAAAAATAGGTTTGGACGAGGCGAACATTCAGGCTGTAAATGCAGGAGAAAAAATTTCTTATAATTCTGATATTAAGATAGAAGTCATACCTGCTTCTCACGAAGAAATAAAATTTAATAAAAAAAAAGAGCATTATTTTCTTGGATTTATACTCAAATTTGGTAATATAACTATATATCATTCCGGGGATTGTGTTTTATATGATGGGCTTAAAGATATTCTAAAGACAAAAAATATTGATATCGCTTTATTGCCAATAAATGGACGGGATTTATATAGGAAAAAATTAAATATTCTTGGAAACTTTACATTTGAAGAAGCGTTGGATTTATGTAGTTATTGTAAAATTCCAACTATGTTTTCTCACCATTTCGGTATGTTTGCTTTTAATACTGTGAATGTAAAAGAAATAAATAAAAAAATAAAAAATCTAAAAAATGGCATAAAATGTTTTTTGCCTGACATAAAGAAAACATATATTATTTCAAAATGAAAACAATAGCGACTATAGGCAGTATTATTGCAGATTTGGCAGTAAAAACTCCGAGAGTGCCAGTTTCTGGTGAAAATGTATTAGCTCATAGTTTTAAAATTGGGCCAGGTGGAAAAGGTGCAAATGCAAGTGTCGGAGTGGCACGGATGGGTGCATCTTCAATTTTAGTCGGATGTATAGGAAATGACGATTTTGGAAAAATGGAATTATCTGCTCTTAAATCTGAAGGTGTTAATATTAAAGGAGTTAAAGTTGATTCAAATGCGTCAACTGGGGTAGCTATAATTATGGTGGATGACAATAGTGAAAATACTATTTTAGTAGTACTTGGTGCTAATGCTAATTTGTATCCTGAAGATGTCCAAAAGGCATTACAACCTCACTGGAAAAAATTAGATGCTATACTGGTAAATTTTGAAATTCCAGAAGATGTTGTAGCAAAAGTTTGTGAAGAAGGATATAACCATAATGTTCCTGTGATAGTGGATGCAGGTCCACCGCGTAATTATAGTCCTAAGACCTGGAGAAAAGCTAAAATTATATCACCTAATAGATTAGAAATTGAAACATTAGTTGGATATAAGATAAAAAATGATTCTATGTTATTAAAAGCTGCAAAGCAGATTTTAAGTTATGGTCCAGAAGTTGTAGTTATTAAACGTGGTAAGAATGGAATACTTTTATGTAGTGCAAATGAGACTATAGTCATTCCAGCATATAAAGTTAAACCTGTAGATACAACAGGTGCTGGTGATGCTTTTACTTCAGCTTTTACTGTAGCTGTTGCTGAAGGTTGTTCATTGCAGGAAGCAGTGCGTTTTGGCAATGTTGCTGGTGCAATTGCAGTAACACGTTTTGGAACTTTACCTGCTATGCCAACACGTGCAGAAATAGAAAAATTTAAACAGAAAATCAAATGGAAAAAATAAAAATTTCACCATCACTTATGTGTGTAAATTATTTACATTTAGAAAGAATTATTAAAGAATTGGAATCTGCAGGTGTAGATATGTTGCATTTTGATATTATGGATGGCCATTTTGTACCTAATTTTACAATGGGCCCTGATATTTTGAAATCAGTACGTGAGATAACATCACTTCCATTTGATATACATCTGATGATATCAGAACCAGATAAATACATACAACAGTTTGTAGAAGTAAGCAATTTAGCACAAGGAAATACAGAAAATATAATTTCTGTTCATATAGAAAGTTGTATTCATTTGCATAGAGTAATTCAGGTAATAAAAAATTGCGGAGCCAAAGCTTCAGTGGCATTAAATCCTACTACTTCTTTAAGTACTTTGGATTATATTTTAGAGGACATATCAATGGTTTTACTTATGATGGTTGAACCAGGTTTTGCCGGCCAGAAATTAATATCGGGTGTTATTACAAAAATTAAGGATCTAAAAAAAATAATTGATACAAAAAAAGTAAATATTGACATAGAAGTAGATGGAAATGTAAGTTATGAAAATATTCCAATAATGGTAGAAGCAGGCGCTAATGTATTAGTAGCAGGCACATCCAGTCTTTTTAAAAAAGATATTAAAATAAAAGATGGAATTAAAAGAATTCAAGAATTGGTAGCTTCATACATAAAGGACAATGAAGAAAATGTGTAAAAATATAGATAATAAGAAATTCAAATGTTTCCTGAATTTACCGATTAGTGTAATAAAAATGAAGGAGGGAGTATATGGCAAAGCATAGCAGGGTAAAAGTCATTAATACAATATTAGAAATAGGACTAATCCCTGTTTTTAATAATGATAATTTAGAAACGTCAAAAAAAATTGTTAGTGCTTGTGTTGATGGTGGAGCTAAAGTGGTTGAATTTACAAATAGGGGTGATTTTGGATGGAAAGTATTTGGTGGATTAGTTGAATATTTTTCCAAAGAAAAACCAGAAGTTATTCTTGGAGTTGGTTCAATTGTTGATGCACCTACAGCTGCTCTTTATATTGCAAATGGCGCTAATTTTATAGTAGGACCTGTTTTAAATGAAGAAGTGGCGAGATTGTGCAATCGCAGAAAAATACTTTACAGTCCTGGTTGTGGAACTGCTACAGAGATATCAAAAGCTGAGGAATGGGGTGTTGAAATATGTAAAGTATTTCCCGGAGATTCAGTTGGTGGACCTGAGTTTGTAAAAAGTATATTGGGTCCTTCTCCTTGGACAAGAATTATGCCAACAGGTGGTGTGGATGTGACAAAAGAAAATATTGAAAAATGGTTTAAAGCAGGTGTTTCCTGTGTTGGAATTGGTTCAAAATTGATTACAAAAGAAATTGTTAAAGAAGGAAAATTTAAAGAATTAACAAATAAAGTAATAGAAACTTTGAAATTGATAAAAGAAGCAAAAGTATAAAAAGATAAATTCCCCCTTAATCCCATTTTAATAAAGGTGGATAAGAGGGTTTTTACTATAGATTTTCTAAAAATTATTTGATATATTTAAAACGTTCGCCTATGCGGGCGTTTTTTTATTAACAGAACATTTTAAAACCAATAAAAAAATGGAACAGTGGAAGAAGAATTTATATGCATTATGGGGAATGCAGTTTGTTAGTGTGCTTGGTATGAGTATGATTTTGCCATTTATACCATTTTACATACGAACTTTAGGAATTACAAATTTAAATGATGTGTCTTTGTGGAGTGGTATAACTATGGGTATAGGATTTATTTTTTCTGCGATTTTTTCACCTATATGGGGTGATTTTAGTGATAGATATGGCAGAAAAGTGATGATAATTCGTGCTGTTTTTGCAATAGCAATACTGAATTTATTGATGGCGTTTGCTCGCAATGTATATGATTTATTGATACTGAGGATATTGCAGGGATGTTTTGGTGGGTTTGTGGGTGCATCAGCAGCTTTAGTTTCAACATCTGTTCCACAACAAAAAATGGGTTATGCATTTGGTATACTTCAAACATCTATGATTGCAGGTAGTATTGGTGGCCCATTTATTGGTGGTGTCCTTGCAGATTTAGTTGGGTATCGCTTTGTATTTATTTTAACAGCAACTTTTATTTTTATAGGTGGATTGATTGTGACAATAATGGTTAAAGAGGAAAAACATCTTTTAAGTAAAGAAAAAGGCGGAGGAATTATTGAAAATATAAAATCTGTTTTTGCATCTAAACAATTATTCGTAATAATGTTAGTGCAATGTGTTATACAGATAGCTGTAATGGTTTTACAGCCAATACTACCTTTATTTATATCAAGTTTTCAAAAGGATGTTAAATATGTAGCAACTATAACAGGTTTAGTATTTAGTTCAACTGCAATTACAACTTTATTTGCATCTTCTTTTTGGGGAAAAAAAGGAGATGTTTTAGGTCATAAAAAATCACTTTCTGTTTGTTTGCTTGGTTCTGCAATTTTAATGGCTCCACATTTTTTCATAAAAAATATCGGACAGCTTTTATTACTAAGAATGGGGCTTGGAGTTTTTGTTGCTGGAATTTCTCCATCAACTCAAACAATGATTACTGCATATATTCCAAGAAAAAAAAGAGGTGGAATGATGGGTATTGCTAATAGTTTTTCAATGATAGGTATGGCAATGGGCCCTTTATTAGGAGGTTTTCTTGGAGCTAAATTTGGATTAAGAATTCCATTTCTTGTTACGAGCGCATTATTATTTATTACATTCTGGCTTGTCTATAAACTTGTTAAAGAACCAGTTAATACTGAGTTTATAGCTACAGGAATTGAATGAAAAAAGACAAAGCAATAAAAAAATTGGAGGTAAAAATGTATAAAATTATTTTAATACTTGTGTGTTTTTATGTGATTGTTTGTTCACGAGAGGGATTTGCTCAGAAAAATGTTGATTCTGAAAAATGTTTTAGTTGTCATGCTGAAGTTAAGGAATTGTGGAGTTTAGGGAGACATAAACAACTTAATTGCACACAATGCCATAGTTTTTTAAATGAACATAATGAAGATTTTGAGAAAAAACCTGTTACAAATTTTGATCCTATGGTTTGTGGTAAATGCCACAAGAATCAATTTGAAACATTTTTTGAGGTTAATCTTAAAAAGCCAGCAAGAATTGAAAAATCTTTGTTGACAGAGCGTTCTCCAAATCCATTTTGGGACAAATTGATGATGGGGCATGGTTTTACAAAAGAGCACAATGTTCCAAGAAGTCATGCTTATATGCTTTTGGATCATTTGGTTGTAGATAGAGCTTATGGTGGCAGATTCCAGCCTAAAAACGGATGGGCATATACTATTACAAATACTCCTGTTAAAGTATGGGATGTTCTTGAAGATAAATATCCTGATACAAAAGAACACAAATCATTTATTCCTGAAAGTGCTGCTGCAGCAAATCCTGTATGTTTGCAATGTAAAACTAATGATAGTATTTTGAAATGGAAATATATGGGAGAAAAAGATAAAAGTGCAAAATGGGATAGAACATCTAATCCTGTAGAATATGTAAAAGATTTGCAAAATATTATAAGTTGTGTTCATTGTCATGACCCTCATGCTACAAAACCAAGAATTGTCCGAGATGGTTTAATTCATGCACTAACCCGTGATGAAAAAGATACATTATGGCATAATGATACTAAACAAACTCCAATTAAAGTTGTTGATTTCAGGGATTTCAGAAAAATAGCGATTCTTGATAAATATGATGCAAAACTTATGTGTGGACAATGTCATGTGGAGTATAACTGTAATCCAGGAGTAAATCCTGTTACAGGCGAAAAGGTTGGGTTCAATGACATAAGGACAAATCATTTTCCGCTTAAAAATGTTTTTCAGATTTATGAGCATTATAACAAGCTTGAGTTTCGTGATTTCAAACATAGTTTGACTGGTGGGTTGCTTTTTAAGGCTCAGCATCCTGAGACTGAAGTATTCTGGAATTCAAAGCATGATAAAGCCGGGGTAAGCTGTAATAATTGCCATATGCCAAAAATAAAAGACAAAGATGGAAAAATTTTCACATCACATTGGCAGACAAGCCCAAAAAATTACATAAAAGAAACGTGTTTGAAATGTCATCCGCAATGGACGAATGAGCAGGCAGTGTATGCAATTGATTCAATTAAAAATCATATTAAAGGTAAGATGAGAAAGGCAGAATTTTGGCTGAGCAATTTAATTGATAAAATTGTAGAATCCAAAAAAACTGGAATAGATGAAAAAATTATTAAAGAAGCACAGGAACAACATCAAAAAGCCCATATTCTATGGGAATGGTGGACTGCAGAAAATTCAGATGGCTTCCACAATCCAGACCAAGCAAGAGAGTCTTTAACTAAATCCGTAGAAGAATCCAAAAAAGGCATAGACCTATTAACAAAAGCTATATCAGAGAAAAAATAATGAGGAGATAAATTCTACTTGTGTTAAAACTTTTACTAAAGATATTTTCGACGCCAAAAAATATAATTTTTATAAATCCAGATTACTATAATCAAATAGAAATTATCACTATTGGAGAAAAGATACAAGACAAGGTAAAACGATTATTTCGAGGATCTCTTGCTATCAGACAGGTAGATGCTGGTTCTGATAATGCATGTGAACAGGAGCTTGTTGCTCTATCTAATGCTTTTTATGATATTGAGCGTTTTGGTATTCATTTCGTTGCTTCTCCAAAACATGCGGATATGCTTATGGTGACTGGTCCTGTAACCAGAAATATGGTTGAAGCAGTGAAAAGAGCATACGATGCTACACCTGATCCAAAAATTGTTGTTGTTGTTGGAGATGATGCGATAAACGGTGGAATATATAACGGATCCTACGCAACGCAAGATGGAGTGAATAATATTATACCAGTAGATTATCAAATTCTTGGAGATCCGCCATCTCCCAAAATAATTCTTTGTCACTTATTACATATATTAGAAATTCTTGATTGTAAATCGTTAGGATTAAAATAGTATGATAGATAGTGTTGCATCCTCAATAGGTTTTATTGTTCTTTTGTTTTTTTTCGGCGTTGGAGCTATGAGTGTTTTGATTTTTCGAAAAGATGATAAGCTTGCTAATATGTGGAGCAGTTTTTTCGCGATTGCCGGTTCCATTTGGGGATTGTTTTTTGCGATATTAACATGGGCGAGTCCAAACACTATTTTTTTTACAGTTGATAGCTTTGCTTTTCCACTTCTTTCAATTTTTTTTTGTATTGATAAATTATCAATTTTTTTTATTTTTGTGATTTCTTTGATAGCTCTTTTTTGCTCTATCTATGGTATTGGATATGTAAAACATTTCTATGAAAAATATAGTATTGGAGCTTTGGGATTTTTTTATAATCTATTCATTATAGGAATGCTTTTGGTTGTTACTGCTGCGAATGGATTATTTTTTCTTATTGCGTGGGAGATAATGTCCGTAGCGTCGTATTTTCTGGTAGTTTACGATAGAAATGACCGCAACAATGTTAATGCTGGATTTTTGTATTTAGTAATGACGCATATTGGAACAGTATTTATCATTTTTTCTTTTCTGCTTATATATAAATTCACAGGTTCTTTTGATTTTGAAACAATAAAATCCAGTGTTGTAGTCATTCCTTCGTCTATAAAAAATATCATTTTTGTGATGCTAATAATTGGTTTTGGAACAAAAGCTGGTATTGTTCCATTTCATATTTGGCTTCCGAGTGCACATCCCGCTGCTCCTTCTCATGTTTCCGGGCTTATGTCAGGCGTAATGATAAAAACTGGTGTTTATATGATGATTAGATTTTTTCTTTATATTCTTCAGCCTGTTCCTGTGTGGTGGGGATTAGTGTTGCTTGTTATTGGGTCAATATCGTCTATCATAGGAGTTTTATACGCGCTTACGGAACATGACATTAAGCGGTTGCTTGCTTATCATAGTATTGAAAATATAGGAATTATTCTTCTTGGTTTTGGAAGCGCACTTACTTTTTTATCTTTAAATATGCCTTCATTAGCACTTCTTGGTTTTGTAGCTGCGCTTTTTCATACATTGAACCACGCTACATTTAAGTCGTTGCTTTTTTTAAGCGCTGGTTCGGTTATAAATGAGACACATACAAGAAATATGGAAGAATACGGAGGACTTATTAAATATATGCCAGAAACAGCTGCGTTTTTTTTAATTGGATCAATGGCAATATCTGCTTTACCACCGTTTAACGGATTTTTTAGTGAATGGTTAACGTTTCAGTCGCTTTTTCAAGGAATAGCTGCATTAGATTTTTCTGCAAAATGGATTTTTATAGTGTCAGCAGGTGCATTAGCATTTACTGGTGGTTTGGCATTGGCATGTTTTGTGAAAGTGTTTGGTGTGACCTTTCTTGCCCGTCCAAGAAGTCAGAAAGTAGTCCATGCAAAAGAATCTTTGCTTTCTCTTCGTTTGGGAATGGGAGCTCTTGCAATTTTGTCACTTTTATTCGGAATATTTTCCGGGTCTATTACATCCGTTCTTGAGAAGGTGGGACACGATATTGGTGTTTTTCGTTACACCTCTTCTTTTTTATCAATATCTTCTAACCAACACATTGTTTCTGGTGGTAATTTTGCGTCTGTTTCTGCGCCTGCTATTGCTGTGTTTTTAATTGCAGTGTTTATTATTGTATTATTTGCAACAAAATATGTAGTGCATAAAAATCAAAAAATTCGTATGGGCGCTACTTGGGATTGTGGCACAGATTTAACTCCACGAATGGAAATTACTGCTACCGGATTTGCACGTTCTATAATTACAATATTTAAGGGAGTTTTGAAACCAAGTATACAGCATGAAATTGAGTATAATGATGCCGAAAGCAGATATTTGCCAAAATCCAGAACAGTTACCTTAAACATCAACGATATATATCGAATATATTTGTATGAACCGTTGAATAAAATTTTTACGATTTTATCTGAAAGAGCAAAGGGTATTCAAATTGGCAATATCAATGTCTATATTTTATACATTTTTATGGCGTTGTTTGTGGCATTAATTTTAATGATATAATTTATGACTACTATATTTTTTTGGATAATTCAATTAATTCTTGTGCCTGCATTGTCGCCACTTGGAATTGGGGTGATTAGGAAATTAAAAGCGAAGTTTCAAAATCGTCAAGGGGCAAATATTTTTCAGCCATACAAAGATTTATGGAAACTTTTTCATAAAGATGAGGTAATAAGCACTGATGCTTCATGGATTTTCAGATACGCACCGTTTATTGTATTTGCTGTTACTATTGTGGTTGGGTTCAGTATTCCACTTCTTGTTTCTTTTATTTCAAACACAGTGACGAGTGATATATTGGTTGTTGTTTATATGTTGTCTATTGGCACGTTTTTTTTGGCGCTGGCAGGTATGGATACTGGAAGCGCTTTTGGCGGATTTGGATCCAGTCGTGAGATGACCATATTTGCACTTGCTGAAGGCGGACTTATTTTTTCGCTTTTGACTCTTGGTCTTATAATTGGCACAACAAATCTGTTTGAAATTTCTGGTACTATTTCTTCTTCATACAGTCAATCTTTTTTGCCTATTTTGCTGTCTTTTTCAGGATTTTTTATAGTTTTACTGTCTGAAACTGCGCATTTTCCTTTTGACAATCCAGCTACGCACTTGGAACTAACTATGATTCACGAAGCAATGATATTGGAATATTCCGGAAAAAGATTGGCGCTTATGGAATGGGCTTCGGCAAATAAACTTTTGATATTTATATCTTTGGGCGCAAATCTGTTTTTTCCGTGGGGGATAGCTCATAGCACGGATATAAAAGCAATACTTGTGAGTATAATTGTTTTTGCTGTAAAATTATTTATTTTTTATGGAGCAATTGCTGTTATTGAATCAAGTATTGCCAAGTTTAGGTTTTTTCGTTTGCCTGATTTGTTAATGATTTCTTTTATTCTTAATGGAATTGCAATAGGTTTAATACTATGAGTATGAATATGGCATTTTCACAATTGTTATTGACGATATTTTTTCTCACAATTATTTTTTTGCATACTGCGAAAAAAAATTTTTGGGTTGCAGTTATGTATGGTATTCAGTCCTTAACAGTTGTTCTATTATTGGTCAGATTTTTTTTAGAAACGGGCAATGTTGCTTTGCTTCTGATTGCTTTGCTTACATTGATTATCAAAATTATCTTAGCTCCGGTATTTATTATTCGATTGATTAAAAAACACGAATTAAAATTTTCTGCTAGTACTTATGTTAATACGCCGATTGCTTTAATTATGGTAGCTACGTTTACAGCTATAGCTCATTCGCATTTATTTGCTCCGCTTATCGGAATTATTCCTGTTAATCAAAAACTGTTGGCTATTGCGCTTTCTTCAATATTCATCTCTTTGTTTTTAATAATTAATCGCAAAGGAGCTCTTTCTCAAATCATCGGTATTTTATCATTAGAAAACAGTATTGTTGTGTTTGGTCTGTTTGCTGGTTTGGAGCAGTCTTTGGGTTTGCAAATTGGAATTATATTTGATATTTTTGTTTGGTTTATGATTGCAACTGTGTTTATATCAATGATTTATAAACATTTTGGATCACTTGATGTAACTGAAATGAAAGAGCTAAAGGATTAAAATTAATTATGGAACTAATCATTCTTTTTATATCTATTTTTATTGCTGTTGTAGTGTGTCTTATTGTCAGACACAGAGGCATTATTGAGTGTATTTCAGTTATTGCTTCGCTTATTGCGTTTGTTGCTTCAGTTATGATTGTTTTTAAAGTTGTTGCTTTAGGAATTTATGCTCCGTTTCAATTTTTTTCTGTGGATGCGCTTGGTGCCATTATAATGCTTCTAATTGCTCTTGTTGGATTTGCTGCTACAATGTATTCTGTTTGGTATCTTAGGGAAGAAACTGCCAATCAAGTTATTGGATTTACACGAGTTAAGCAATATTTTATTTTGTTGAATCTTTTTCTTGGAGCGATGTTTCTTGCAGTTGTGTCAAGTAATCCTATTTTTACATGGATTTCTATTGAAGCCACAACACTTTCAACAGCTTTTCTTATCAGTTTTTACAATAAGCCAGCAGCTATGGAGGCGGCTTGGAAATATTTGATTATAAATTCAATTGGTTTGCTGTTAGGGTTTTTTGGGACATTGCTATATTTTACATCATTACAAGCAACTGGAGGAGGAGGTTTGGCGACTTGGAATAGTTTATTGTCAAACGCTGCGCATCTTAATCCTTCGATTGCCAAAATAGCATTTATTTTTATTTTGATTGGTTATGGCACAAAAGTTGGTCTTGTTCCTATGCATACATGGCTTCCTGATGCGCATAGTAAAGCTCCTGCGCCTATTAGCGCATTACTTTCAGGAGTGCTTTTAAATGTTGCGTTTATCGCGATGTTACGTTTCAAAGTAATCACTGATGCATCTGTTGGATCTGGTTTTTCACAGAAACTATTGATTGCTTTTGGTTTAATATCAATTATTGTTGCTTCTTTGATTATCTTTACTCAAAAAAATTACAAGCGATTACTTGCGTATTCAAGTATTGAAAATATGGGAATCGTAACACTTGGTTTTGGTTTTGGTGGGTTAGGTGTTTTTGCTGCCATTCTCCATATAATTTATCATTCCCTTATCAAATCCGCGCTTTTTTTCTCTACAGGCAATATGTTGCTCAAGTATAATTCTGCCAAAATTAAAGATGTAAAAGGCGCGATAAATGTTATTCCTATAACAAGCATACTATTTCTAACAGGTTTTTTTGCAATTACAGGTACGCCACCATTTGGAATATTTCTTACCAAAATATTCATTTTGTCAGCTGGGATACAAACGCATCTTGTAATAACTATTATAGCGATATTTTTTATGGCTATTCTTTTTATAGGGTTTTTTAAACATGTTGTTGCAATGATTTTTGGAGAACAGTCTGCTGATATTAAAACTGGAGAAGCAAGTATGTGGCTTATTGTTCCACAGTTTGCACTTGTAGCCATAGCATTTTATTTGAGTTTTCATATTCCATCGTTTATTCATACTCTAATAACTGTTGCAGTATCACATTATTAATATGACAATGAAAAACATAGAGAATTATATTCCTCAACATATAAATGCAGAGATATGTGGTAATACAGCTGTTTTTGAAATTTCTTCTTCCAAGATAATTGAATTTGCTCGTCATTTGCGTGATGATAAAAATCTCTCGTTAAAATTAATAACAGCGACTGATGAAAGAGAAGAATATGGATGTTTTAAAATATGGTATGTTTTTGGAGTTAAGAAAGAGAATGTTTTTATTATTCCCTATATTAAATTAAAAAATATGGAAGAATTTCCTTCTCTTACTTCTGTATTTCACGAAGCATGGAATTATGAGAGAAAAATACAAACCTTTTTTGGGCTCAAACCTATTGGTCATCCTGATTCAAGAATGATTATTCTTCATGAAAATTGGCCAATTGATGTTTTTCCTTTGAGGAAAGATTTCAATTGGCAAACAAAACCGAAGTTGGCGCATAATGTCTATAATTTTCAAAATGTTGAGGGCGAAGGCATTTATGAAATTCCAGTTGGTCCGATTCATGCCGGTATTATTGAACCCGGACATTTTAGATTTACAGTTGCAGGAGAAGAAATTATGTTTTTAGAATCGAGACTTGGATTTACGCATAAAGGTAGTGAGAAATTGTTTGAAATACTATCTCTTGCTGAAAAAGTTCGTCTTTCGGAAAAAATTTCCGGAGATAGTTCGTTTAGTCATTCACTAACTTTTTGTCAGACAGTGGAACAATTAAGTGGTATCACAGTGCAAAGTAGAGTGCGTTATTTACGGGTTATATATGCAGAATTAGAACGATTAGCAAATCATTTTGGCGATATCGGTGCTATTATGCTTGATGCAGGTTTTAATTTTGGCGGTAGTAATGGTGCGAGGTTACGGGAAATGATTATGCAACTCAATGAGCGATTGACAGGAAGCAGGTTTTTGCGTGGAGTAAATGCAATAGGTGGAGTTACTAAAGACATTAATATCAAAGAAATGAATGTATTATCTAGTAATCTCACAAAAATATATGAAGACTTTTTAGAAGTTATTGCAGTGGCGGAAAATAGTACATCTCTAATTAATCGTTTAAAAGATACTGGTGTTTTGACGTATGAAATTGCAAAAGATCATGGTGTGATGGGAGTTGCAGGTAGAGCTGTTGGAATACCAAGTGATGCGCGTATTGATTATCCATACGCAGCTTATGATGAGTTTTCTATAGGTGAGGTTGCAATTGAACAAAGCGGAGATGTTTATGCGAGGTTTCACGTTCGTATCAAAGAAGTGGATGCATCAATTAAAGTGATCCAACAAGCATTGCAGAAAATGCCGGAAGAGGGCGTAATTTCTCCTGTAGATATTGTGCTTAAAAAAAATGCGTTAGCTGTGAGTATTGTTGAAGGATGGAGAGGGGAGATTGTATATTTTGTGACAACGGATTCGCGTGGAATTATTAGCCGAGTAGCTGTACGTGATCCATCGTTTATAAATTGGACAGCGCTTGGGTATGCCGGTTTCGGTAATGTAGTTCCAGATTTCCCATTGATCAATAAAAGTTTTAATCTATCCTATTCAGGAAACGATCTCTAATTTAATAAAAATCCCCCTTAGTCCCCCTTTAATAAAGGGGTTAGGGGAGATTTTATTATAACATCGATGGCATAGTCAGAGCGGGATGATTTACTTTTTGTAAGAATGCCAGTAATTCTTCTGGGGTTGTTGCTGTAGTTTCATCAGCAATTTTTTCAAGAAAATCAGATGCCCCGAGTTCTTCAGCTCTTTTCTTAAATCTTTCGGCTAAAGCTTCTTTGAGTTCTTTTGGCATCCATACAATTCTTAAAAATCCGCCATCTGCAGAAATAAATTTCTTGCTTGTAAGATACATTCTGCCTACACCGATAAATCCTGGGGTTTGCAAGCCACCGCCAACTGTTCCAGCTAATGTGCTAAATGTCATTCCTGCTGGAGTCATACCGCCGTATCCACGTTGCACAACCATTACGCCATTAGCTTCAGGCACAACACCAACAATACATTCAAAACATCCGCAGGATGTCATTGGAGATTCAATCATTGAATAAGCAGAGAAATGTTCCAATTTGCCATGTGATTTTGCGGCTATAAGTTCATTTACGCCTTTCCATTCACCAGTTTTTGAATTTATAGTTTCACCTTTTGCTACTGGTTGGTTTGCTCCTGCTGGATTTATTTCATAAGCAGCTTTTCCATCAAGCCAGCTGTATGCTCCGCATAATCCTAATCTTTCTGGTGTAATTATACACAGATGGTCAGGTGCATAGGATTGGCATAAAGCACAGGAATAGAAAATATCAATATCTTCGTCTTTCATTCCGCCTATTCGTTCGTCTCTTTCTTTATATGCAGCTTGTGCTTCAGGCATCATTTTATCGACATCTTCTTGTTTAGTATAAAGAGTTACCTGAACTTTATCAATTATTGCAGGAAATTCGCTCAATAATTTTGCATGTAATATTACACCTAAATGTTTGAATTTGAATCCGGCTTTTCTTGTATCTTTGCTGATTCTTACCCACATAAGATCTCTTTGTCCTATGTGCATTACACCAAGCGCTTCACTTAAAAAAGTATGGAATCTTCTTTCTAAAATAGATTCAAATTCTTTTTGCATTTTTCTGCCGGCAACTTCAACAAAAATTCCAAACGGTAAAACTCCTGCATCAGCGATTTCGTCAATTTCAGGACCTATAACTTCTATTTTGCCATCCTGAACTTCATCCATATCGCGCATTTTTAAATATTCATAAGCTTTTGAATATTTACCACCAAATTCTACACCGATATGTTCTTTTCTTACTCTTTCACCTTCAAATGCAGGTCCATAAGATACAGGAATTGGAAGTTTTTCAACTTTGATTTTTAAACCGCGGACTTCTATACCTTTTGCTACTATATCAGAAAGCGGTATCTTAGATACAACGTGTTCATAAGTGCAAACACCTGTAGGCAATATTTGAGGTATATCTGTATCTGCAATTACAGGAAATCCAAAGTTTATTGCGCCTGCAGCAGTAGCGTATTTTTCATCATCAACTGTGCCAAGTGCTAATACAAATGCATTAACACGTTTTTTATTGTACAATAATATTTCTCTTGCTTGTTGTAAATTTCCTGGTTGTAATCCGCCAAATGTCATTGCTGATCTTGCTGCAAAATTTAGTGCATAGATGCTGGCACTTGTGTCTTTACCAAAAGGAACAATGTAAGTATCCCATCCAAGCTGAATTCCTTCTTCATCAAGCTGTTCTGCTATACTTTTTCCATTAGTATTGCTTGCTATAAATACAAGTATTTTTTTCTCCTGTAACTCACGAATTAATTTTACAGCTTCTTCATTTGTAGGACAGGCTCCAACACAAGCAGCAAATCCAGGCATTCTTCCATCAACTAATTTTATTCCTTGTTCACGCAATATTGAATCATCTGCGAAACCCAACCATATTCCAGAAACAGGGTTTGGGCCAATAAGGTATTTTAAAGATTCAATTATTTCTTCAGCAACCAAAGTTGCAATTCCAGCGTCTAATGTAGGCCCTAAATAAGGCAACCATACAGATTCAGAAGGGAGGGGGGGCAATAATTTTTTTGCTCTATCAAGTGGATCCCATAAATCTTTTAAGTATTGAACTTTTAACCCGAAAAATGCCAGAATTATTGGCAAGTAATACGCAGTATTCGGGTATTCTACTTTGCAATTTTCACCTTTTTGAGCTATTGCTTCTTTTAATTTTTCTTCAGCTTCTCGGACATATTTATGTGCACCTCTTATAGCTGCTGTTGCAATTATTTTTGACATAGATTACTCTCCTTATGTTATACTTGTCACATTAATTACAGTTGTTTTTCTTCTGCAATCCGGACAAATGTCTAATATTTCGTTAGTTAAATTAACTTTTTGCTTAACAATATTTAATTGCATTAAAGATGAAAACTTATTATCACACATTTTGCATTTTACTAATTTAACACGTGTTTTCCATTTATCAAATATTACGTCATCTCCATTTTTCTGCATTACAATAGCATTTGTAGGGCAAACATTTACACAGGCGCCGCATCCAATACAGGTTTCAGATTGTTTGCAAAACGGTGTTGATGCTTCGCGATGAACTCCACGATTTGAAAATCCTATTGCAGATACATTTATTAATTCACTGCATACTCTCACGCATAGTCCACATAAAATACATTTTTCTTCCTGAATTGTAAATCTTGGTTTTTCTATTCCATATTCTTTTGCAAGAGCAATGATTTCAGGTGAAGATGAGGCGCGGGCTAATATAAATTCAATTACTAATCGTCTTGCACTTATTACTTTTTCAGATTTTGTTTCAATTATCATATTGTTTTCAACGTGTCTACTACAGGAAGTAACTAAATCTGACCAGCTTTTCTTTTTTAATTCTACAATGCATACTCTACAGGCACTATAAGGGACAATTGCAGGATGATGGCACAGAGTAGGAATTTTAATCCCTACTTTGTGCGCAGCATTTAATATGCTTGTGCCTTCTTCAACTTCAACTTCTTTATTGTCTATAGTTAATTTAATCATTTTTTACAATTTGTCATGCCGAACTTGTTTCGGCATCTCATTATGTTTTTAGATCCTGAAACAAGTTCAGGATGACAAAAAC
>JBBTED010000068.1:0-1079 GCA_038042445.1 Candidatus Firestoneibacteriota bacterium
AGTAATAATCCTTATCTCCTGCCCGCCCCAACCATTAGATGCCTCTGTATGTAAAATCGTATATTTTTTCAAATCAATTACCTGAAATAATATCTAAAACCTGTTTCATTCTGATTTCGTAAGTATGGTCTGCAATAACCCTTTTGTATCCGTTTTCAGCAATCTTCTCTCTTACAGAATCATTCTTAATGTAATATTTTATCTTATCAATAAATTCATCCTGTGTTTTAAATGTCTCCATCTCTTCCGGTAGTTTGTATAAGTCAGGAAGTTCTTCCACAAAATCTGTAAGCAGAAAACCTCCGCAAGCAGGTATATCAAAAATCCTCAGACTCACACCTGACGGAATATAATTATACCAGGCATTTATATTTATGTTTATCTTTGTAGTATTATAAAATTTGGCTGCATCATTATTGTATATGCCATCCCCTTTTATAATCCTTAGCATATTTTTATCTTTATTATTTTTCCTGCGCCATTTTGGCCCCCAGATGCTGACATTATCAAAGCCTATTAAATTTTGAAGCAGATTTTGTCTGTTCTGATCCCAGGCGCCTACAAAACCAACATCGCATTGGCATTCTGCAGGAATTGTCCTTTTATAAAACTCCAAATCTGCACCAAATGGCAGATAATAACAATTTTTTATGCCCCTTTTTTTATGCTCTTCAACAGAATATCTGGAGTTAATAAAGTAAAAATCATAGCATGGCGCCTTTTCTATGGATTTTTCTATAACCTTTGGCCCCTCCAGCCACCAGCAGATGAGTTTTGTATTATGCTCCTTCTTTATTTTTAGCAAGGTCTCTGGAGAAAAATCCGTGCCCCTTAAAATAAATACTAAATCTGGCTTTGCCTCCTTTACAGCACTAATCAATCGAATATTTCTTAGATTTATTGAATTCAGCCTTGAGTTCTTGCCAATAAGCTGCTCTCTTGTTATCCGCAAGTTGCTTAATAATTTATTTGCAGGCCTGAAAAGAAGTCTGTCATATAAACTAACTGTTGTAGATTCATACCTTCTTAAATCCTGCGTAAAAGATTAGTCAAACACTCAAATATGCTTTGATTATAGC
>JBBTED010000069.1:0-7635 GCA_038042445.1 Candidatus Firestoneibacteriota bacterium
AAATAGATGTAATTAAAGAAATAAAGGAATATTGTTAAAAACTTTTCACAGTACCTAAATAAATTATTGGGGGTGAATATGAAAAATTTACTTAAGTCACAACGTGGTCAAAGCATGACAGAATACATACTTATAATCGCTCTTATAGCTTTAGTAGGCATAGTAGGAGTAAAACTTTTTGGTAAGACAATATTAGGTGCGTTTAGCAAAGCATCTGTAGATATAAGCAAAGAAGCTGCAAGCAAATAATATTAATTTCATGCCCCCTTTATTAAAGGGGGATTAAGGGGGAATTAATAGTAGGATTTTCTGTATTATTGTGCGTAATATAAAATTAGTCATAGAATATGATGGAACGAATTATCAGGGTTGGCAAAAACAACCAAAACTTCTTACAATTTCTGGTATATTAGAAGAAAAACTTTCCAAATTAATTTCTGAAAAGATAAAACTTATTGGAGCATCACGTACAGATTCAGGAGTGCATAGTTTTGCACAAGTAGCAAATTTCAAAGCAGAGTCTAATTTACCTGATAAAGTATTTTTGAAAGCATTAAATAATATTCTTCCACCAGATATCATTATAAAAAATGTTCAGGAAGTGTCTTTAGATTTTCATTCCAGATTTAATGCAAAATCTAAAACTTACAAATATTTTATTTTAAATTCAAAAGAGAAGTCGGTATTTAGCCGTAACAAACTATATTATTTTTCACATAAACTTAATTTAGCATTAATACAAAAGGCTATAAAGTTTTTAAAAGGGAAACATGATTTTACTTCATTTTGTTCTACAGGGAGTTATACCTCTACAAATGTCCGTACCATAACTAATTTTACAGTTAAAACCTGTGTAGGAAAGCTATCATTCATCCCAATTCAGAAATACATTGTATTTACTATTACAGGCAGTGGTTTTTTAAGAAAAATGATAAGAAACATTATAGGCACACTTATTAAAGTTGGAACAGAAGAATTAACGCCAGCTGATGTAAAAAATATACTAAAAAACCGCAACAGAAAAAAAGCTTTTCCCCCAGCTCCAGCCTGTGGTTTGTATCTTGCAAAAATAGAATATTAATTTACTTTTATTTTGCATATATATCTATAGAAAATACCTTGGTTTTATGGTAATAATGAATAGTTGAAAATGATACCTTCTTTAGAAATAAATGAGCAGTTTCAAAAGGCAATAGATTTGCTTAAAAACACAGATAAGCATCTTTTTATTACCGGGAAAGCAGGGAGTGGAAAATCTACGTTTCTAGAACATTTTATTAAGAAAAATTTTCAGGAAATAATAGTTTTAGCTCCAACTGGTGTAGCTGCGGTTAATATAAAAGGTGAAACAATCCATTCTTTTTTCAAATTTAGACCTCATATTACTGTTGAAGAGGCGGAATCTCTTGGAAGACGTTTTGTGAAAAGCAAAATTTTTAAAGCAATAAAAACAATTGTTATTGATGAAGTTTCTATGGTGCGCGCAGACTTACTTGATTGTGTGAATACATTTTTGTGCAAAGCGAGACAGAATAAAAAACCATTTGGAGGTGTGCGAATGATTTTTATTGGTGATTTATATCAATTGCCTCCTGTTGTTCGCAAGGATGAAAAAGAAGCAATGCAGAGTAAATATAAAAGCCCATATTTTTTTGATTCTTACGTAATAAAAAATCTTTTATCAGAAACAGAAGAACCCCAAATAGCTTATGTGGAATTTGAAAAGATTTATAGACAAACTAATTTAGAATTTATTGAACTTTTAAATTGTGTCCGAAATAGAAGTGTTACTCCTAAACATTTGGAGAAACTTAATTCACGGTGTAAAGAAAATATAAGTGATATAATGGATGGTTATATCTATCTTACGACAATAAATAAGCAAGCAGATGAGATAAATCTTGTAAATATCGAAAAACTTACAACAAAGGCTTATTACTATGAGGCAGAAATTAGTGGAGGATTTGGTGAAAGTTATTATCCTTCAGATAAAAAGCTGGCACTTAAAGTAGGGGCAAGAATAATGTTTTTAAATAATGATTCACTTAGGCGATGGATTAATGGAACTGTTGGAACGATTGTCCAACTTACTACAGAAAATATTTGTGTCCAACTTAGCAATAGAGAAATAGTAGAAGTTGAACCGTATGAATGGATTATTTATAAAACATTATATAATAAAAATAACAAATCAATTGAAAAAGAAGAAATCGGTAGTTTTATTCAATTTCCTTTAATGCTTGCCTGGGCAATTACAATACACAAAAGCCAGGGAAAAACTTTTGACAAAGCAATTATTGATATAGGAAGAGGTGTTTTTGCTCATGGACAGGTTTATGTTGCTTTGAGCAGATGTAGAAGTTTAGAAGGCATAATTCTTAAAACGCCAATTAAAAAAGGTCATATACTTATGGATTGGTGTATAGTAAAATTCCTTACGAGTTTTCAATATCAACTTGCAGAAAAAAATATGTCAATAGAAGGAAAAATAAATTTACTCAAAGATGCAATCGATAAAAATAAAAATTTAGAAATTGTTTATCTTAAATCAAAAGATGAAAAATCAAAAAGAATAGTAAAACCCATAAAAGTAGAAAAAATGGAATATAAAGGCTATAAATTTTTAGGTGTTAAAGCATATTGTTTTAGCAAAAAAGAAAACAGAGTTTTTAGAGTGGATAGAATATTAGAAGCAAATTTGATGTAATGTCAACGATTTATATCCCTTTCAAGGTTATATTCTCTATCCATTTTTTATGGCAAAATTATGGCAAAATTCCATATAGATTTTTTTATGGCTTAATGATACAATTCAATTAAAATGGAATATAAAAGAATAAAAGAAGAAAAACCGATAGATGAACAGGATGAAAGACTGCTTGCCCAAATTACTCATAACATTATTTTAGCAGCTTATCAATTGACATTATATGATACAGAGAATATTCCTTTTTTGCAATCTTTGGATGTTGTATTGGGGTTTATAGAGATGTTAGCGCAAAAGCATAATAGATTAACTATAGGAGAAGCAGAAGGGAAATTAATCTTAAATGGGATAGTATTTAAAGCGAAAAAAGAAGAGGTTATGTGGGGTCAAAACTTTCTTGGTTTAATGAAAAAAAATGAAGTTAAAAGTGTTGATTTTACATCGGGTATTTCTGAAGATGAATTAAAAACCTTGTTAAGAGGTTTGGCTAAAAGGAAAGGGTTAAAAGCAATTCAGGATGGATTATCTGCTATATCTGCTTCACATATAACTATAAACTCCAGTATTTATGTTACTCTTGATGCACAGGATGTTGTTTTAGAAAAAGGAGCGCAATTACTTGAAAGAGAAGGGGAAAAAATAGAAGATATTCTATTTGCTATAGAAAAAGCTGCTAGCGAAGTTGCAAATGCAACGGATCCCCAAAAAATAGAAAGTGCCAAAAATACTCTAATAAGCAGATTATTAGTTGTAGATGTTCCTTCGCTAATAAAACTATTAGAAAAACAACTGCCTTTTGAAGTGGAGAAAATCATAGAAGAAAATCTTGCATCATTACCATTTGACAAAATAAAAGAAATAACAGAAACGTTGGTGAATCAATATGCTGTTTTAAAAGATAAACGCAAAGCAAATCCTGAAAGCGTTTCTGAAAAAGATATAACACATTTAAAGGATGTATTTTATAGATATACTCTATGGTTGAAAAATCAATCAGTTATGTATGATCTTTACGATATAGTTGTAGAAAAAAAAGTTGCAGAACTTATTCCACCGTGGTTTCAGGCAAAAGCAGGAGATAAAGAAGATTTAAACAGTACCATAAATGACTTAATAAAAAAAGATAACATTGCATTGCTTGAGCCTGAAACTATGTCTAATATGAACGATATCTTATCAAAATTAGGGACATTAGGAGAAAACAATCTGACAAAGCAACTAATAAATAAAATGAATTTAAATTTTGATTCCAATGATCAAAATGTTAGAAAAAAAACCTCAGAAATGGTAAAAAGTGCTTTTAATATATTTCATGATAATGGCAATAGAGAATTAACACGATTTATAAGTGAAAGATTAAGAGATATACTTGCTAAAGAGAAAAATGGTGAAGTTTACAATAGTTTGGAAGAGTGTTTGCAAAAGGAAATAAATCAGAATATTATAGAAGGTGATTACGAAAGCGCATCTAAAATTATAGGTATTTTAAAACAACACGAATCCGAGGAGAAAACTCCCTCTGATGATTTTATAAAAGATATTATTGAGCCAGAAAATGTTTCACTTCTTATTGAAGATTTGTTAAGTGATAAACAAAATATAAAAGATAAAGCATTTGAAATCTTAAGTAAATTAAAGCATCAGTTGTATCCTCACTTTATAAAAGCCATAGCAAATACTGAAGTTTTAAGAAAAAGGTATTTGTTGATCGGTTTAATAAAAAGTCAGGGCGGAAAAGCGATAAATGAATTTCTAAATTATATAGAACAAAAACTCTCTATTGTGGAACTAACAAGAATATTAGAAGTTATAGATTGTTTTGGAGATAACAGTTTAGTAATCGAGAAATTAGATAAATTATTATCACATTATGATTTTAGAGTAAGAAAAGAAGTTATTAAAGTTCTTGAAAAAATAAAAAGTAAAAGGTGTCTTGATTTGCTTGTCCACGCTATTTCTGATACTAATCTTTATGTTAAACAGGAAGCTATCAGGGTTTTGGGTGACAAACAATATAGCGATGCATATATATCGTTAAAATCAATCGTCCGTCCAAAATTACAATTTATGCGTGAAGAAGAGGAAGATATTCAGGTGGAAGCATGTTTGTCTTTGGGTAAGATAAAAAATCCGGAAAGCATTAGTTTATTCAAGCAAATAATTTCTTCTCCTATTTGGCGTAAAACAAAAAGTGAAAGAATCAGGGGTGCAGCTATACAATCATTAGGTAATTTCACAGATGAAGAAGCTAAAAAAATTCTACTAAAAGCCAAAAAAGATAAAAATAAATTTATTAAAAAAATCGCAGAAGACACCATTTCAAAATTAAATACTTACTAAATTTTCATGTAATTTTTAGCTTGACACTCTCTTTTTTTATTTTATATAATATGAATATATGAGCATATAAGCATAAAGGAGGAATTAAAATGTATAAATTTATCAATATCTTTAAGTCTTTATCTGACAGAACAAGATTAAGAATATTGCATCTTTTAATTAGGGCAAATTCTGAATTATGTATATGCGAAATAGTAGATTCGCTAAAATTACCACAAAGTAATATTTCAAAGCATATAAGAGAATTAAAAATAGCAGGATTGGTTAGAGAAAAAAAACAAGGAAGATTTGTTTTGTATTCACTTATTTTTCCTAAAGATAAATTTACCAGTAATTTTATTAAAACAGTTTCTTTAATACCTGAAGATTATTTTTCTGACGATAATAAAAATTTAACGAAGAGGGTTGCTTTAAGAATTGATGGTAAAGTTGTAATAGGTATGAGGAAAAGGTGCAAAATATGAAAAACTGGATAACAGGAGTTGAGAAATGAGTGAACTTAAAAAAGTTGTAGCATTAGAATCCGATGAATTATTACTATTAGAACAGATTATTATTGATGAGGATAAAGAAGAATCATTGAAATTTCTCAAAAAGATAAAAGAAAAAATTGAAAGACAAGATAAATCAGGTTTAAAATCACATCTATAATAGGAGGTAGATACTATGCTAAAAATAAGGTTTTGTATCATAACGGCAATGGTAATTTTTTTGCATATTTCTGGATACAGTTTATTAGCGAAAGAAAAAGTAAGTATTTCAAATCAGATAGTAAAAAAAGTTGAAAAAGAGGAATCAAAAAACAAGAAAAAAGTAATAAATAATGAAATTAAAGTCACTTTTATAGAACTTGGGTCAGTAAAATGTATTCCTTGTAAGATGATGCAGCCGATAATGAAAGAAATAGAAGAAGAATATAAAGATAAAGTTAAGGTTATTTTTTACGATGTCTGGACTAAAGAAGGTGGGGAATACGGAAAACAATACAGAATACGTGTTATTCCAACACAAGTATTTCTTGATGAAAATGGGGTTGAATTTTTTAGACATGAAGGGTTTTTACCTAAAGATGAAATTGTAAAAATTCTTAAAGATAAAGGATTATAATGATAAGAACAATTTTTGAATGGTTGTCATATTCTTTGCAATCTTCAGCATTGATAGCTGTTTTTGCTTCTTTTATTTGGGGGATATTGAGTATTTTGTTGAGTCCCTGTCATTTATCCAGTATTCCTCTTATTGTAGGTTTTATAGATGGTCAGGGTAAAGTATCAGTAAAAAGGGCATTTTTTTTAGCTACTTTATTTTCTCTGGGTATTTTAATAACAATTGCTATAATTGGTATAATCACAGGTTTAATGGGAAGAATGTTAGGTGATATTGGATCTTATGGCAATTATATAGTAGCAATAATTCTTATAATAGTAGGACTTTATTTTCTTGAAATAATAAATATTCCTTTGTCTTTCCATTTCGGTTTTAAGAAGAAGGGATTATTTGCTTCATTCATACTGGGATTAATTTTTGGAGGAGCAATAGGGCCTTGCACTTTTGCATATATGATGCCAATGCTTGGAGTTGTTTTTAAGGTTGCTTCAACTAATTTTGTTTATGCAGTATCCTTAATTTTATTCTATGCAATAGGTCATTGTTTGGTAATAGTTTTTGCAGGTACATTTACGGGTGTTGTGCAACAATATTTAAACTGGAATGAAAAATCAAAAGGAGCTGTTATACTTAAAAAAATATGTGGTGTTCTTGTTATCATCGGAGGTATTTATTTGATTTTAATCAGTTAATTTTATTAAAAAGGAGGAAATATTATGGCGAATGAAAACGAAAAAAAAGAAGTTAAAATAAAGAAAGGTTTCTTATCGAAAATAATTGATAAATTTGATAAGAAACTTGAAGAAAAATCAAAACAGAAATCCTGTTGCTGTGGCAGTAGTGATGATAAAAAAGGATGTAAATAATGCTGTTAAAGTTTAGTAATTGGCTTGCTTTTGAAATTTTTAAATTAGCGGAGGGTTCGCGTATCGGCGAAGCATTAAGTTTTTTTATTTACGATACAATAAAAATATTACTGTTATTGTTTGTAATGATTTTTATCATCGGAGTTCTCCGTTCTTATCTGCCGCAGAATAAACTAAAAATATGGCTAAACAAAAAAGGTATTAAAGCAAATTTTTTTGCGGCGTTATTCGGCGCTGTTACTCCTTTTTGTTCCTGTTCGTCCATACCTATTTTTATTGGAATGGTGGGTGCAGGTATTCCATTAGGTATTGTATTTACTTTTCTTATTGTTTCGCCGTTGATTAACGAATATCTTGTTGTATTAATGGTTGGCTCGTTTGGTTGGAAAATTTCTATATTATATGTAATAAGTGGGATGTTAATAGGAATTGTGTCAGGTGTAATTATGGGTAAATTAAAATTGGAAAAATATTTAAATAATGATTTATTCAGTGATCAAAATAATGCAGAAAACAATGTGATATCATATCCAAATTTTAATAGCCGGTTGAAATATGGATATATTGAAGCAATATCGATTACTAAAAAAATATGGTATTTGGTACTAATAGGCG
>JBBTED010000070.1:0-26299 GCA_038042445.1 Candidatus Firestoneibacteriota bacterium
TGCCAGATAATACTTCTTTTAGAAAAACAACACGGGTTTTCCAGGAAAGTGCAGGTTTTAATTTGATTTTTTTATGGAAAACCTTATCTGAATATAATCCATAAGTTATCAAACCTGGCCTAACCATATCAAAATAAGATTCAGGGTATAATAAAACTGCCGCACTATTTGCAGTATGTTTTATAGGAATATGAACACCACATTTCTCAAGTTTATTACATAGAATTTTAAATTCTGCAATCTGTCTTTTTGTAAAAGAAGAATCACAATCAGCTGAAGGAAAATGTGTAAAAATCCCCTTTAAATTTATATACTTAAGTCCTTTAATTTCAAGCGCAAGGTTAACAGTATCCAATGGCAATACACCTATTCTTCCCATGCCTGTATCCACTTTAATATGCACATCAATTTTTCTATTTTGTTTCTTTGCTTCAAGATTTAACGCCTTAGACAATTCTAAATCACATACTGTTTGCTCAATTTTAAATTTTATGATATTAAAAGCATCAGAAGAAAACAAAGGAGCCATCATCAAAATTGAAGACTTTATTCCGGATTTTCTCAAAGTTATAGCTTCTGGAAGTGTTGCAACACCAAGCATTTCTGCACCATTCTTAAGCACAATATTTGAAACATCTATTATGCCATGACCATATCCATTTGCCTTAACAGGAACAAGAACTTTAACTTTTGGACCAATTTTTTTACGTATTTGTGACATATTATACGCAATTGCATCTAAATTTATTTCTGCCCAAGAATTATACATAGTTTTTCAGTCAGCGTATGCAAACATCATTTCAGCTTCTGCAACAAGCTTACTTTCAACATACGCATTACCTTGAACCACTGCAAATTTACCTTTACACTTTAGCATACTGATTTCAAGCTTAAGCTGATCACCCGGAACTACAAGTTTTCTAAAACGTGCCTTGTCTATACCCATAAAATAAGCAATTTTACCGACATTTTCAGGTTTTGAAAGCATAAGAACACCAGCTAACTGTGCCATTGCTTCAACTATCAAAACTCCAGGCATAACAGGTTTTCCTGGAAAATGCCCATTAAAAAAATCTTCATTCATTGTAACATTTTTTATACCAACTGCACGTTTATCTGGCTCCATTTCAATAACCCTATCTACAAGCAAAAAAGGAAATCTATGTGGTAAAACTTTTTGTATTTCCACAATATCTAAAATTTTTCCATTCACTTCCATAAAACACCTCCATTTTTATATTATCTATAATAATTTAGATAAAAGTTTTACTAATTCGATATCAAGACTATGACCTGACTTCACTGCAATTATATGACATTTAATTGGGCTACCTAAAAGTGCAATAGCACCTAAAATATCCAAGACTTTATGTCGGACTGGTTCATCAGAAAATCGCAAACCATTTTTATTTAACACTTTTGATTTTCCAAACACAAGAGCAGTTTCAAAACTTCCGCCTTTAATCAACCCAAGTTTTCTCTGTTTCTTTATTTCATCCATCCATCCAAATGTCCTTGCAGATGAAATATCTTTTATAAAAGTATCATCATTTATATTTATATCAATATATTGCGTTCCAATCAATTTATTTTTATAATCAACTGTATAACTTATTTTTAATTCATCAGATGGAACAGCAAGCAAATATCTATCATTTTGTTGGACATACTGGGCAACTTTTAATTTTAAAAATTTCTTTGGAACATTTAATTTTTGAATATTGTTTTTAGAAAGCATCTTTACCAAATCAATTGCACTGCCATCCATAATTGGAAGCTCATTATTATTTATTTCAATAATAATATTATCTATTCCAAGGGCATAAAATGCTCCAAGAAAATGCTCAACTGTATGTATTTTAAATTTCTTGCAACCTAAAGTTATGGCATAAGATACATCTAAAACATTTGAAATATGTGCTTTTATTTTTGGACAAGATGGTAAATCTGTTCTTATGAAAATTATACCGGTATTGGCATTAACAGGTTTTAGTATTACTTTAACTTTATTTCCGGTGTGAAGTCCAACACCAGACAATTCAATTGGATGTTTTATTGTCCTTTGATAATTCACTTATTTTTTTTTCGAGATCTTTAACCTTTTGATAAAGTTTTGGGAGTCGCGATACTTCAGCCAAACTTCTTTTTGCTTCACCCATTTCTTTAGCTGGTGTTCCAAAATAAATTTTGTTTGGCTCCAAATCTTTTGATACTCCTGTTTGTGCAGCTATTATTATATTATCTTTTATATTTACGTGATCAGCTATTCCAACTTGTCCAGCTATTATTACATTATTTCCTACAGTAACACTTCCCGATATACCTGCCTGACCTGCAAGTATTACATTTTCACCAATTATAACATTATGCGCAACCTGAACAAGATTATCAATTTTTGTGCCTTTTTTAATTAAAGTCTTCCCAAGTGTTGCTCTGTCAATACTAACATTAGAACCTATTTCCACATCATCTTCTATTATAACACTACCAATTTGAGGTATTTTATTATACTTCCCAACTTCATCCTTAGCATACCCAAAACCATCACTACCTATAACTGTTCCACTATGAATAATAACATTATTACCAATAACAATATCTCTTAAAACTGAAACATTTGGATAAATAATAGAATTTTTACCAATTTTCACTCTCCTGCCAACATAAGAAAGCGACATTATACAGGTATAATCTCCAATTACAACTTCATCTTCAATAACACTATGCGCGCCAATAAAAACATCTTTTCCAAATTTTACATTTTTACCAAGGACAGCAGTTGAATGAATTTCTGGCGAAAATTTATCCTGATTTAAAAATAAGGTTAATATTTTTGCAAAGGTAAGATGTGGATTGCCAATTAAAATGTATGGTTTAGATGTTTCGAATTTTAAATCTTTAAAAATTACAAATGCTGAGGCATTTGATTTGGAAATTTCAGGTATATGCTGGACATCAAGCACAAAAGCCAAGTCTGTTAATTTTGCAGTCAATAATTCAGAAACCCCAGACAATTCAATCTCGCCATCTCCAGATAATTCACCATTGGCAAATTGTGCGATTTCTTTAAGTTTCATTTTTTCTTTTGGTCAAGTATGCCCAAAACTTTTTGAGTTAAATCATCACCACCAAACAAGAGACTGTTTTTTTCAAATACATAGTCATATTTTTCTGCAACAGCTATTGATTTAACTTTTTCAGCTATTTTATCCATTATTTTATCAACCATTTCTTTTTCGTTTTTAGCAAGTTTCTGCAAAGAATCATCAAATAATTTTTGTAATGTTTCTGTTTTTTGCCGTATCTGTTGTTCTTTTTCAGATGCTTTTTCTTTGGTTAATATTAATCTCTGACCTTCGAGGTCACGACCTAATTTTTCAATTTCTCCCTTTTTGTTTTGTAATTCTTCCTGCTTTGCAAATTTATCTTTATTAAATTTTTCTTTGGCAATTTTGGTTTCAGAATATTCTTCAAACAACTTAGCCATATCCACATATCCAAATTTTAAATTTTCCGCGCTAATAAAAGATGCATTAGCAAACATAACAAATGTTACAACTAATACGCCATATATGAATTTATTCATATCATTCCCTCCTTAAGAGAACCCCTCAACCCCCTCTATCTCCCCCTTATCAGGGGGAAATACCTTTGATGGGGAGATTTATTAAAATATGTTTCCTATATTAAAATGTATTCTACCACCTGGAACAGATAATTTCTCATTAAAACCATAACCATAATCTAATCTAAGCATCATTGCGCCTGTTATTACAAAACGAATTCCAAGACCTGCACCAGAAGAAAAATCAGAAAATTTTGCTTCTTCTGTAGAATCCCATGCAGCTCCTGTATCAGCAAATGTAACTCCCATAAGAGGACCTATTATTGGGAATCTATACTCAAGATTTCCAAATGACACAAATCTACCACCTGTAGGAACGCCATTTTTATCAGCAGGACCTATACGCCTCTCATCATAACCACGAACAGTATCAGTCCCACCCATATAAAATCTTTCATATATTGGAACTCCTGGAGTACTACCAAAACCAGTTACATATCCTACATTAATATGAAATGCTAATACAAATTTCCAGAATGTCTTAAGATACCAACTTGTATCTACTATGTATTTTGTAAAACTGTTATCACCCTGTAATATGCCACCTGCATATTGTGCTGACAAACTATATTTATGTCCTTTTGCTGTATCAAAAAATATGCTATCTCGTGTATCTTCTATATATTCAGCTGTTAAACTCGAAGTCACATCGGTTCCCTCTGCTTGCTTTATAGTATCAGATGCAGTAGAACTTACATCAAATATTTTGATTTGTTCATATCTATAAGTAAGCCAGCCTTTTGTATATTCTCCAATAGGACGTCCAAAACGCAAATATCCACCAATTCTTTCATCTTTATAATCTTCATAGTAACTACGCATTAAATCATAAATTGATGTTCCAAAAGAAGTCTCTGTCCCAAATAAATATGGCTCAAAGAAAGTTAATTCGTAATTCCTCTTTTTTTCACCAAATTCCCATAGAATGCTTATTCTTTGCCCATTTCCAAAAAGATTATTCTCAGTAATTTGTATATAACCAGTCAAACCATCAAGACTGCTATATCCTGCACCAATTTGTGCCATTGCTGTTGGTCTTTCTTTAACTTTAAAAACTACTATTTGTCTTCCTTCTTTTGCACCAGGCAACGTATCATAAGATACATCTTCAAAAAACCCAAGATTGTAAAGTCTTTCACGACTTCTTTTCATTTTAGAACTGTCAAATGGCTCACTCTCTTTAAGAACTAATTCACGCCTTATAACATTTTCATTAGTTTTAGTATTTCCATCAACATCTATTCGTTCAACATAAGCCACTTCACCCTCTGAAACTCTAACAGAAATATCAACAAAACCTTTGGAATCATCAAAATTTATCTTTGGAAAAACTACTGCAAAAATATAGCCTTTTTCAGCATATAACATTCTAATATCATTTATATCCCTATCAAGCCTTTCTTTGTCAAATACATCATCTTTTTTCAATGATATACGTGGGAATACATCCTCAACTGAATATATTGAGGTATTCTGTACTTCTACTTTCACATCATTTACTTTAAATTGTCCACCCTCTTCAATTGTCATTTCAATATACAATCTTTTCTTTTGTATATCAGGTGTAATTTTATCAGAAATAATTTTAGCATTAACATATCCTTCTTTACGATATAACTCTATAATCTTTTCCAAATCTTTTTTAAATACATCTTCTTTAAAAACTCCAGATGTCCAGAATCCTCTTTCTTCAGTATCCATTTCTTTTTTTATCTTTTTTTCAGTAAATACAGCAATGCCTTGAACAGTTATTTTTTCAACAAATATCTTAGTGCCTTCTTTAATTGTAAAAGATATATCCACTTTATCAGTATTTTCTCCATCAAGCTTTGTATCAACTTTAGCAAGATAATATCCTTTATTTCTGTATAATACTGTTACTTTATCAACACTTTCTTTTAATGCTTTTGGATTATAAATTTGCCCGGAAACAAGAGTAACCTCGTCTTTAATATCACCATCACTTATTTCTTTATTTCCTATAAATTTTACCTCTCCTACCATAGGCCATTCTACAACAATGATTTTTAATAATATACCACCATCAACATCTTCTTTTTCAATATTTATATCGGAAAAAAGGCCTAAAGAGTATAGTGCCTTTAAATCATCTTGTAACACATAAGAATCAAGAGATGAACCAACTTTTGTATTCATCTTTGTAAATATAACTTCTTGTTTAGTGTTTTTATTACCTTCTATTTTTATATCTTTTATAACCTTATTCTCCTGGCAAAAAACAATATTAGCCCCAAATATTAAAAACCCTAAAATTACAATAAATTTTTTCATCTAAAAATATCCTTTCTTTAATTTCTGTAGGAGCAGGCTTGTCCTGCCCTATTTTTGGGCGGGTAAACCCGCCTCTACGCGAGTGAATAGTATAATATACACTATCTATTATGTAAGTGTCAATGTAAAAACAGGGATGCTTCAAAACCACCATAAATTTCATCTTTACTTAAGCGAAATTTCAAACGTTCTCTTCCAGTTAAACTAAACTCTAACTTCATCTGCTGTTTCCATGCATCATCTATACCCATATATCCTGTTCCCTGATAAATCAAACTATATCCTAAATACAAGCTTTCTGTTAAATATTTACCCACATTAATCTCTGTTCCTTCAAGAAGATTAAAACTACCACTAATATTTGTAGTTGAAGCACTTGAATCAGACCTATAAGCACCAGGTCGGACATTAATTGTATCAAAACCACCGTATTTCTTTAAAACACCGGCAACTCCACTAGTTTGCAACCCAATGTTTATACCCTGTCTAATAAACATAGACGCCAATTCACTTTGCAAATACTGATTAATATCTTTATCAGATTTTGTTGTCCAATCTTCTCCTATTGCTAAATAAGAAGCTATCTGCTGTTGTGTTAAAGGCGGTTCAGATGAAAGTTTAACTTCTACTTTTTCGAACTCACTAAAATCCTGCTCTTTACCACCAACCATTATAAAGATTTTAATATCCTTAACTTTAGTTTCAGCTCGTATATGCATAACTGGTTTAGCTTCTTTAGCCTCAGGTATCACAATGACTCCTTCAATAACATTAAATTGTGTCTGAGCAAAAGTAAATGTTCCACGTTCAGCTTCTACTCTTCCACTTACATTTATATCATATCCAGGTCCATAAAATAATAATTTATTTCCTTTTCGGACACTAACTTCATTATAAACATTATAGTACCAAACATTCTTCTGGGCTATCGTAGTAATATCCCAAAAAATATCCTCAAGAAATGCATAATCATCTTTATTTTCTTCATCTATTTTAAGCGGATAAGTAAATCTTGAATCATGAATATAGGCTATTCCTGAAAATTTAGGATTACTTACAGGACCAAAAATTTTAAGCCCACCTTTTTCTTCCGAAAATATCATATAGTCATTGTCTATATTCTCCATTAACCCTGGAATGTTAAATTGCATACCTACATTTGAATCTGTAATAACTCTTAAATTTAATTCAGCTGGTATAATTTGATTCAAAATCAATTCACCCTCTGCTCTAAAGTTTCCTTTAGCTATATCGCCATTTAGATAAACTATATTTGCACGATTATCCTTAATAACAAACTTAGCTGTAAACCTATTTATTTCCCTTACAAGTGCAGCAGGATAAATTTTAGCACCATCATAAATCAATATTTCACCATTTAAAACAGGATAAGCAGATGTCCCTGTAATATTCAACTTTATATCCATTGGACCTTTTAGGTCATTAAACCAACCTGTAAATTTAAGAATAGATATATCCGCTTTTTTTGCATCTATTTTAATATTCATTTCTTTAACTGATTTTTTATCTTTTATCCCTACAGGCAAATAACCATTTAGATACAACTGATATTTATTTGTAGTTTCAAATACAGAATCAATCAAATAAATATAATCCCCTTGTCTATTTATTTTAGCAGATACCTTATCAAAAACAAATCCATCCCATTCAACATTTTTAATTTGAAACGAAGATTTGAAATCGTCTTTAGGGAAAAATTTTATTTTACCATTGATGCTAAATTTAGCATTTTCTTCTGGTGCAATCAAATTTAATTCAGAAAGCACTCTTTCAACTTTTAAAGTAACATTTTTAAGCAAATTTTCATTGATTTTAAATGCATTACTTGTTGAAACCGTAAATTTATAATTTTGATTATCTTGTAGTTTCCCACGTATTCCTAAACCACCATCAAATTCAACACCTAATATTTTAATTTTTTTAAAATCAAATACTCCAGCAAATGTATTATTTTTAAATGACGCTGACAAAATCCTCGCTTCACCTTTATCCTTTTTAATCTTTATATTATCAACCAAAATATCTTTACCCTTTAACTCGCAATACCCATCAATGCTATCAAAAATTAAATCTTTAAATATAAATTTTTTTACAAAAACTGACCCGCTTAAACTGGGTTCAGCAAAATTACCTTTAAATTTTAAATCCCCGGATATACTTCCATTTATTTCAGGATATATATTTTTTAGTTCAACATTTGCCGGTATAACTGACATATTTAAACTATCAAGTGTAAGATCAGCTTTACCTTTTACATAAATTTCTCCTTTTTGCTGAGTAATCCTGCATTTTTCAATATCAAAAATATGACCATCGTAAAATATAAAATCCAATAGTATATTTTTATATAAAAAGGTCTTAAAGTTACCGTTTGTTAGGACAAGTTCACCTGATGCATTAAATTTTGGGAAATTTCCAAATACTTTCACACTCCCATTAATTTCTCCACTTAATGAATATAAGTTCAATACAGGAACAGAATGTAATATCGCGTTTTTAAAATTCAAATTTCCATTTATTTTGGGTGAATCCCCTAATTTAATATTGCCAGAAAATGCTATGCTTTTACCTATTTCTAAAATCAAATGTTTAAATTCATTATCTGCAAATTCAAATCCAATATTTATATTGTCTACTATTTTTTTATCTAAAGTCAGATTTGTTGTGAAAATTCTGCCATTTATAACATTTTCTTTTACTTCACAACTTGATGAAATATTACTTTGGGCAACAGACCCAGCGATAAGTTTTCTAAGATTTCCATTTACTTCGCATTTAAAAACTGTAGAATCTTGTAATAAATATTTTGTTAACTTTCCAGATAATTCTAATTTTCCGGATTTAGAACCAATAGCTAAAAATTTATTAAGGTTTAATGTTCCATTTGCACAAGTTAATGCTGATTCAATCTTAGTAATTGCTATGCCTTCATAATTAAATTTATCAATCGTAAAATTACAATATCCATTAGGATTATCAAATCCACCCTGTCCTTTTAAGTTTGCATTTATAACACCGCCAAACTTTTTATTTTCATCTATTCCGAATATGGGATAAAATAGTCTAACATCACCATTAACCGCCTTGAAATTTAAACCAGCAAATTGTTTATGTGCAAAATCAATTTCCCCTTCAAAAAAATATTGATTATTCAGTGAAATATCCTTAAGTGTTAAATAATTATCTACAAACAAAATATGTGCTTGAAAAGGAACATTGGATATATCACCAAATCTAAATGCTTTAGAATACATTTGAGCTTCGAATCTTGGATTATTTATTGCACCGCTCAAAATACCTGATAAATTTAATTTGCTGCTAATACTACCACTTTTTAATAATAAATTTCGTATCTGTAATTTTCCATTAATCTGCGGCAAAACTTCTTTTTCATATTGACTCTCAAAAATTATATCACCACCTGATTTCTGCGTAAAATGTACATCTATAACAGTTTTTGAATCCTCTAATTCTATATCTGAATTGAATTGTAATTTTTGTCCAGCAGAAGCAAAATCTAAATGCAATTTTTTGTTCCCATATTTAAATTTACCAGTCAATTCTTTCTTTAATGTCCCCCAACCATCAATTGGCACAAATTTACTGTATTCAATATCAAAGTCAGTCATATTCATCTTTCCTGATAAAGTTGGATTTAAAAAATCCCCTGCTAATACAAAAGATAGATTTCCATTACCAAATATTTTTCCCTTAGTGATTTTCCCAAGATTTACATCAGTAAACAAACCAGACAAATCAATAGAATTATTTGACAAAGTAATGGCACCTTTTCCTTCAAAATTACTACCTAAAAATACACCATCGATATTCAATAGTTTCAATGAAGCAACATCATATTTAAATATTATGTTTACATTTTGGGCTTCAATTGAAGATACATTAATCTGCCGCATATTAAAATGACCAGAAGCAACAACTCCGCTATTTTCGGTTTTAACCAATATATTCATTAAACCATTTCCTGTGACATCCTTTACGGATTCTGGCAAAAACTCTTTAAATTCTGAAAGATTTGGCAAATTCAGGCTTATTCGTATATTAAATTCAGGAGCTTCAAATGGATTATTAATTTTACCTTTTGCAGTTAATAAAGTATTTTTCCAGAAAATTGATGAATCTGTAATCTCAAGTTCATTATTTTGAAATAAAGCAACAAATGAAACTTTTTGAAATGGTTCTGCAATATTATTGATTTTTGCACTCACATCTTTAATTTTTAAATCCCCAGACAAAATCTTATTGTTTTCGAAAATAAAATTTAGTGATGCTTTTCCATCATACAATGCACATTTTTGAATTTTCAAAATATTGTTCTCTGGAAATTGTTTGATTATATAATTCCCATAATGTGCAAAATCAGCAGAATTAAGATTAAACTTTATCTTGTGCTTAAAATCTTTTAAATTTATATCTCCATTAATATTCACATTGCTTCTTTTGGCTTCAAAAGTTTTACCGATTACCTCAAACGAAACATTTTTATAATCTTTTATTTTTACTTTCCCATATATATTTTTTATCGTACTTATAAATTTTTTCTCTGGATCGTGAAACAAAATCTGCCCCCCTGAAATTAATAAATATTTTGGCAATGGAAGATTTTCTATCTGAAAAACTGCGGCAGTTTGTGATTTGTCTTGCAATTGCACATTTGTAGTTACGCTATTCCCTTTGGTCATTCGACTAAGCGAATCCCCTTCAGGCATAGTCACACCATTCCTTTTAGCCACTGCAAATGTATTTGGGTCCAAGAAAAAACTAGGATTGATTAACTGAATTTTTCGTATTGCAGAAAGAATACTTGACTTTGAAAGAAGATCGCTTTTATTTGTAAAACCCTTTATTGCATCAATTAAATTATATGTTATCTTTATTTTTTTAACTGTAAAAAGCTTGCCTTCTTCTAATTTCTTGAATTTTGCCACTGAAACATCACACAAAGAAATGCTAAAAAAGATTCCGCCTTCTAAATGACCTATTTTTATTTCACGATTTAAAAGCTCTGATAATGTTTTTTCTACTGGATTTTTAAATTGTCGGATTAATACTCCTGATCTCGACACACCAAAAATTGTAAAACTAATAATTACTATTGTTAAAAATATTGCTAAAGTTTTTTTCATTCTCAGCTATATTATATGGTATTGATACGAAAAATCAATAAGAAATGATTTTGGCTTTTTATGCAACAATTTAAAAATTAAAAGTATAGCTGGTAGTAAATTGTAAAACCTATCTGTTCTAATAGTGTCTTTATTTATATAAAGTTTTTTCGAGTTCAACTATTCTATCTTCAATCATTTTTTTTGTTTCAACATTTTTCACTATTGTCCCATTATGGCGTTCATTAAATGATTCTAATATACCTCTATACCCAATTAAAGCATGAAAATTATCTTTTTTGTCATATCTTTCATTCGCTGTTTCAAAGGTACGTTTTTCAGACAGATAAAACCACTTTGTTGGTGGCTGATAATAAAAATCACCAACAACCTGCCAACCTTCCATTACTGCCTGTTTATAGTCATCTTGCTCCATAAGTCGTTTATATTCATTTTCATCAATTTTACCTTTTGCTTTTTTCTCATCTAATTCTGTTTTTTTATTTTCAGGATGTAAAAAATATTCGTAATATTTCTCACCACGTTTACATTCTGATTTAGCACGATGACGCAATTCAAAATAAATCATTGCATACATTACAATCAAAACACCTATTCCTATACCTATCCATTCAAGCCATTTTTTCTTCTGCACTTTTAAATACCTCCTTTTAGTACTTCTCCCTTATCTTATATAGCGAAAAAACAATGTGTCTTGTATTAATTAGTAAAATTATACATAACAAAATTACATACTGTCAAGCCCAAATTATAATACTGTCACTGGATCAATATCTACTGTAATTATTACAGAACCTTTTGATGATTTTCCTATACATTTATGCAAAATAGAATTCAATATTTCAACTTTTTCAGTTTTAATTAACAATTGCCACCTATATTTTCTTCTCACTATCTCTATTGGAGCTGGAGCTGGACCTAAAACAATTATTTTAGATTTTAACTGATTGATTTCATCTCTTAAATTTTTTGCCAAATCAAGCATTACTTCTTCCACTTTTTTACCATCGCTTCCTCTTCCAACAATATTTATAAGATGCGAAAATGGTGGATAAAAAAGTTCTCTGCGGACTTCAAGTTCATAATTATAAAAACCTACATAATTGTGTGTTTTTGCATTCACTATACTATAATGCTCAGGATTATACGTTTGAACAAGGACTTCACCTGGTTTTTCTCCTCTACCTGCCCTACCTGCAACCTGTGTAATCAGATTGAAAGTTCGTTCTGCAGACCTGAAATCAGGCAAATTTAGCATTGTATCAGCAGATACAACGCCCACAAGAGTAACATTTGGAAAATCAAGACCTTTTGTAATCATTTGTGTGCCAACTAAAATATCTATTTCTTTATTTTTAAAAGCAGTTAATATTCTTTCATGTGATTTCTTTGTGCCTGTAGTATCAGCATCCATTCTTCCAACTTTTGCATTAGGAAAAAGCGTTTTGATTTCAGCCTCTATTCTTTCTGTGCCAAATCCAAAATGTTTTATATTATGACCATTACATTTTGGACAAATATCAGGAACATTCTTTTGATAACCACAATAGTGGCATATAATATTTTTTTTAGTACTATGATATATCAAAGAAACACTGCATCTGGGGCATTTAAACGAACTTCCACATTCTGAGCATATCAAAAATGTAGCATAGCCTCTCCGATTAAGAAATAAAATTATCTGCTCACCTTTAGACATCTTTTCTTCTACACTCGTGACAAGAGCATTTGAAAATATTCTGCTATTATTAACCCTTTTTTCAAGTTTCATATCAACTATTTTAACTTCAGGCATAGCTCTGCCATAAATCCTCTGTGAAAGCTTCAACAATTTATATTTCTCATTTGATGTATGATAATAGGACTCCAATGCAGGAGTAGCAGTTCCTAGCACAACAACTGCATTTGATAATTTCGCACGCATTATTGCTACTTCTCTGGCATGATATCGTGGATCATCTTCCTGTTTATATGAAGTTTCATGTTCTTCATCAATAATTATCAACCCTAAATTTCTAACAGGAGCAAAAATTGCTGATCTTGCCCCAATAATTATTTTTGCTCTTCCTGTTTGTATTTTATGTAATTCCATTGCTCTTTCTTTTATAGAAAGATGGCTATGTAAAATTGCCAAATCATCAGGAAATCTATGCAAAAACCGTTCAACTGTCTGCGGAGTTAAAGCTATTTCTGGAATTAAAACTATAGCCTCTTTACCTAATTTTAATGTCTCTTTTATTGCCCTTAAATAAACTTCTGTTTTTCCACTACCTGTAACTCCAAAAAGAAGTAATGTTTCAAATTTACTTTCTTTTGTAAATTTACATATTTCAGAAAATGCTGTTTCCTGTTCTTTAGTTAATAAAAATCCCTCCTCATCAACTAATTTTTCTTTTTTAAATTCATTCTTTTCAATATCTGGTGCAAATTTACTTGGAATTTTTTTTAGTAATATTGCAGATTTTATTGCTTCACCCCACGAACAAAAATAATATTCAGACATCCATTTTGTCAAATCAAATAGATTTTTATTCACAATAAAAACGTCAGGCAAAATAGTCTTAATATTTTTTATACTGGTAATTCGAGGATTAAGCAAAACAGGAAAATCTATGATATACCCAATATATTCACGTTTTCCAAATGGAACAACAACAGACTGACCAATTTTAATTTTTAATGTTTGATCATCGGGGACAGCATACGTAAAAAGTCTATCTATAGGTAAAGGTAATGCTACATTTACATATAGCATAATTACTGAATTATTTTACTTCTTTCGCAGATGGATCTGTATATTTAATTTTTCCAGCCAAAATTTCTTCAAGTGCTATATTTATAGTTTTTCTATATGGAGATTCCATTTTTTTTTGGCTTCCAGTATTTAACTGACGAGCTCTTTTCGAAGCAATAATCACCATTTTATATTTATTCTCAATTTTGTCCAACAATTTTTCTAAATACATATAATTCATTTATACCTCCACTTTCAAATTCCCTATTCCCCTTTATTAAAGGGGATCAAGGGATATTAGCACCCTGCATCTCTCTGCAATAATTATTGACTGCATTTTTTGGACAGCATCAACAATTTTATCATTTATAACTAAATAATTGTATTTTGTCAAATTCTTATATTCAGTCACTGCCGTTTTTAATCTTAATATTATATCTTCTTTAGTATTTGCACACCTTTTTCTTAAACGTTTTTTTAATTCATTAAATGATGGTGGAATAACAAATATCAATATGGCGTCAGGATAAACTTTTCTAATAGATTTTGCACCCTGAACATCAATTGTAAGAATTACATCTTTACCATTTTTAATGTGTTTTTCAACAAACCTTTTAGGAGTACCATAAAAATCCCTATGAACCTTTGCCCATTCCAACAATTCATTTTTTAATATTTTTCTTTTAAAACACAATTCTGATACAAAACAGTAATCTTTACCACTAACTTCATCACTTCTTTTTGAACGAGTAGTTACAGATATTGAACGTATTAAATTTTTATCAGTTTTAAGTAACTCTTGGACAAGAGTTGTCTTGCCTGCCCCTGAGGGTGCTGATACAACAATTACTAAACCTTTTCTATGCTTTGTCAATCTATTCAATGTTTTGAACCTGCTCACGTACTTTTTCTAACTCTGTTTTAATAGTAACAACATATTGGGATATTTCTAAATTATTCACTTTAGAAGCAATTGTATTTGCTTCTCTATTAATTTCCTGTAAAATGAAATCCAATTTCTTACCAATAATCTTTTCTTTATCTATTGTTTGCCTGAAATATTTTAGATGTGCATTGAGTCGTACAAGTTCTTCTGTAAAATCATATCGTTGTATCAAATTCATAATTTCACTTTTAACAGATGTATCACCTGTCTTTAAAATTTCTTTTACTTTCGCTTCTAATCTTTTTTTATGTCCATTGATTATATCAGGTGCTTTTAGTGATATATTATTCACAAGTTTTCTAATCGATTCAATTCTTTTTGAAATATCCTGATAAAGAACTGCGCCTTCTTTTTTTTTCATATCAATAAGCTTAAGAAGTGATTCTTCTACAGTATGTTTAACAATTTTCCAATATGACTCTATATTATATTTTCTTTCTACAGACAGTAATACCTCTGGAATGTTTAGAAACATATCAAGTGTAATTTCACCATGAATATTCAATTGTTTTTGTAAACTTTTAAATGCTTCAAGGTATTTATATGCTAATTTGTTATTTACAATAACATCGGAATCTTTTCTATTTTCTGCTGAATTCAAAAATATTTCCACTCTACCTCGTGTAATTTTATCCTGCACCAATTTCTTTATTTTGGACTCATACGAAATAAATTTTGAAGGAATTTTTACTGCTATTTCTAAAAATTTATGGTTTATAGATTTGCTTTCTACAACAACTTGAATGTTATCCTCACGAACCTGTGCTCTCCCATATCCTGTCATACTAATCATTATCTGCTCCCTGGTTTTGAAATTGGAATATTTTTTTTACATAGGGGACATTTTTCTGAAACATAAGTTTCTGCCTTAATATTTGCTAATGCAAATTTTGGTATTCCAAAATCAATTGTATCTTTACTTCTATCAACAAGTAATCCAATACCTACAATTTCCGGGTCAAAATCTTTAATAGCATCAATAACTTCACGAACCGAACCACCAGTTGTCAAAACATCCTCAACTATTAAAACTTTTTCTCTCTTTTGTATTTTAAAACCTCTTCTTAATGCCATTTTTCCTTCATGCCTCTCGGTAAAAATATTCCTTATTTCTCTTCCAGAAATATTACTTAAAGAACGTGCAACAGCATAAGATAACATTATACCACCTGTTGCCGGACCTATAACAACATCTACCTGCTTATCACTAAACTTTTCTGCAATTTCATCACAAAACAAAGTAGTATAACGTGGATGCTGTAAAACCTGAAACTTTTCAAAATAAACAGGACTATGTAATCCTGAAGTAAGTTTGAAATGGCCATTTAAAAGCGCACCACATTTTACAAATATATCAATTGCTTCTTTTTCTGTAATCATATTCACTCCTCTCTCATTCCCGCATGTAGTAAGCAGGAATGACACGTATTTACGTGTCCACTAAAGATTTGCGTTTTTCGTTTTTAGTTTCTCTTGAAACCAGCTTATTGTGTATTTTAGTCCTTCTTCTAATGTAATTTGAGGCTGCCACCCTAGCATTTTTTTTGCCCGACTTATATCAGGTTTTCTCTGTTTTGGGTCATCTTGTGGTAAATCCTTAAATACAATTTCACTTTTGCTGTTTGTTAATTTTTTAATCGCTTTTGCAAATTCCAATATCGTCATTTCAGTTGGATTGCCCAAATTTACAGGCTCATGTGAATTTGAAATCAACAATTTATAAATTCCATCAACTAAATCGGAAACATAACAAAAACTTCTTGTCTGTGTCCCATTTCCATAAACTGTAATACTTTCTCCTTTTAATGCCTGATATATAAAATTTGGAACAACTCTTCCATCTTGTAATTGCATCTTTGGACCGAATGTATTAAATATCCGAACTATCTTGGTATCTAATTTATATACTCTATAGTATGCCATTGTAATTGCCTCTGCAAACCGTTTTGCTTCATCATAGACTGACCTTATACCAATTGGGTTTACATTTCCCCAATATGCTTCATTCTGAGGATGAACTAATGGATCTCCATACACTTCAGATGTTGATGCAATTATAAAAACTGCATTTTTGTCTTTTGTAAGATTTAAAGTATTATATACACCAATTGAACCAACTTTAAGTGTCTCAATCGGAAACTTAAGATAATCAACTGGGCTTGCAGGTGATGCAAAATCTAAAATATAATCAATCTTGCCAGTTATTTTTATTGGTTCGGAAATATCATGCTCAACAAATTTAAAATGTTTGCTCTTTTTTATTAGATGTTCAATATTTTCTATCTTACCTGTTAGTAAATTATCAATACATACAACAGATATATCTTTTGATAACAAATACTCACAAAGATGTGAACCTATAAATCCTGCTCCCCCTGCTACTACTGCTCTTTTCATATTTCTAACTCCTGCCTACACTTTTATATATAAATCCAATCTCATTCATAAGTTTAGGTTCATATATATTTCTGGCATCAATTAATATCGGTGTTTTTAAAAGCTTCTTTATCTTTTTCAAATCCAATTTTTTAAACTCATCCCAATCAGTAAGAACAACTAAAGCATGGCTATCTTTAGCAACTTCATACGGATTTTTGCAATACTGAAATTTTGGAGCATCTATTTTTGCTTTTTCCATAGCTTTTGGGTCATACGCCTTTATATGAGCTCCAAGATCAAATAATTTCTTTGCAATTTCTATTGCTGGAGAACCTCTTGTGTCATCAGTATTTGGCTTAAATGAAAGACCTAAAACACCAATAACCTTTCCTTTCGCTATCCACAAAGCATCCTGTATTTTTTTTACAATAAAATTCCTTTGTTCCAAATTAATCTTCGCAGTATCTTTAAGCAAACTAAAATCATATTCTAATTTTTCTGCTATTTTTATAAATGCAGAAACATCTTTCGGAAAACATGCTCCACCAAATCCAGGACCAGCATCAAGAAACGCTCTTCCTATTCTTTTATCATAACCCATTCCATTGGCAATTTGTTTCACATCTGCACCAACTTTTTCACATATAACAGAAAGTGCATTTATAAAGGAAATTTTTGTTGCAAGAAAAGAATTAGCTGCATGTTTTATCAATTCAGCAGTAGCAATATTAGTTACAAGTTTAGGAGCATCTAAGGGTTTATAAAGCTCTAAAAGCAACTTTTTCGCTTTTTCTGATTCTACACCAATAACTATTCTATCTGGATTTAAAAAATCATATATTGCAGTTCCTTCACGCAAAAATTCCGGATTTGATGCAACATCAAACTCAATATTTGCATTATTGTAAAGTTTAACTGTATGCTTTATCCACTCTCCTGTATTAACAGGCACAGTGCTTTTTCCAACAATTAACTTATAACCCCGCATTTCACGGGCAATAACTCGTGCAACATTTTCAACTGCTGATAAATCTGAGTCGCCATCTCCAGTTGGAGGAGTGCCAACACATATAAAAACCACATCAGTGTCTTTAATTCCATCTTTAATTGACGTAGTAAACTTAATCCTGCCTGATTTTTTGTTTTGTTTTACTAATTCCTCAAGTCCTGGTTCAAAAATTGGTATTATGCCTTTGTTTAACTTTTGTATCTTATCTCTATCATTATCAATACAAAACACTTTGCTTCCAAGCTTCGCAAAGCAAGCTGCAGTAACAAGGCCAACATATCCTGCACCTATTACAGCAATATTCATATAATAGCCTCCTTAAGCCAGTTTATCTCATTTTCTAAACCTTGATCTAAAGAAAACTTTGGTAAATAATCTAAATGTCTCTTTGCCTTTGATATATCAGCCAATGTGTCTTTCACATCCCCCTTACAAAATTGTATATATTCAATTTTTGCTTTTTTATTGCACATTTTTTCAATTTTTTTAATAAGATTTTTGACACTTATTCGGACACCACCACCAACATTAAATACTTCTCCATTCACTTTACTTCCACTTGCACTCACTGTTGCATTAACAACATCAGAAACATAGGTAAAATCCCTTGTTTGAGCACCATTACCATATATTTTAACAGTATCACCAGTCAAAATTGCCTTTGCAAATTTATATATTGCCATATCAGGTCTTTGCCTTGGACCATATACACTAAAATAACGCAAAGATATAACAGGCAAATTAAAATTTCTCCAATAAAGATAACATAAATGTTCCCCTGCAAGTTTTGTTACACCATAAGGTGAAACTGGTGCAAGAGTACTGTCTTCTTTTGCAGGTAATCTCTGGACATCGCCATATACAGATGACGAAGAAGCATATACAAATTTTTTCAGTTTTTTACTTGATTTAAACTGTTCCAGTAAAATCTGAGTCACTAAAACATTGTTTTCAGTATAGGTTTTAAAATTTGCACCCCAACTTGCCATGACACCAGGTTGAGCAGCTAAATGAAACACATAATCAACACTTTTAATGTTAGCATTTAATTTAAAAGTCAATAGATTAGCCTTTATAAACTTAAAATTACTGTGTTTCAATAATTTATTTAAATTTCTTTCTTTAATAAAACGCGAATAATAATCTGTAAAATTATCTATCCCTATAACATCATAACCACAAGATATTAACTTTTCCGCCAAATGAGAACCAATAAACCCAGCAACACCAGTAACTAAACATTTTTTCATATTATGAAGTTTAAATGGTATTATAACCTATACATTTTCTAGCAGTCAATATAAATCAACAAACAACAGTATCAATTCCATCTATAATAGCTGTAAGGTTTTGGTGCAATCTATCTTTTGGTATATCTTCAGTAATTCCAATAATAAATCCTTCTAAAGGTTTAGCATCTTCTATCAAATCAACAGTAATCTTTTGTATTTCTTTAGGAGGTTTTAATTGATACCCACTTTGCCAATTAATCCACAATACTTTGTCTGGCCAAATTCTACGTACATCTTTTACAGATGGACTCATAGACGGGTCATACGCTTCAATATAATCTAACTTTGTTTTAGCCACAGCAGACATAATAAGAGTATTATCTGCATCCAGATGTGTCCCAATTAATTTCCCTTTTTTATGCAAAATTTCTGCAGCTTCATTATAATTTGGAACATAATATTTTTCAAAATTTTCTACTCCAATAATTTGTGGCACAACATTACCACCGTAATTGGCAAATTCAAGAGGTCCATTTGCAACAACAGGATATATTTTTCGTGCTAATTCAACAAATGCATCATAAAGTTTAAGTATTTCATCACGGTGCTCCATCCATTCAATACAAAAATCTTCCATCTTCATATAATTAGATGAAATAAGATTTTGCAATGGCTCAAGTGGAAAATTGTCACGAACTACAAAATCTTCTCCCAAATCAGTTACTACTCTTGCCACTTCATCATAATTTGGCTCAACAATTGTATCTTGAATTAAAAATAAAATAGCTTTGTAATCAGCTGGAGTTTTATACATCAACTCATGCCTCCAAGTAGTATCATCAGTAGCTTCAGTCAATGTTGTCAAATCTCCAAAAGGCGTAGTATAAATTGTTTTTACCAACTGATGTCCCTGTAGAGTTGTAGAATGGGAAGACTTAACTTGCACATTTGGAGTATGTGTTTTATATGACTGGACTCTTTTTACAATACAAAGCCCACGATTTCTCAATTCTCTTTCAACAGTACATTGAGAAATCATTTTTTCATATACTGTAAATGGAACTTTATCAGTTTTTCCTTTATGTAAAGCTGTAAACACTCTCTGTCGCGGTGTCATTATCATAATATGATTGTATTACACCAAAATCAATTTGTCTATATTTTAATAGGAATCTGGGTATAGCGAAATCAGAATGTAATCTTTAGTATTGTATATTAAATTAAATCCTAAAAAATTGTAACTGGGAGATACATATATCCTCTTATCCCTAAAAAATGTGCAGAAACCACATAGATGAGTCTCTACGGATTTGAATCAGGATGCAATTTTTACAAGAACATGGTTTAAAACTTTGGTACAGTAACTGCATTTATGACAATTTTTATCACAAGTGCTTATTTTTTCAAACCAATCTTTTGGAAACTTTGAATTATCAATTATATGGGGTATTAATAATAGAGAATGACCTGGTTCAAACAAATCAATTAAATTACCATTAAATTTTTTTCCTGCATAAGCTTGAATAACTTTTCTAGGATTTGCATGCATTCTTGTTGCAAGCTTTACTGTAGAAAAATACGGTTCATAATTATATAAATCTTCAGGCCTAATCCATGAATTTTGCAAAAATGTTGGCCAATTTTCCTTTCTTGAATAATAATTCCAGCACACACAGGGATTCCAACCTTCAATATTTTGAGTGCATCCTATTTCCGATTCATGGGCTACAAGATTATCATGAAAAATTTGTCCAGAACAAAAATTCAAGCATCCGCTATTTGCCAAGAGATATAATTTTTTATTATGTTTATCTGCCAATTCTTTCATTTCCACTATCCTTTGAAAATCCCGGTTATACTCCCGCTGTATATTAAAACTATCAAAAAGATTTGCAATATATTCCATAGCCTTTATTGTGCCGATTCTCATATTTATTGATGCACGAACATCAATATCCGGAAAATTATTTTTTACTGTGCGAGCTACCATAAGTGAAGTAGTTGTAACTATGTCTAATCCAACCAAATCTTTTAAATGTGCAACAATGGAACATATCATATTTTCAAAATTTTTTGACAAACTATCTTTCCCATAGCAATTCGCATTTAAAAGCAAATCTAATTTTATTCCCATTTTTTTGAATGCTATTAAATCTTTCTCTAATTTTTGTTGACCTTCCCAATCATAAACACCATCTCGCATTGTCATAGGAGAACGACCAGAAGACATATTCAGCCAAGGGAAATAAACCTCCGCTATATTTTGCTGAAAATCCCTGACTATTTCAACAAAAGGTTCTTCATCTTCTTCCGGCAATTGATAACCTACTGCAAATTTCATTTTTACATTTTCCATAGCTTTTTAGAATATCTGAATGATTAATTATAATTTAAATAACGAAGATAAGGATGAATAGAATCTATTTCTTCAGAAAATTTTACTTCTATTTTTTTGTCTCTCTCATTATCTTTTATCCATATTTCAAAATATCCAGTTTCTTTATCAAATTTCCAATCATTTCTTTCTTTCATCTTATTTTCATTAATAACAACACTTATTGGTATTTTTTTAGAATACAATAGAATTTTAAAAATCTTTTTGCTGTTATTACTAAAATTTAACGTTAATACATCAGATGCATACAGAGAATCTACTAATTTAGCTGGCATCCAATCAATCAAAAAAACTTCAGGATGTCTGCTGAATATCACATCTCCTACTGTTGCTGTTTGATTCATTCCTGGCCAATCTTTACTGGCAGGCTTAGTAAGATAAACTGGAGTATATTCATTTATATATTTAATTGAATCTTCTCTTCTTAGTTCACCAAATAATGTTAAAGTTCGAATTCCTTCATAAGTAAATGGCTTATTCAAAGTTTTACCTGAAGGAATAAATATATTTTTCATATATTCTTTTATTTTATCTCCAGCATATAATTTATAAAGTAGGATCAGTTCCCTATCTGTACTCTTAGAAGTGTTGAATAAAGCAATATCCTTATTAAAAAAAGGATCTTCACTTAAAATTTTTCCAGTATATTTTATTCCATCTTCTTCTGCATATCCTTTAATTAAAGCTATATCTTCTCCATATATATCATAATTTTTTTTGACATAATCAATAAACCATAATCTTGTCAAAGTTGGTATGGCTCTGCGAATTGCTCTATAAAGAGCTTCTCTGTATTCTATTTCATCACCTATTGCTTTTGCCAATTTGGCATACACCCTCATTCCTGAATATTCACAGTTTAACATATCCATATGGGCTCCCCTACCAAATTCACGACACCCTGTAGCTAAATATGCCCAATCATCTGAAATAAACATCAATTTAGCTACTTCTTTTAAGTATGGCCAATTAGTTTTTACAAAATTCCATTCTCCATAGTAAAGAGCATAGTAATAAGCAATAAGTGGAATAAGCATAGAAGACTCATCAGCATCTCCATAAATAATAGATGAACCAATTCTTTCATTATAAAACGAATTATTTTGGTAAACTGAATTAAATGTAATTATGTATCTTAAAGAAGAAAATGGTTCTTCTCTGTAATGAACTACTGCCTGATGTTGATATAATTCTAAAGTTTTTTGAAGTCTATAACTAATACGCTCATAAAATTTTGCTTCTGATTGTTTATCCAAAAATTCTTTGCCAGTTAAAGCATTAGGTAACCCTGTTGTTACCCAAGAATACATATTACTAAAATTATTTTCTTTATCATAAAAATTGGACTTATGAGTATATGCTGAATAGGGAACTTGTCCTCCAGCAGTCCATTTCACACCTTCCATAAAATGTTGATTAATCAATGAAATCAATTTTTCTTCTCCTGCAATATTTGGATAAATTACATTTTCTGCTAATGGAATTTCCATTTCATAGGTAATTGTATTTTTATTTTTTAGCCCTAATAGAGGTCCATATTTTGTAGGCAAATCAAAATCTTCCCAATTTTCATCACTTGTAACCAAAATACCTATTTGCTTGGCATAACTAACTTGCGGTGAAGCAAAAACTGCTTTTAAAGGCGTGGTTTTCCATTCATCACTAATTTGATGGTAAGAAAATCTATTGACAATTTTAACTTTATTTCTATTTTCATCAATTGCATAAATTTCATCGCAATTTATTGGATAATTTATACTTAAACGAGATAAAACTCTGCATTTTTGAATAATTTCTTCTGGAAAATTTTTACTCCAATTAGCAGTTATTGCTCCATCTAAAGCTTTTATACCAAAAGGATAACTTACTACTAATTCACCTACACCACCAGCTCTGTGCAATGTAAGGGATTGAACAATTTCTCCTATTTTAGTAACTTCAATTCTTTGTGGATTTTTCTCCCAAACAATAAGAATAGGTTTTTCTTTCTCCCCTGCAACAGCATAAAAAAACAGCATCCAATTTTCAGAAAGATTACCATCACGACTTTGGTCATATGCTATAGATTCTTCTTGCAAATTAATGGTTATTTCCTTTTTATCTTTATTCAAATAAGTAAGGAATTTTACGCCACTAATACCAAATCTTATATTGTCATCATTAATTTTATAGAGAATGCCGGGAAAAAGTAGTGATTGAATCATAGAATAGCTATTATTACTGTTTTCATTTTTTATCAGGTATTCTTTTTTTACCCAGTTAATATCTTCTACAGTAACGGAAATGACATCACTTTGTTCTTTTGCCACTTGAATTTCAGGAACTTCATATATTCCACCATCCCCCCTAAGATTTTCCACTTCAACAACAACAGTATTCATAGCACCATAATTTAATATTTCTGTTGGAATAAAATAGCAACGAGGAGCTTCCCAGTAATTTTTGGTTTCCTGAGTAGTTTTTCCTATTAATTTTCCATTAATATAAGTATTATCTAAATCATCTATTTTCTTTGCTACAAAATTTATTTTTTTTCCTTTCCATTCTGAAGGTATAAATATTTCAGTTTTATACCAGACTATTCCTATATATGGATCAGTTTTCACCTGAAAAGGAGCAGTAACTCTTATGTCTTCCCATTTCCTTGTATCATAGTTTAAAGAAAAATATCCTTTATCTTTCCCCTCAGTAGAAGGATCAGTTTTGAATTTCCAGATTTTTGGCAAAATAATTTTCTCAGTCTCATCCCTAAAAAATTTCATTGTATATTTTCCATGGATTCCATTTGTAACTTCTAAGTTTTGATTAGTAGTATGAACTAAAAATCCGTCCTCTATACACCATCCTAATCTACCAAAATTATCTTTGCTCGCTCCTAAATAATAATTCTCTCCTGTCAATTGTTTAAGTTCTATACGTAATTTAGATAAATTTTCTTTTATATCATTTTTTTTCTTTTCAACAGTTATATAAGAAGCAACAAAAAATTCTTTTGCTAATGATTTCCAATTTTCAAAAATAATATCTAATTTATTTGAAACAATCGCATAGTTACTCGCTTCTTTATTATCTTGAAAAACTGATATAACTTCCTTAAGCTCATCTATTTCTTTATGTAGAAATAACATCTCTTGCAATTGAGGTAATTGTGAAATTACCTCTACACGCTCTGCCAAATAATAAATAGTTCGTAAATAAAGCTCATCATAGAACATTCTACTGTTTGTAATTGACTGCCCAAAACCAAAACCGAAATATATTATCTTTCCTTTTTCATAATTCCCTTCCACTATAGCAGGTGAATTGTCATCCCATACTGCTAACACCTTCGTGCCAGCAAGTGGTTCTATTTTTAAATACCTACCTATTGTTATATCACTTAAAGATATTTTAGAAAAAATAGGATGGCTTTTTTCTTTAATTATTAGTTTGTGACGTGTAACTTTTGTAGAATCAGCATCCTCCAAAATTTTAACTGGCAATATGGAAGAAATTGCATCGTCATTTTTTCCCACAATTAATACATTTTTACCATCTGCAATTAATTCTTTGATTTTTCCCAAAGGGAAAGAAATAGGAAAAGTAGGTGAAGAAATAACTAAAACATCAACAAATTCACTTAAAAAATTAGTATTATTTATGTAATCAGATAAAGGTAAAGAAAGCAGATCTCCAAAACCAATAGCATTACTTCTTTTCTCTTCCACTACAAGTTTTGTTTTATTGCCTTTATATAAAGTACGATAATCACCATTATTTAGTCCTTGATATATAAGTAGCGGCTTCAAATTAAAAGCTTTTTCCTTGTCTTTGGTTTTTACATCTATTATGAAATTTTGTATCCCTTTTTTCGTTAAGTCTGTTTCTATTTTTCCGGGTTCTACAATTGTCAAATCAGAAAGCAACACTTCTACAATGTTTTCATCAGACTCTAACGAAATCCCTAAATTAAGCTTGATTTGCCCAATTGTATGCTCATTATCACCAAGCCCAAAATCATTGTCAAAACTAAGAATACAGTGCCTCCATTTGTTACTGTTTGCCTCAAAACTACGTGTGGAAAACATCTCTATCCATTTGCCTTCTTTCCAAACATTTATACCAAATATTAAGGTTGCACTTTTATTCTCTGGCATACCTTTCATCCAAAATGAAATTTTATACTGTCCGTTAATCTGTAATGGAGAATCAAAATTAAGAAATACTTCTGCTTTTCCTCTTGTTGATTTAACTTTTAAAACTTTATTTCTCTTCTCTAAATCATAAACTTCACTTACCTCACAACTATTTTTATATGAACTCCATCCAAGATTAGTAAAATCATCTGTAATTTTGATTTCATTTTTAGCTTCTCCATTCACAAAGCTACTTACTACCAGAAAAATCATAGTAAAAATAATTGTTATTTTTGACATTTATTCCTCCTTGTTTTCTAATTGGTACTGTGAAAAGTTTTTAACAATATTCCTTTATTTCTTTAATTACATCTATTTTAAAATTTGTAGTCGCTCATTTATGAGCA
>JBBTED010000071.1:0-4762 GCA_038042445.1 Candidatus Firestoneibacteriota bacterium
CAAATGGGGGTTTATTTGTTGTTTCTTTTACTTCGCTATATTGTCCTCTTGCAATAGTATCAGTAGAAGGTATATTGTAGCATAGATTTTCTGAAACAATCCATCTGTCGTGAATTTGTGCTTTTAACTTATTATCTGTTATAACTTTCAATTCACATTTAACATCTTTTCCTTTGAGTTCTTCTTTTAAATCTTCAAACAAAGCATTAAATTTTTTATCAATCTTTTCAGATAACATCAATATCCTAATGTTCTTTACTTTATTAGTATTAAGTGAATCCGAAAGCAAATCTAATCCTACTTTTGAAAAATACTTATCTATCCAATAAATGTGTTTTTCACAAGCACTAATAATATCTCTAAGTGCTTTTTTATTTGAAAATGGTTTTGCTGGAGATAACAACTTGGTATCTGATGGTGCTAATAACCTATTGATTTTATTTATCTCTAAAAAAATAACACTAAATTGTTTGTCATGCCCTTCTAATTTTTTCTTTATATCTTCATGCGTAGCCAATATTTGTCTTAACTTAGTAAAAGTCCTCATTATTTGTATGTTTACCTGAATTGCCCTATCACTATTTAAAACACTTGAAAGCATAAGAACTCCATGCTCTGTAAAAACATATGGAAGATATTTAATATGTTTGCCTCTTTTTGAAGAATCTTTTACACCGTTTAAGGTCACAAATTGTGACCTTAAAGACTGTGCTTCTTCCCATGTTAATTGAAACATAAAATCACCAGGAAAACGCTCTGCGTTCCTCTTAACTGCTTGATTTAAAACTTTAGTTTCTACTTCATATAATTCCGCAAGATCTCTATCTAACATTACTTTTAATCCTCTTAATAGTAATATTTTACTTTCTATTCTTTCTTGTGGTATTAAATTTGGCATTATTTTTCTCCCTTTTTATAAATTTTAACTCAAACTAATGGTATTGGCAAGGAATATTCATCCTTTAAATTTTGTGTCATTTTTGTGTCATAAATGTGACTAAAACAGGCTAAATCTGACTAAATGTGAAAATAGGTAAATTTACAAAAACTTTGTAATATAAAGAATTAGTTGAGAAACAAAGAGAACAGCAAAATGCTTGAATCAGCTTGGAAGGCTGACACTCTACCAACTGAGTTACTCCCGCATACTTAAATTATAGCAATTCCAAGTACTTTTTCAAATACTATTTTTTTCCAAAATTTATACTGTTTACTTTTTGAGTAAACCTTCGTAGAGTGCTAATAATTTATCTGACATAGTTTTTGAAGACATTTCAAGTGCAAGCTCTTTAGCTTCTTTTAGTTTTCTCTGGTAAAGTTCTTTATCTGTAAGTATTTTTACAACTTTATCTGCAAAATCATTAGTATCCACTTTAGAAAGCAGTCCGCCTCTTTCATTTTTCATTACATCAAGCACACCCATTGCACCAACAGCAACTACAGGTGTATTTAAAGCCATTGCCTCAAGCAAAACCAAACCTTGAGTTTCTGTAAGAGATGCAAAAGTAAAAAGCTCTGCTGCTCCATAAGCATTAATCCAATCATTATGCGACAAAAACCCAAGCAGAAGGACTTTATCTATTACACCTAAACTCTTTGCAGTATTTAGAATTTCATCTTTTGCAACTCCTTCACCTGATATAACCAGTCTTACATTTGGAACTTTTTCTATAATTTTTGGCAATGCTTTTATTAAAAACTCCACATTCTTTTCTCTACCAAGTCTACCCATAAAAAGTAATATTCTTTCATCTGAACCAATTTTATATTTTTTCTTAAAATCATCAGCGTCTGATTTAACAAGCAATTTTTCTAAATCAATTCCTGTAGGTAATACTTCAATTTTAGCTGTTACACCATATTCCACCAATGCATCTTTCATTTGTGGTGAAGGTGAAATTATTAAATCCGATTTATTACAAGCCCAAGCGCTATATTTTTCTACAATTTTTCCAGCCCATTTTGGCAAAAAGGTCATATATGAAAGAATATACGCAGGATACAAAGTATGATACGTATTAACTATAGGAATTTTCCTCTTTCTTGCCTCTTTTATGCCAAGAAAACCAACAGGAAATGGTGACTGAATATGAATTATATCCAAATCTATACCTTTTAGTTTTTCTTCTAAATTAACCAGCCATGATAAGCACCATCTATACTTAGGTGGAAATGGCGCAGGAATTGATTTCAACCGTATTATATTTTTTTCCTCATCAGTATAATTCGGATATTCCGGAGCAATTATATAAACAGTGTGACCAAGCTTCTTAAATTCTTTTGCAAATGTAATTATAGACGTTACAGCACCGTCTACAGATGGCAAATAATCATCTGTAAATATTCCTATATTCATAGTTTTCTCCTATTTTTTTCACTATGGTTTGTCTTTTTCCACCAAACCATAATTTTATTAGTGTTCTAAACGCGCCAAATAATTAAAAGCAAAAAAATATTTTTGCCATAATTGGTCGCTTGATTTATATTCATTATCAAAAGCAAAGTAGTCAACTAAAATTTCATAAAGACGTGTTAGTTCTCTAAGACGTTTTTTATTTTTTTGATCAGAAATAGTCAAATATAAAAGTTCTAAACCACGTTCAAAAGCCTGCCTCACATACTCAGGATTATTCTTGCTTTTCCAGCTAATTGCCCGAATAACTTCACTTCCAATATTTGCCATTTGAGTTGGGAACGAAAGTTCAAACCATCTACCATTTGCCAAATCTTTATGTTGATAATTCATTTTTTTACCAATTTATCAACTATAAATTTTATCTTTTCTCTAATTTTGGGGTCTTCCACTCCCCTACTACGGTTACTTTGAAAAGGCCGAAGATTAATCATTGAATCAAATTCAATAAAAGCATCTCCTTCAAGTTCAGGATATAAATTAATACCCCAGAGATTTTTCTGGTCTGAACCATTTTCTAAAAGCACAGCCTCTTCATCAGAATGAAGCTCAGCATCAACTGCCATAATTTCATTTTCAACATCAACAACAGCCTTAACAAAATTGCCAAAGCCATTGGCAGCCATTTCTTTTAAGTTTTTCAATTCTATTTTATCTTTTACAATTTCCATAAAACAACTCTTTATACCAGTTTTCTGACTAAAACTCAACTGAATAACAATATGGAATTTCCTCTTTTTTTTATATATTTTGTAGATGCAAAGCGAAATCCCGTGAGGGAAGATTAGTCCTTGCAGGGAGGATATTGCATAGGCGATTTGCCAATACTCTCCAGTATCACAGGTTTTAAATCCCACTTTTCCGCATTCTTTATCTCTTTCAATTCCACTATAAAATTCCAGCCATCGCCGTAATCAAAAAGAAAAAGCATCTGTTCGCCAACTTTTTTAAATGCTTGTTTGATTTTAGTATTTTTAACACCTTTAGCTCCCGGAGAAGGGTCTTCTCCTATATCGGTAAATAATTCGTACATCTTATCTGAATCATGATATTTTTTAAAATTGTTATAAAAGCCGAAACAGTGGTCAAAATAAAAACCGAACGCTTGCGTAATAACTTTAGCGAAATTATACAAACTTTTAGTTTCAGGTATTTGAATTTTACGCAACACCTTTTTCTTAATGTCATATCCGCAACGTTTTTCAATCCAAACATCAAAAATATAGTACTTTAGATTACAGGATTGTTTCGGTATTACAATAGCAGGACTCTTCTGTTTCCAAATATTCTCTGAAAGTCCTAATAGATGCTCAATCTTATCACACAAATTATTCCATTTATCCTGTTTGCTTTTATATTTTTCATGATTAGTACAATTAGCAATATAACCGACAAGGTCATCAAGATCATCATGCAAGAATTCAATACGATATTTATCTCCTTCTTTAATAGCTTTATTAATGTTCTTATCAACATCAGCACCATAAATACAAGCTTCATTCAAAAGTTGTAGCTCATTTTTATCTACCAGAAATGCTATTTTATAAATCGGTTCATTCATATATGGTTCTTATAAAACTCTATTATTTTCCTGAAAGACTTAAAAGGATTGCTAAATTTTCATCAGCACTCAAAGAATGTGGTGCATTTTTTGGCATAAAAATAAATACACCCGGTTTCATTTTAATCTTTTTACCATACAACGTAAAAACACCCTTCCCTTTTAAAACTGTAACTGCCGCCTCACGAGTTGAAGTATGTTCAGACATTTCAGTACCTTTTGCCAAACACATAAGTGTATGATTTGAAATATCTGTTCTCACCAAAACCTTACTGAAAATCCCCGCCTTAGGAAACTCCATCATATCTTCCAAATTCTGCACTATAGATTTTTCCATTCGCCCTCCTTCATATAGTTTATATATTTCTTTACCTAACCCACTCACAAATAATTATTTATGATAATATCATAGCATAGTATTTTGTTTTATTGAATTATTTTTTTAAAATTAAAAGCTTGACGAAAATTTCAAAAAATGATATATTTTTATTGTTATGGAACTATCGAACTATACGAAGATATTCAAAGCTCTATCAAATGAGCAACGACTTAAAATATTTATGACGATATACGAACAGTCTTCAAAAAAAACAAATGGTGAAGTAACTTTTCCAATGAAAGAATCATCTTGCTGTAGTATTGAGAAAGCATTTACTAAAATGTGTAGCTGTATAAAACTTTCGCGTTCTACAATTTCTCATCATTTTAAGGAACTACAGAATGCTGGACTCATCATCTGCGAAAGAAAAGGACAAGTATACCATTGCAAAATTAACGGAGAGACTGTT
>JBBTED010000072.1:0-70286 GCA_038042445.1 Candidatus Firestoneibacteriota bacterium
TTATAGCCAGGATATTATCCATCAAAAGCTCATTTTAAAATGCAATGAATTATTCAACAAGAAACCATGGGGATTTGTATAAAAAAGCTAAATAATGCAAACCTGAAGATTTGCCCTACAATATAAAAAACCACACTAATTGAGAAACTCAGGACGTTTTCAAATAGTTGTGAATATCTCTTAATTGTTTTAAAAGCGGGTAAAGCTTATTCAGTGGTAACATACTTGAAGCATCGCATAGAGCTTTTTGAGGTTTTGGATGTGTTTCTATAAAAATAGCATTACAACCAGCTGCAACACCGGCTCTTGCAAGAGGATAAATTAATTCCGGCTGACCACCAGTCATATTAGAACTTGTGATACCAGGTAATCTTATTGCATGTGTAACATCAAAAATAACAGGATACCCGGTGTTTTTCATAATTGCAAATGAACGCATATCTACAACTAAATTATTATATCCAAAAACCGTGCCACGTTCTGTTATCAGGATTTTATTGTTTCCTGTGCTTTCAATTTTTTTAACAATTTTGGCAATATCCCATGGTGATAAAAATTGACCTTTTTTTACATTAACAACTCTACCAGTTTTTGCAATAGCTAATGTAAGATTTGTTTGTTGAGAAAGATATGCAGGAATTTGTATAACATCTAAAACTTGTGCAGCTTCTGCTACCTCTTCCTTACAATGCACATCTGATAAAACAGGAATATCAAATTCTTTTTTTACTTTTGCCAGAATTTTAAGACCTTTTTTTATTCCAGGCCCTTCGTAATTCTCAACAGCAGTTCTATTGCTTTTTATATAAGATGCTTTGAAGATAAATGGTATTTTTAATTTATATACAATCTTTTTTATCTCATTTGCAATTGCTAACGTCTGCTTTTCATTTTCTATAACACAAGGACCTGCAATAAGAACTAATGGACTTCTATCACCGATTTCAATTTTTCCAATATTAATTTCTTTCATTTATCCTTTGGTGAATTTTGTGCAAAAACTAATGCCGGAGCATCTATCTTATTATGTTCACTGCGTTCTTTAGAAGCTTTCACAAAAGCCTTAAATAAAGGACTTGGAGCAGTTGGCTTAGATTTGAATTCTGGATGAAACTGACATCCAAGAAACCATGGGTGATCTGATAATTCCACTATTTCAGCTAAATCTTTTTCAGGCCAGACTCCTGTAATTTTCAATCCAAAAGCCTCTAATTTTCTTTTGTATTCATTATTAACTTCATATCTGTGTCTGTGACGCTCACATATTATCTCTTTTCCATAAGCCTTATATGCCAACGAATCTTTTTTCAATTTACAAGGATAACTTCCCAACCTCATTGTTCCACCTTTATTTGAAATATCTTTTTGTTCAGGTAAAAAAGCTATAACAGGATGTGCTGTATTCTCCTCAAATTCCGTGCTATTTGCATCTTTTAAACCACATACATTTCTTGCAAATTCTATAACTGCACACTGCATACCTAAACATATTCCAAACAAAGGCACTTTATTTTCACGTGCAAATTTTATTGCTGAAATTTTTCCTTCTATTCCCCTGTTTCCAAAACCACCGGGAATCAAAATACCATCTATGTTTTTAAGATGCGATTCAGCACCTTCCTTCAAAATTATATCTGCATCTGTCCATTTTAATTTAACTTTCACATCATTTGCTATTCCTGCATGAGCAAAAGCTTCATTTATACTTTTATAAGCATCCTGAAGTTCAATATATTTACCAACAACAGCAATATTAACTGTAGCAGATGGCGATTTAATTTTATCGATTATTTTTTCCCATTCACCAAGATTTTGTTTGCCATATTTAAGATTTAAAAGTTTTATCATTATTATATCTAAACCTTCATCTCTCAACGCTAACGGAACTTCATAAACTGAGGTTACATCTAAAGCCTGTATAACTGCTTCATCATCTACATTACAAAACAACGCGATTTTAGTTTTCAAATCTTTTGTCAAAGCTTTCTCTGTCCTGCATATTAGAATATCAGGCTGAATTCCTATAGCGCGTAAAGATGAAACACTATGCTGTGTAGGTTTTGTTTTAAGTTCTGCAGCTGCTTTTATATAAGGCACATAAGTAAGATGCACATAAATTACATTTTCCTTGCCAGCATCTTTTCTAAACTGCCGTATTGCTTCTAAAAATGGCAAACTTTCTATATCGCCAACTGTTCCACCTATTTCAACAATAGCAATATCTACATTTCCTGAAGAAGTAACTTTGAATAAACGCTCTTTTATTTCATTTGTTATATGTGGTATCACCTGTATTGTTTTCCCTAAATAATCGCCACGTCTTTCTTTTGAAATCACAGAATAGTAAATCTGGCCAGTTGTAACATTATTATCCTTAGTCATTTCAGCATTGGTAAATCTTTCATAATGTCCTAAATCCAAATCTGTTTCAGCACCATCTTCTGTAACATATACTTCACCATGCTGATATGGGCTCATAGTTCCCGGGTCAACATTAATATATGGATCAAATTTTAAAAGTGTTACTTTAAACCCCCTGCTTTCAAGAAGGCAACCTATAGAAGAAGAAGCTATCCCTTTACCAAGTGAAGATAAAACACCACCTGTAACAAAAATATATTTAGCCACGGTATCCTCCTATAATTAGTCGTTTAACTCTTTCTAAATCTTCTAAAATATCAACAGGAATAGATTTATACTTAGTTTTAACAACTTTTATTTTATATCCATTTTCAAGCACTCTTAACTGTTCAAGTTTCTCTGCAATTTCCAAAGAAGATTGTTTCATTTTTGTAAACGCAAGTAAAAATTTTTTCGTATACACATACACACCTATATGTTTATAAAAAGTGAAACCCCGTACCGTCCGCCTCAGACGAACTGGTGCATAGGTAAATTCTCGCAATGGGTCTTTAGGAGCATCTCTTAAATATGGTATAGGTAATCGTGAAAAGTATAATGCGAAATTATTTTTATCCAAAACAATTTTAGCAGTATTGGGATTTAATAATTCACTCTTTTTTTCTACTACATTTGCTAATGTAGACATTACTATGGACATATCTTTAATCATAGGAGAAATTGCTTTATCTATCATCTCTGACATAATTAATGGTTCATCTCCCGGGATATTTGCAACTATATCTACATCTAAATTTTTCACAGCTTCTGCTATTCTGTCAGTACCGCTTTTGTGTCTCTTACTTGTCATTACAACATTTCCGCCAAAACTCTTTACAACATTGTAAATCTGTTTAGCATCAGTTGCAACAAAAATATCATTCAAAAGTTTAGTTTTTTTAGAACGTTCATATACATGCTGAATCATTGGCTTACCACAAATATCAGCTAACATTTTTCCCGGAAATCTTTCTGAAGCAAACCTTGCTGGAATAACTCCAAATATTTTCATAGTGGAAGTTTTACAGTCATACCTAATTTGCTTGATTTATATATTGCAAGTATAATTTCTACTGATTTCCTTGCTTCTTCACCTGTAACTAAAGGTTCTCTGTTATTTTCTATTGCATCACACATATCTGCTATCTGTACCTTGTGCCCTTGGCTTGGAATAGACAACGGATCCGCAAACCCCTCATCTTTACGTTCAATTTTGCTATCTTTTTTTTCTTCGCCTTCTATGTCCCAGTGTGTAATCATTCCATTTTCATAAATTATAGTTCCATTTTCACCATGAATTTCAATTCTCCCAGGATTTCCTGTTCCTGGATAAACAGCAGTTGAAGCTTCTATAATTCCAAATGCTCCATTTTTAAATTTAATCAACGCCATACCTACATCTTCTACTTCAATTTTTCTAAGCATTGTTGCAGTTTGTGCTGTTACTGTATCTACAGACCCCATAAACCACTGAAGCAAATCTATGTAATGAATAGCTTGATTCATTAAACATCCACCACCATCCATTTCCCATGTACCACGCCATTTACCACTATCATAATATGATTGTGTTCTCAACCATTTCATACATATATCTCCAATTATTAGTTTCCCAAGTCTCCCATTTTCCAGTTCAGATTTTATTTTTATAGAATCAGTATATGTACGTGACTGAAATATCACACCTAATTTTACTTTTTGTTTCCTGCAAGCAGCAATAACAGCATCACATTTTTCCAAAGTAATATCCAGAGGTTTTTCCACCAAAACATGCTTGCCAGCATTAGCACAATCAATAGCTATTGTCCCGTGTGTCCCTGTAGGTGTTGCTACACACACTACATCTATATCAGAACGTTTTAACATCTCTTTATAATCTGTATAATAATCAATATTATTTTCAAGTGCAATTTTTTTCGCCATTTCTTCTTTCATATCTGAAACTGCTATTAATTTGGCTTTATCGGAATTATCCAATATACCTTTTATATGAAATGGACCTATTCCACCCACACCAATAACTCCAAATCCAAATTTTTTCATCACATTCATCTCCTTTTATATTATTAATTTTGTAAATTCAATAATTCAATTGATGTTAAAGCTGTATTGTAATGAATAGTTACTGTATCATTAGTGTTTATAGCATATCCTCCTGCTAAAGTTACAACTACAGGAATTTTTTCTTTCCAGCACTTTTTTAAAATAATTTCATCTCGTTTTTTTAAACCTTCAATTGTAAGTTTCAAAAGTCCAAGCTGGTCATTTTCATAAGGATCAGCTCCGGCAATATAAAATATAAATTCCGGCTTGAATTCACTAAATATTTTATCAACTGCTCCTTCTAATTTTTCAAGATAAATTTTATCGCCTGTATAATCATCTAAACCTATATCTAAATTACTTTTTTGCTTAACAGGATATAAATTTTCCTGATGAATGGAAAAAGTAAAAACTTCTGCTATATTACTAAAAATATATGCTGTGCCATTTCCCTGATGTAAATCACAATCCATTGTGGCAATACGTTTAACTTTTTTATCTCTTAATAGTTTTTTAATTGCAATTGCTACATCGTGAATATAACAGAATCCTTCTGCATAATCAGGAAAAGAATGATGCCAACCTCCACCTATATGAAATCCAATTTTATGTTTTAAAACGATATCACTCGCAAGAATTGTTCCACCTACAGACAACTTAAATAGCTCAGCTATTTCCAAAGTTAAAGGCAATTCAGAAGTCATTGTTTTATGCGTCCATTTAAGATTTAAAAAATCATTTAAATATTCTTTTGAATGCACAAGTAATAATTCTTCATAATTTACAGGTTTTGGCTCAACAAAATCAGATTCTTTTGCGTATTTTTCTGCTATTAATTTTTCTTTTAAAAGATGATATTTCTCTACAGGAAAAACATGTTTTCCAATATCACAACAATATTTATCAGAATACACAAAAATTTGTGGCATTATTATGGAATACTAATTATTTTTAAAATTTGAGTCAGTCACACAACCCAAAAAGGAAACAAATTCATTTCAACAAATACAACTGCATTTTATACTAAAAGAAAGACAGAATCAATAAAATTATTTTTTTATTAAAGACTTGCAATACTCTATTATTTTTATTATATTTTAATAGATTTTTATGTAAAATAATAGACGGGATATTATGCAAGGAGGATAAAAATGGAAAAGTATGATTATAAAAAAAAGCTGAAATATTTATATGATGCCTCAGCAGATAAAATTGGAATAATTGATATTCCACCAATGAATTATTTAATGATTGATGGCAAAGGCAATCCTAACAAAGTGCCATCATTTAAAGAAGCAGTAGGAACGTTATATAGTATATCCTACAACCTAAAATTCACAATTAAGAAAGAAAAAAATATAGATTACAAGGTAATGCCTTTAGAAGGACTCTGGTGGATGGAAGATATGAATAGTTTCAACCCAAATACTAAAGATGAATGGAAATGGACAATAATGATAATACAACCTGACTTCATAAAGAAAGAAAACGCTATAAAAGCAATTGATTATGTAAAAAGGAAAAGTGGTTTTAATGGATTTCCCAAAGTAAGATTCGAAAAACTTGAAGAAGGTAAATGTGCGCAAATTTTATATATCGGACCTTATGAAAATGAAGAATCTACTATTAAAAATATGCACAAATTTGTACTTGAAAATGGATATTCACTGTATGGAAAACATCATGAAATTTATCTTTCTGACCCAAGAAAATGTGCTCCTGAGAAATTAAGAACAATAATCAGACAACCAATAATAAAATCGTAAAGGAGATGTTGAAATAAATTCAGCATGACAAAACACGCAATTATTGCAATGCTGGTAGGATTTTTTGTAAATTTAGTTGTGCGCTTGTATAATTTGGCTCAATTGATAATGCTTTCTGCCAGACAATAGCTGCCATTTTGTAATTTCTCGTATTTGCATATATAACTCCTAAATTATTTAAGGCTTTTAAATTTACAGGGTCAACTTTAACTGCTTTTTCACAAGTTCTAAGAGCAAGTTCCATAAGACCTTTTTTCCCATATAATACAGCCAGACTGTTATATGAATCAGCAGATTCATATATTTTTATTGCTGTTTCATATTCTGCTATTGCTTTATCATAATCTTGTTTTTTATCATAAATATATCCAAGATTATTATGCACAGACGCTAAATGTGAAGCAATTTGACTCGCTTTCTGATAATATTTTACTGCATCATCCAACATATTTCTTCTTTCAAAAAAATTGCCTATATTTGTATGAAGTGGCTCATTATCAAAACCAATTTCACTTGATTTCTCAAAATATTCGTATGTTTCAGGCAAATCCTGCCTGGCAAAATAAGTTTCTGCCATAAAATAAAAATAATATGCAAATAAATCCCTACTCATATAATCTCTATAGATATTTTTGTCCCCAATTCCCCTGATTAAATATGTTTTCTGGAGTAAGTTTTGTACAGCAAAATCCCCGGATAAAAAAGCTTTAAATAACAAACCAGCAGGATAGGTTTTTAATTCACGTTTATTTGCAAAATTTGTTCCAAGTGTAAAATAAATATATTCACGTTCTTTAAAAAACTTTACCTGTACTTCATCTTTCCTTTTATCATGCAAGAAACCTGGCAAATCCGCATAATCAGAACCGTATGGATTTAAAAAAACATTTCCTGTTTCATCATAAATTTTTGCTCCATTTTTTTCATTTTCACAATTATATACATACGATAATGGAAAAAGCATATTATCTCCTTCTACAAATGCAACATCACCTTTTTGCAAAAAAGACAGTGTAGTGTTTGCATAATCATACGCTATAAAATTTCTGCTTTTATCACATTCAAAATAATTTGCAAAACCAGGTATTGCAGGCAAAAATAATACAGAGAAAAGATATACGTAGTTTTTGACACCTCTTATCTTAAGTGCAAGTATGCCAATCCCAATTCCAAATAATATATTTATTATTGCATAAGATGGAATAAGAAATGGCGAAACCTGATCAAGCGAAAAATTATCCAAATTAAAATTCAGTAAAAATATAAACCCTAAAGAGGAAAACAAATAAAGCATAATTAAAAATTTTAATATTGTTTTTTCTGTTTTTAAAAGGAATATAGACCCAAGTATTGGAAATATCAGAAATACCAATAACCATTGGTAAGATAAAAACTTGATATAAACCCAGCATTGAAGAAAAAATAATTCAAATGTACGAATATTTCCTGTAAGATCCCCATATTGCCTGCGTACAATATGATTTATCATTTTAGAAATATTTTCTGGATTTCCCCAGTCTATTGCAGGGTTTGCAATAGAACGAATAGGCAAATAAGTATAAAAACATAAACCTAACATTAAAAATGCAACCAATTTAATATAAAAATTTAATCGTCTATTTATGGGACGAAATTTAGAATTTAAAAAAATAAATCCGAGATATACAGGTATAAAAAGTATCATAGTATGGTGATGAGCAAGACTAACACCATAGACAAGCCCAAAAATATATAGATATTTTTTAGCTCTGATAGGATTTTTTGATAAAACCTCTATATACCCTTTTATCAAAAGGTAAATTGTAGAGACAAAAAAAAGTATGTTAAGTGAATAGACTTCACTTGCGCAACTTTGACTCCATAATTCTTTTGAAAATGAAAAACATAATGCGCCAGATAATCCTGCAAAAATATGTCCTATTTGAAAACTCTTTGTTAAAAAACACAAACATTCTACTATTAATAGATATATCACTATAGCTGCACAACAAGAAAATACTGCTGTTGCAAAATTTATTTTAAATGCAGGTGTTCCAAATGGAATTATTGAAAATAAATTGGATAAGAAACAATATACAGGATATCCAGGAGGATGAGCAATTCCAAGTTTTAAAGCCGCTGTGGTTAACTCCCCACTATCACCAACATAAACAGTAGGACAAAGAGTTCTCAGATATACAAAAAGTGATACAAAAAAAACAATTAAGCTGGTGTATTTTTTGACATACGTCACTTTCCGGATTTTACAAATTCAATATCATCAAAATAAGCAACAACTTTACCTTTTAATATGAGCTGTATAATATTTATTTTTTCCCATCCATCTTGTACTGGAAATTTATTCTGCTGGACAGTTACTTTATTCCAGCCTTTCTTGTTAAGAGTGATTGGTTCTGTTATTCCCCATTTCTTCCATGTTGTTGAATCAAAAAGCTCAATAGTTACAGATGCAGATCCACTTTCTACATTAACATAAAATGAAATGGTATCATTTTTACCCATTTCTTTTCCTTCAAGACGTTTTGTCAACCGTGCAAATTTTGTATCTGTAACAATTACAGGAGCATATTCAAATTTCAAGCTTTGCTTGCCATCTTTTATTAGTTTTTTATCAGTAACCAAAGAAAGTTTAACTACATCACCAATTGTCTCTTCTATTGCTCCATCTTTCCACTCCATTGTTCTTTGATTCCAACCTGTAATTTCTTTTGTTTCAAAATCATCCACTATAACTTTTTTTACCGGCACAATTTTAGCAGTAGTTTTAGATGCAGCTGGAACTGACTTTTTTTCTGCTGTAGCTTGTGCATTTATATTAACTGCATATAACAACCCCATTACAATAATAACTGAAATTCCTTTTTTCCCCATATTCGTACACCTCCTGGTATTTTTGATTTCTTCGTTATATTAATATATTAATGTAAATTCTATCAAATCAATCAACCTAAATCAATGATTTTTTAGTGACTCAAGACCTTGTTTTGCCTGAATATTGTTTGGATCAAGTTTTAAAACAATCTCCCAATTCGTACGAACTTTACTAAATTCTTTTTTATTATAGTATATGGCTCCTAAATTATAATACATCTGAGGATCATTTGGTCTTAATCTTGCTGCTTTTTCCATTTCATAAGCAGCCATATTAAAATCTCCTTTATTAAAATATTGTTCTGCAATTTTCGCATACGCATCAGGATTATTAATGATTGAAACGCCTCCATATTGCCTATTTGTATTTGCAATATCAGGATTTAATTTGGGATTAGCATATACTATATATTCTCCTATTTGTTTAATTGGGACCCAATTTTCTTTTTCCATTTTATATACAACTTCCATACATCCTCCCTGCCACATCGTCCAACGTCTCTCAATATTATCCAGAACAAAAAATTTTGCATTTGTATGTGAACAGTCAAAAAAGAAGTCTTTATCTTCTATTATAACATCAGGATCATATGGAACTCCTTCTTTCGCACTAACCTGAGTTAATAGCGTAGTTTTACATTTTAAAAGCCATCGCAACTCTCCACTTGCAATCACAAAATCATCTTTGCCAATTTTTTCATTTATAAATTTTGCCGTAGCTTCTGTATTTTCAACAGATTCATTAGCCCAATAATCAATTTTGGTTTTCAGCTTTGAAGTAATAACACCTGTAAAACTTTCCTTCACCATAGGACTAAAAACTAAAACTAAAATAAGGGAAAAAATTGCGGTTGTCCATTTTAAAATTTTTTGCTTGTTTGCCTTAAGTAATAGTTTTTCTATAATTTGACTTGCCCTATCAAAAAGTGCAGCTACACCTATAGGAAGTATTGGTACAAGCCCTATTGCCGGATAGAAAAAAACAGGTATATTAGATCTTTGTCTAAATATTTCAATTGAGAGAAAGAAAAAGAAAATAAGTGATACATATTTATAAAACCGTTTTTGGATAAAAAATATTCCTATTCCTCCTAAAAAAATCATATAGTCTATTTTAAAAAAATTTACGTAATTATTAAATATATATTTAATCGTATCAAAAATTGTTTTTTGTGCAGTGCCTCTATTAGTCTCTGATATAATTCGTTTTATCTCATAAAAAAGTCTATCTCCATCCTTAATAAACATAGCTATCAAAAGTAATACTATTGGAACAATACTTAAAGCTATAGTTTTTACAATTTTTTTCCTGTCAGTTATAAAAACAAATACATACAAAAATAAAAATATTCCAATAATCCAATAGCAGGTAATTGATGCTAATCCAGCAGATAAAATGGCTAAATTAAGCCAATGATTTCTACGAGTATTATAAAATTTAATGCAAAAGTAGAAACAAGTAAATATCAATAGCATTGCCTGGTTATGTATAAAACTCCATCTATTATGAATTACCGCAAGTGGATAAATTGCAAAAATAAAAGATGCCCATATTCCTGCTCGCTTGCTAATTAATTCTTTTCCTGTAAAATATATAAATAATGTAGCAATAACTCCTAAAATTGCAGTCCATAAACGTGCTATTAAAATATCATAAGTAAAAATCTTCAATAATAGCCCAGTTATAATATACCAAAGTGGCGGGTTAGGAAGAAAATATGAAAAAAAACTCCATTTTAGAGCGCCTATCCTAAGAGAACCATTAATTAACTCCCAAGCACCTGTAAAATATATAAATTCATCACCATACCAACAAGGTGTATTTCTTAAATTCCAGGTTCTCAAAAAAAGACTTATTAAAAGAATAATAGTCATTATCCATTTTGTATTTTTAACAAACAAACTATTGTCTGCTATGTTTTCAACATTGGATTGTTTTTGAATTATTTTATGTTTCTGCTTGTTTTTTCCCATATTAGTATTATTCCTATAATTAATATAATAATTATACTTGTTATTACAGAGATATACATTCCTATTTTAACTGAAAATGGTTCATATTTAAATTTAATTATATGTTCTCCAGATTTAAGAGCTATACTGCGAAGTGCATAATTTGCTTTGTATATTTTTGTTTCTTTTTCATCAACATAAGCTTTCCATCCAGGAAAATAAACTTCACTTAAAACCATATATCCATCATTTTTTATATTCGCTTTCAATTCTATCTCATTTGCCTCATACTTAGTTATATAAACTTGTGATGTTGACTGATTAGAATTAGCAACAAATTCCTTTGGCTCTTCTTCAAGTATCACCTGTGTCCTTGGATTAAAATTTCCACTTTTCATCTCAGCAAATATAGAACTTTTATCTTTTATGACTTTAATATTGTTTACCATATACGCACGTGGCCATGAATTTATATAACGATATATTTTAATATTCCCGTCTTGTTCTAATTTTAACAATGGATGATCTAATTTATTTGAAGCCAAAATATATTTAACATTTAACATATCCCATAATAAAAAACTATTAGTTCCAAGTTCACTTAATAATTCAGTAGGACATTTAAGTGGAACTCCATGGTACCCTGTAATACTTTGAATTTTATGAAACATCCAATGATTGCTCATATAACCAGAATTTCTATCTATTGCAAATATTCTAAATACATCTTTGTCGTGTTGTAAAAAATCTATAACATAATCTTTATTTATTAGTTTGCGTGGATCAGATGTATTGACAAAACTGGAATTCAAAGACCAAAGATCAAAAATTATTAAGCAGGAAAATAAAATTTTTGCAAAGTTAGATTTAATTTTTTTTAATAATAAAAAAATTAGCGTAGCGCTCAAACCAATCATTACAATTGTAAATTTAAAACTTTTCAATGCAATCTCGTCTCTTAATTGTTTATCTAAAATACCCCCTGGAATTTTAGATTTTATAAATTCTACAAAATTATCGAGATTTGCATAACTTATGACACCAACAAATAATACAATTCCCACTGTTACAAAAAGACCTGTTTTTAATTGTTTTAATCTATTAATATTTGTCTCTTCTATTATATTTTTTTTACTTTTAGATAGTTTTTTTTCAAATTTGGATTTTACAAATTCAAATAATCCAGACAAACTCAACCCCGCAAGCAATGAAGCTGAAAAACTGAACAATATAAGAAACCTTCTTGAGTTTCTAAAAGAACCAAAAAGTGGCAAATAATACACTAATTTGTAAAGTGGTGTAAACCCTCCACAAGCTAAAATTAAGCTTGCTATAGCAAGAGTAATAAAAAATCTTATATGGATTTTATAGTCTTTAACAAATAGAATTGATAAAATAGCCAAAATCAAGGTTGAAATTCCAATATAATCTGAGTGCTGAACTGGAAAACGAGAAGTCTCCCAACCATTTCTTCCCCAATATGTTTGATCTTTTAGACCGAATAATCCTGGAATAATATATGAAAGCAATTCTTCAGGTGGCGTTGAAAATGAACTTGCGAATTCATAACCCGTACCAACTCTATGAGATTGTGTATAATACTCATAAAATGGAATAAATTGCACTGCACTTAATGCACACCCTATAATTACAAATATAATAAATAATAAAGTAAATTTTGCTATTTGTTTTGTATTTTTTTCCTGTTTCCACAATAAAAACATACGATATATAAAATAAACAGATAATGCCAACATTATATAATATATATACTGCATACCACCCGTTAACATTTGAAATCCAAATCCAACACCTCCTATTAAAAAATATATGTATTGCTTTTTAACAATTCCTCTTTCCAAACAAAAAAACAGAAATGGAGTCCAAACCATAGCACAAATATTTAAAACATGACCTGCATTTATTAAGGTAATTATATGCCCTGTAAACATAAATGCTACAGCTGAAAAGAATGCAGCAAATCTATCAGATATTATTTGCATCATTAAAAGATACATAAAAAACCCTGCTAAAAATATATGTAGGATAAAATTATAATTGGTTTGCAAATGTGCTGGAACTTTCAACAAATTAAAAATTAAATTTGGTGGATAGATTACTGGATCTACTTGGCCACCCACTAATAATGGCACTCCACTATTAATATATGGTAGCCATAAAGGCATTTTTCCTTCTTTCAACATCTCAACTGACGCATATTTAAAAGGATATCCTTGAATTAATAAATCGCCACCACCAACCATTGTATTGGGTAAAAACAGATTTGACAAAAATACCAAAGGTATAATAGCTAAAAGCAATACTGCAATTATATCTTTATATATTTTTTTCATAATTTTTCCCTTATGGTTTGCCTTTTTCCACCAAACTATCGTTTTTAAACGTATTTATATCTGTAAATAGCATAAATTTCAAACCAGAAGATACAGTAGCATAAGTACCAATTAATACAATAATAAGCCCTGTAACTATGTGATGAAATAGAATTATTCCGGGAAGCAATTCTTTAGAAAGAGAAAATCCGAATATGAATATTATACTTAAATACCATTCAGCAGTTCCCAGACTACCTGGTGGAGTAGGCAAAATATAAAATAGATTGTACATTATTATGCCAACTACAGCGATTAAAAAAGGAATATCAAAAGACATAGATTTTGCTAAATAAAACACAGCTAAACCTTCAGCAATAAGTATCGAAAATGAAATTAAAATTATTGTAGGCAGATTTTCATATTGTTTTTCTATCACAGCTAAACCATCTACAAAGGTGGAAACAATTGAATTAATTTTCCCTATTGTAGTGTTCGGTAAAAAAAACAAAAGAGAGTCAACAGTTTTTAGAATTTTTCCTTTGCTTTTTTCCCGCATCAGTATAAAAAGCATAAGAAAGAAAAATACAGCTATCATTACTACTAATCCCCAACGAAGATATGGATGGAACCTAAAAGGTAAAAATGGTAAAATCAAAAAAACTACAAGTGTACTACCCAGTGAAAAAATTCTATCTATAAAAACAGTAGGGAAACTTTGAAGTATCGAAATAGAATTATTTTTTTTTAATACATAAGTCTGAACAACTTCACCAAATTTTAATGGCATTACCCAGTTAATATATATTCCACACATATATGATTTAAACAAATCAGAAAATTTAATTTTTTTAATTGGTAAAAGTATTTTGCCCCACCTTAAAGTTTTAAAAATAAAAGAAAGTATGAAAAACCCGCCACCTAAAATTGCAGGAAAGATTTTTATTGTTTTAAAATTATTTAATGTAGTATTCAGGTCGACAAATTTACTCCATGCAATAAATGAAAGCAAACCTATTATAAACCCCACTAATATCTTAATATAAGACTTCTTCATAAAACATACTATATTAACATTTATATTACAAATCAAGATATTTTATTAGAAATTAATTGAATTTTTGTGTATAATTTAGACTATATGGAAATCTATGAAGGTCCATTAATGGAAATAATCAGGAAAAGAAAAAGTGTCAGAAAATATATTGACACACCTGTTGAAAAAGAGAAAATAGAAGCAATTATTGAAGCAGCCAGACTTGCTCCTTCCTCAAGTAATACACAACCATGGAGATTTATAGCAGTTTTAGATAAAACTGTACTTTCTGAAATCAAAGCTAAAGGACTTGGAGGCATTGTGCCTAATAAATGGGCAAGCACTACACCTGCAGTAATTGTTGCATGTGCAGAATTAAATATAATAACACATAGAATTGGAGCAACAATAAAGAATATAGATTACCACTTAATAGATCTTGGTATAGCTACAGAACATTTAATATTGCGTGCTACAGAACTTGGGCTTGGAACCTGCTGGATTGGCTGGTTTAACGAAAAAGAAATAAAGAAAACTTTAAATATACCTACAACAGTACAGGTAATTTCTCTTATCACCATAGGATACTATGAAGATAAAGCTAATATTACAGCAAAAACACGTATGTCTATGAATAGTATTTTGTTTTATAATAAATGGAAAGGACAGATGAAATGAAAATTTTATTAGCAAATTTGCCATGGATAAACACTGAAGAGTTTTATGGATTAAGAGCAGGCTCACGTTGGCCACATTTAAGAAATAGAAAAGAAATGTTGGAATATTATCCTTTTCCATTTTTTTTAGCTTATGCATCAGCAGTTTTAAAAGAAGCTGGATATGAAATAATTCTAAAAGATTGTATTGCAGAAGGAATTACAAAAAAAGATTTTATTAATTTTTCTTCAGAGCTTAAACCAGATATTGCAGTATTCGAAACATCTACTCCATCTATTGAAAATGATTTAGAATTAAGCAAGCTTGTTAAAGAAACAACAAATGCTGTAATAGTTTTAACTGGTCCTCATGTAACTGCAATGCCATCTGAAGCACTAAAAGAAGAATATATTGATTATGTGCTATGTGGAGAATGTGACTATGTATTACGAGATTTAGTATCAGCTTTAAAAAATAACTCTGACACATCAATAATTAAAGGCGTTTGTGGAAAGAAAAATGGTAAAATATTTATTAATGAAAGAGCCCCACTAATTAACAATTTAGATGACTTACCATATCCATTAAGAGAAAGTTTGCCTATGACAAAATATAATGACCCTTTTTGCAAACATACGCCAAATACTCAGATGTTAACCAGCAGAGGTTGTCCGTATGGATGTATATTTTGTATGGAACCATGGGTGTATTATGGAAAATCCAATTACCGTATGCGTTCCCCAAAAAGTGTTGTAGATGAAATGGCATTTTTGATTAAAAAATATAATGCTAAGGAAATTTATTTTGATGATTCATCATTTTCAGTAAATCAGGAAAGAGTAAAAAAAATATGTGATGAAATAACAACACGGGGCATAAAAGTTTTCTGGTCCTGTATGGCTGATGCAAAACTTGAAGAAGATACTTTGCGACAAATGAAAAAAAATGGATGTGTTGCTGTAAAATTCGGTGTAGAATCAGCAAGTCCCACTATTCTTAAAAACGTAAACAAACCAATAAATTTAGATAATGTAAAAGAAGTTGTTAATCGCTGCAAAAAAGTTGGGATAGAAACACATGCTACATATATGTTTGGATTACCCGGAGAAACAAAAGAAACCATAAAAGAAACTACTGATTTCGCATTTGCTTTAAAAACAGATACAGCTCAATTTTCTGTTGCAATACCATATCCCGGCACTAAATTCTATGAATTAGCAAAAGAAAACAATTGGATTATTGCAAAAGATTGGCAGGATTTCTCCGGAAGCAAATCAACAATACAATATCCAAATATATCACCTGAAGAAATATTAAATGCCGCAAATTATTGCAGAAAGAGAATAATACTTAAAACTGTGACAAATCCAAGACAAGCATTTCAATATTTAAAATCAATTTATAATTATGGTGGATTTTACCATTTACTACACACAATTTTTCAAAAATTATGGTATCTTATTAAACATTAAGGCAAACTGTATTACAACTGTCATCCTGAGATTGCTTCGCTAACGCTCGCAATGACAAAAACGATATGAAAATTTTATTTTGTTCACATGAACAATTTCTGCCATTAACAGGTGGTTGCACAATAGGCAATATCCAAATTGTCCAAAAAATGAGTGAACGCGGACATAATGTCGTTATATCTACACCACTTTATATTGATAAAAAACCAATAGAAGAAACTTACAAAATAAAATTTGAGCCTTTCTCACCTTTTTATATGCATAGAAAAATAAAATTTCGTATGGCAAAATATTTTTTTTATGCTTTTCTATATATGTTCCACGCAATAAAAATCAGTAAAAAATACAACTTTGATGTCCTATTTGTACGCAACTGTGTTCTTGTAATTCCACTTTTAATTGCAAAAAAACTTGGGTTTATAAAAAAACCTATTTTTGTAAGCTTGACTGATTTTCTAACAGCATTTTTGTATGAAGACAAAAAATACCCTAAAAAATTAATTGATATATTATTTTATATAGAAACTACTGCTCCCAGATATTGCGATAAAATATTTGTAATTACACCTTATATGAAAGAAGAATTAGTGAAACGTAAAGTTCCTGCGGATAAAATTGTTATCACTTATGATGGTGCTGATGTAGATGTATTTAATCCGGAAAAAATTTCAGAAGAACAAATAAATAGTGTAAAAAAAGAATCTGGTTTTTCAGACAACATCGTTTTATTTCATGGTACAATAGAACTACATCATGGCACAAATACAATGAAAAATATTTTGGAATGGACATCAAAAAAAGCGAATAATGTGAATTTTTTAATAATAGGCATTGGAAAAAACTATAAAGATTTACAAAAACAAATTAATTTGCCAAATGTAAAATTTTTAGATTTTGTCCCTAGCGAACAAATACCAAAATATATCGCCGCTGCAAAAGTAGGAATTATACCATACCAAAAAAGTTATGGACTGGATTTGGTATTAACTTTAAAACTATTAGAATATCTTTCAATGGGAACACCTGCTGTTACACTTAGACATAAGAGTATTGAAGAAGTTTTTGGAAAATATGACTTTTTAAAAATTGCTGATAGCATAGAAGATTTTGGCGATAAAATTTTGGAAGCTTTAAAATTGCCAAAATTTCAAACTGCTGTAAATTTAATAAGAGAACAATTTTCCTGGGATAAAGTCACTACTAAAATCTGCGAAGAAATAGAATCATTTAAATAAGTATTCAAAACGCAATCTCCACACTACCCATATAGCTTCATATACTATTTTTTTTGACATCTTGGAACTTCCAATATGACGGTCCATAAAAATTATTGGGATTTCCCCAATTTTATATCCTTTTTTAAAACATCTGTAGTTCATCTCAATCTGAAAAGCATATCCATCTGAATGTATTGCATCAAGATTAATATTTTGTAAAACTTCTTTTTTGAAACATTTAAAACCTGCAGTGCAATCTCTAATAGACAAGTTTAAAACTATCCTTACATACATACTAGCCATAAGACTTAATATCAGTCTTCTAAGTGGCCAGTTTACAACACTTATACCAGTTAAATATCGTGAACCAATTACTACATCATATTTTTCCATTGCTTCAATAAAATATTGTACTATTTTTGGATCATGAGAAAAATCAGCGTCCATTTCCAATATATAATCTACATCCTGTTTCAATGCATATTTGAATCCTGCAACATAAGCTGAACCAAGCCCAAGTTTACCGGCTCTATGTATAACTTCAATTTGTTTATATTTACTTGCTAATGTATCCGCTATTTCTCCTGTACCATCAGGAGAATTGTCATCTATTATTAATATCCTTATATAATCACCAAGTTGAAGCAATTCATCAACTAAGAGCTCAATGTTTTGTTTTTCATTATAGGTAGGAATCACTATTAATGTTTTCATAAGTTACGATTTATTGTAGGGCATCCACCTAGACAAATGCTTGTTTTTTTGCAAGGCGAAAGCCTTGCCCTACATAGAAATTATATAAGTCCTGATGATTTAAAGAGTTGGTATCCAACCCAAGCAAGAAATACTACACCAACACTTGTTACTGCTACTACTATATACCACGCAATGGATTTAACTGTTTGCAACCATTTTTTCTCTGGAACTTTATCTTCATAAGCTATACTAATCATCAATGACACTGCGAATATACCCACTCCTGCAACTATTAAAGACCAAAGTAATCCTTTATCCATAATTTACCTCCTAAAACAAATTTTTTGGTAGCACAGGGTCTTTAGACCCTGCAGATTTTTTATTTATGAATGGTCTAAAGACCATTCACTACCGTTCATTTTCTTTCATAAAACTTTTTACAGTACTCGTTTTACATTTTTTTATAGCCATTTTTTCTTTCTAAAGAAAAAGTACATCAGTATAGTTGTAAAAATAATTATACACCACACAAATATATAACCTATAATTCCCCATTCAAATTCAGGAGCTTTTACATTCATTCCATAGAAACTGGTTATTAAAGTAAGTGGCATCATAAATGTTGCTATAATTGTAAGAGTTTTCATTACCTCATTTAATCTGTTTGAAATAATTGAATGATATACTTCCATTGATGAAGTCAACATATCCCTATATGTTTCAATAATACTATATATTCTAACTGCATGGTCATATATATCTCTAAAATAAATTGCTATATCTGGTTTTATAAACGGAAAATCTCTTCTGGTTAAAATATTTAACACTCCCTGCTGTGGACCTAATATCTTACGCATAGAAAGAGTATTTTTTTTAAGTGCAAATATTTGGTGCATAATTAAAGATGTAGGTGCATTTGCTAATTCATCGTCTATCTTATCTATCTTCTCATCCATATTTTCAAGAACAGGGAAATATGTATCCATTATACTATCCAAAATATTATATAAAAGAAAATCAACTCCCTTTGCTATTACATTTGGATTAGATTTAACTATTTCAAAAATAGCTGTAATTGGCTTAATTGTTTCCGGATGCAAAGTAATAAGATAGTTTTCTCCTAAAAATAAATCCAGTTCACTTGTGCAAATATTTCCATTTGGACAAGTAATTGCGTGAAATACCATAAAAATATTGCTTCCAAAATCGTTTATTTTGGGATGATTTTGTGGAAATATACAATCTTCAATAGCCAAAGGATGAAAATCAAATTCATCTACTAATATATCTATCTCTTGTTCTGTTGGATCATTTATATCTAACCACAATAATCCTTTTTTTTGTTTGATAATATCAACAAGCTCTTCTTTTGAAATCTCTGTTCGTAATTTATCTTCTGAATAAAAGAAAGTTTTTAACATAATTTTCTATGTAATCGCTCTATAGATTTCGCTTTGCCTGTATTTTCATCTATATCCAATACAACACCGCACAAAACAATATCATCACTTGCTACATCAAATTTTACGGGCATCTGCAAAAGAAACCTTTGTATTGCAATTTCTTTTTTTGCTCCTATGACTGAATCCTGAGGCCCTGTCATACCTACATCAGTTATATATGCAGTGCCACCCGGCAATATTTTTTCATCTGCAGTCTGAACATGTGTATGTGTACCTAATATAGCAGAAACTTCTCCATTTAAATACCAGGCAAAAGCATTTTTTTCAGACGTAACTTCTGCATGAAAATCAATAATTATGATTTTTGTTTGTTTCTTTAAGTTTTCAACTTCCCGTTTTGCAACACGAAATGGACAATCAAAATTTTGCATATAAACCCTGCCTGCTACATTAATAACTCCAACTTTTAAATTGTCAATAGTTTTAAAAACAACAGAACCTTTTCCTGGAACACCTAAAGGATAATTTGCGGGCCGTAATAAATTTACACATAATTCTATATCTTTAACTATTTCTTTTTTATCCCAAATGTGATTTCCACTTGTCAATAAATCTACGCCATATCCATGCAATTCCTCTACAATTTGCGGTGTTACACCCAAACCACCAGCAGCATTTTCACAATTAGCAATTGTTAAATTAATCTGGAATTCTTTTTTTAATTTTGGTAACAATTCACATATAGCTTGTCTACCTGGTTTTCCACATATATCGCCTATAAATAAAATTTTCATTTAGCGTATTCTACAACTCTCATTTCCCTTATTACAGTAACTTTTATTTGACCGGGATACTCGTGTTCTGTTTCAATTTTTTTCGCGATATCGCGTGCAAGCTGAAGAGCATCAGCATCACTTATTTGTTCATGTTCCACCATTATACGAACTTCTCTACCAGCTTGTATCGCATATGATTTTTGAACACCTTTAAATGATTCTGCAATTGATTCAAGTTTTTTAAGTCTCTTTACGTAATTTTCTAATGTTTCACCACGCGCCCCTGGCCGTGAACTTGATATAGCATCAGCAGCTTGAACAATTATAGCTTCTAATGGACGTTGTATATCATCACTATGATGACCTGCTATGCCAAAAATTACCCTCTGAGATTCACCATATTTTCTTGCAAGCTCTTCACCTAATTTATCATGTGTACCTTCTACTTCATGATCTATTGCTTTGCCAATATCATGCAAAAATCCGGCTCGTTTAAAAACAGGCACATCTAAATTTAATTCAGCTGCCAATAACCCGGCAAGCCGAGCTACTTCAATTGAATGTTGCAATACATTTTGGCCATAACTTGTCCTATATTTTAATCTACCTAATAATTTTACAATTTCAGGATGAATACCTGGAATTCCAATTTTTAAAACAGCCTGCTCACCTGTTTCTTTTATTATTCCATCCATTTCATTTTTTACTTTAGCAACCACTTCTTCTATTCTTGCAGGATGAATTCTTCCATCAGAAAGTAATCTCTCAAGAGAAATCCTTGCTATTTCTCTGCGTACTACATCAAACCCTGAAACAACAACTGCTTCAGGTGTATCATCAATAATTACGTCTACACCAGTTGCAGCTTCAAGTGCCCTTATATTTCTACCTTCGCGACCAATTATTCTACCTTTCATTTCTTCATTTGGAATAGGAATTACCGAAACTGTAGTTTCAACTGTATGTTCCATTGCACAACGTTGTATTGCTAAAGTTAAAATCTTTTTTGCATTTTTTTCTGCTGTATCTTTTGCTTCATCTTCTATTCGTTTCATTAAAATAGCTGCTTCATGTCGCATTTCAGATTCCATACTTTGAAGAAGTAATTTTTTTGCCATCTCTGCTGTAAGACCTGATATTTTTTCAAGTCTCTGTCTTTCTTCTTCTAAAGCTATTCCAAGCTGTTCTTCTTTTTCCTTTACTGATTTTTCTCGTGTCAGAATTGCTCTTTCTCTATTTTGTATATCTTTATCTTTCTTATCCAGTATCTCAAGTTTTCGTTCTGAGTTTTCTTCTTTCTGTGTTAAACGTTTTTCCAGATTTTGTAGATCCTGCTTTTTTATATTTGCCTCTTCTTCAAAATCAGCTTTAATTTTATAAAGTTTATCCTTAGCTTCAAGTATTGCTTCCCTCTTTTTGTTTTCAACTTGTTTTTCGGCTTCTTCAATAATCTTTTTTGCCATTTTCTCGGCAGACATAATCTTGCTTTCAGCCAAATGTTTTCGAACAAGATATCCGCCAATTGAACCAAGAATACCAATTACTAAAATTGTTACTCCATACAAAATACTCATTAAATTTAAGTTACTAATGATCGCCACCCCCTTAGAAGAAATATATTATTATATAATTATATTTCAAAATAGAAGCATATATGCCTCTAAAAATAATAGTTTCCTGTAAAATTACACTTTCAGAAAAGTATACCAAATATAAATTTCATCTGCAATTAAAATTTTTGTGTGGGTGGGTCAATTCATCCGCATTAGGCAAAAAAACTCATAATTCTATTTTTTTTATCTTGCTTTGGATAAAAAGTATTGTTGCAAATTGCAACCCGAGAATAAACAAAAAAGGAAGTTTTGGATCTATTTCATAAAGTTTTCCAGCAATAGGGGCAGACGGTATAGAAAATAATGTTGATAATACCAATATAACTGCAGAAATTTTAGCACGTTCACTATCTTTCATTATGTTTGCACCATACGCATCGAATACAGGCCTGAATAATGCAACACCAAGTGCCGAAATAAAAGTAGATATAACTAAAAATACCATTGTTTGAGATGGAGAAATCAAAAATATAATGCTTGCAAGTACACTAAGACGTACACCCTGCAATAATCTGTTTTTTAATTTTTTCCCCATATCAAATGGTGGCATTAAAAGCATCAAAGAAATCAGCACACCTGAAAATACAAATGGAACAATTGAAACACTTGATTTGTCTATACCAATACCTTTTTCATCTGTAATATATATTGGAGAATATGTGCTCCATGCAATTGCAGTAAACCAGCTTAAAACCTGGATAATTAAAAAAAACATTAAATCTTTATTTGTAAATATTTTTTTGATTATAGGAATATATTCTTTTATGAAATTGTTTTGCAAATTTACATTTGACACTTCTGCTTTTGTTTCTACAAGATTTTTCTGACGTATTATCAATGCAAATGATGTAGAAAGAATTGTTATACCAAATAAAATTCTACAACCATCTAAAATCCCAAATGCTTTAATAATAATTCCTGCAATAGGTAGAAATAATCCACAACCCATTATAAATATCTGAAACATTGAAAATAATAATGGCCTTTTTTCAATTTCTGTATTTTCAATAAAAAGACAACTCCAACCAGGTGCTACAATCCATGAAAAATTCCATATACACACTGCAATTAATACATCCCAAATATTTTGAGATATTAATAAAATAATAAATGGCGTAATCCAGCATATTATGTCAAAAAACATTACAACTTTTTTTCTTCCCCATATATCCGCAAGATATCCACCAAGTATTAAACCGATAATTTGTGGCACAAGAGCGATTGATGTTATCCAACCAATCTGCATTTTAGAAAGACCTAAAGCAGCCATATAAAGAGGAATATATGTTGCACACCATAACATAGGAATACTGAAAAAAGGTTCAGTAATTAAAAGAACTTTAGCGTTACCTTGTAATGCCTTAAATAATTCATTGATTTTGCCTTTTTGCAAATACAAAATAGAAACTGATTGCTTCAAAAGATTAAGTGTAAAATCTACAGGACGATTTAATAACATATATTTAAATGATGCAATTATATTTTATAACAGATTAGTCGTAAATCATAACTGAAGTATGCGTCAATTTTAAATTTTTCGCTTTAGTTCTACGTTTTTCGCTTTTAGCTTTGAGTTATTCTATTATATCTTCCAAGACTTGTTTTAGTTTCTGCAGAAATTTTGCTGCGGTAACACCATCTATAACTCTATGGTCAACAGATAATGTTAAATTCATCATTGGTTTTACAAATATTCCACCGTTACCTGCAACAACTTCATTTGTTATTTTTCCTATCGCGAGTATTGCACTTTCCGGCGGATTTATTATTGCACTAAAATCTTCAATATCATACATTCCAAGATTAGAAATTGTAAATGTTCCACCTGTGTATTCATTAGGCAAAAGTTTATTACTCCTTGCTTTTGCTACTAAAGTATTTGCTTGAGTTACAATTTCAATAAGAGCTTTTTTATTTGCATTTTTTATCACAGGAACTATAAGCCCGTCATCTAAAGAAACAGCCATACCTATATTTATATCTTTATGTAGTATAATTTTATCCTCTGCAAAAGACGCATTTATTATTGGATTTTCTTCTAAAACTTTTGCAGTCGCATAAATTATAATATCATTATATGAGATTTTAACATTTACTTTTTTCTTATATTCTTCAAGCAATGAAGTACGTAATGCTACAGCATTAGACATATCCACACTAATTTTAAGATAGAAATGCGGAGCATTTGTTTTGCTTTCTTTCATTCTCTTTGCAATAATCTTTCTCATTGGAGTAAGCAATAATTCTCCTGCCTGAGTTTGTTCAATCTCTTTACCCTTAGAAACATTTTTTCCTGTCCATTTTTTTACATCTTCTTCCGTTATTCTACCTCCTGAACCTGTTCCCTTCACATCTGCCAAATTTATATTTAATTCTTTTGCCACCCGTTTAGCTGCCGGAGTTACAAAAATTCTTTCAGGAATATCCGTAGAAGATTTAATAGTTTCTTTCTGAAAAGTTTTTTCTTCTTTTATATTTGATTCTTGATTTTTGGTATTTGATTTTTGACCTTTGATATTTGATATTGCTTCTGGTATTGGCTCATTTGCATCTCCAACCAAAGCTATAGTCTGAAGAACAGGAATTACTTCTCCTTCCTTTGCAAGTATTTTCCTTACTATCCCAGATACTATAGATTCAACTTCTAAAGTTGCTTTATCAGTAGTTATTTCTAAAAGTATTTCACCTTTTTCAATTTTATCTCCTTCTTTCTTTCTCCATTTTGAAATTGTTCCTTCATTCATTGTTTCACCAAGCATTGGCAATATTACGTTTTCCATAATTTTCTCCTATATACAATATTTTTTAGTAGTTACAGACTTTAGTCTGCGGTCTTTATGTAGTAATTTCTTTTCTCTCGCAGGCTAAAGCCTGCGACTACAATTTCACAATTCTATATTATTTCTTTTACGGCAGCTATTATATCATCTTTTTGTGGAATTGCAACCTTTTCAAGAGTCGGACTCATTGGAATTGGAACATCTGCCCCACAAACACGTTTTATTGGCGCATTCAAATAATCAAAAGCATTTTCCATTACCTGCATTGCTATTTCAGCTCCTACTCCTCCAATTTTACAAGCTTCATGCACTATAACTAATTTCCCTGTTTTTTTTACAGAATTAACAATCGTATTTATGTCCAGTGGTCTTAATGTCCGCGGGTCTATAACTTCACAACTTATATTTTCTTTTTCAAGAATTAACGCTGCTTCTAATGCCAAAAACAACATTCTGGAATAAGCAACTATTGTTACATCTTTACCTTCTTTTTTTATATCAGCTTTTCCAAGAGGAATAGTATATTCTTCCTCCGGCACCTGGCCTTTAACTCCGTATAACATTTTGTGTTCAATAAAAATAATGGGGTTATCATTTCTTATTGATTCTTTAAGTAAACCTTTTGCATCATACGGTGTAGAAGGCATAACTACCATTAAACCCGGTATATGCACAAACCAAGACTCCAAACTTTGTGAATGCTGTGCAGCTATACCTCTTCCTGCACCACCTTCTGTGCGAAGAACCATAGGAACTTTTGCTTTTCCGCCAAACATATATCTTATTTTTGCCATTTGATTTGCTATCTGATCCATAGCAATTCCTGTAAAATCAACATACATTATTTCAACAACAGGTCTCATCCCTGTAAGAGCTGCTCCAACCCCAGCTCCAACAATTGTAGCTTCAGATATAGCTGAATCTCTTATTCTCTCTGGACCATATTTTTCATATAGTCCTCTTGTTACACCATAAGCACCACCATATATTCCTACATCTTCACCCATTACAAAAACAGTTTTATCTCGCTCCATTTCTTCCTGCAAAGCTTCATTTAAGGCCTGCCAATATGTTATTTCTCTCATTTATTATCTCCTTTTAAAACTCCCCTAACCCCTCTTATCAGAGGGGGATTACTACACATAAAGGTCATCGTAAAGTTCTGAAACATCAGGATAAGGACTCTCTAGTGTAAATTTTTCTGCATCTGTTATTTCAGCAATAACATCTTTTTCAATATTATCCATTTCATTTTGTGTTAATAAATTTAATTCTTGTGCTTTTTTCTTGAATTGCATTATAGGACATTTTTCTCTCCATTCCTGCTCTTCTTCTTTTGTTCTGTATTTTCTTGGATCACTTCTGGAATGACCATAATATCTGTATGTTTTACATTCAATTAAGCTGGGACCCTCTTTTTTCCTTGCACGTTCTACAGCATAACCCACAATTTCTTTAACTGCAAAAATATTCATACCATCAACTATTTCTCCTGGTATATCATAAGCTTTTGCCCTGATTGCAACATCCTTTGTAGGAAAACATCTGTGGACAGCAACTGACATTCCATAGAGATTGTTTTCACAAATATAAATTACCGGCAATTTCCAAACTGCAGCCATATTTAGAGATTCATGAAAAAGTCCCTGATTAGAAGCACCATCTCCAAAAAAACACAATACCACCTGATCAGTTCCACGCATTTTACAAGAAAGTGCAGCGCCTGTTGCCATTGCAATTGAACCGCCAACTATACCGTTTGCACCAAGATTACCTTTAGTAACATCTGCAATATGCATAGAGCCACCTCTGCCTCTGCAATAACCTGTAGCTCTTCCACAAAGTTCAGCAAGCATTAGATTTACTTTTCCACCTTTTGCAATACAATGCCCATGGCCTCTATGAGTACTTGTAATTATGTCATTTTCCTTTATCATCGAACACGCACCTACAGCAACTGCCTCTTCTCCTGCATAAAGATGCGATGCTCCCTGCACAAGATTTTTTGATAAAAGCTCCATTACTTTTTCTTCAAAATATCTTATCTGCAACATCTGTTTCAATAATTTTATAGCTTCATCTTTGGTTATTTTCATTTACTCACTCCTTTCTATATATTTATGTTAAGTTAAAATTACCGTAGTTCCTGATTTTTCAATTTTGTTTTTCTCCACTAAAGGAAATTTTTTATCTGTTATCAGATATTTAAGTGATGAAAGAGGAGATACATACGCAAATAATTCAAGACCAAATTTTGATGAATCCGTAAGACCAATCACTTCTTTACTATTTGCAATTATAAGTTTTTTAAAATTAGCTACTGCAATATCACTTACTGTTATACCTTCCATTGTAAAACTACTTATTCCAATAAATGCTTTATCCACTTTTATTTCTTTTAAAATTTTTTCCGCAATTGTCCCATAAAGCTCTCTTATCTCTTTTTTCCATTTTCCTCCAATTACATACAATTCAATTGTAGGATGATTTGAAAGTTCGTATGCAATATCTATTGAATTTGTAAGAACAGTGAATTTCTTAGCAGGAAGGATTTTTGCCAGACATAAAACTGTTGTGCTTGCTTCAAAAAAAATAGTGTCTCCTTCATTCAACAATTCAACAGCTTTAACTGCAATGTTTTTTTTCTCTTCAACAAATTCCTCTTTATGAATCACCTGTATTGGCACATATTTAACTCCAGATGAAAATGCAATAGCTCCACCAAATGTTCGTTTAAGAAGAGATTCTTTATGAAGAATTTTCAAATCTCTTCTTATTGTAGATGCATCAACATCAAGCTCTTTTGCCAATTCATTTACTGTGCGACTTCTTTTCGTAGTTACAGTTTCAAGAATCCTTAATCTTCTTTCTTCATTTAACATAAATTTTGCCCACCTTTGCCTGTTTCTATCTATTCTTGCACATTTTTGCTCTTTTGTCAAGGACATTTTGGATATATGCAGAGATGCATTGCAATGCGTATCTACGCAATGGGATAAATTCAGAATGTTTCTGCGGATTATTTTTTTGAGATCCTTCGCTAAAGCTCAGAGCTTGTTCTGAATTTATTTCAGGAATGACCTTTCAGGTCATTTTTCTTCTATTGATAGATGTGGTGTTATCATTATTATTATTTCAAAATCAGTTTTATCTTTTCGCCTTGTAGTAAAAAGTTCACCTAAAAGTGGGATGCTTCCTAAAAATGGCACTTTGTTTTCAGTTATTCTCTCCTCATTCCTAAGTAAACCTCCAAGTATTATAGTATCACTATCTTTTACTCTAACTGTTGTTTCTGCTTCTCTTGTTACTACACGTGGAAAATCCTTATTAGGTCCTGTAAATTCGAGAATTGAACTTACTTTTGGTTTTATTTTTGTAGTTATATATCCATCTGCATTTATTGTTGGAGTTATTTTAAGACTTACACCAACATCTGCAGTTGCCATACTTATTGTTTCTCTATTTTGAGCATCTATAGTTCTAATAGGATATGGAACTTTATCAAGCACATCAATTGTAGCCTCATGATTATTAATTGTAGAAATTTTAGAATTAGTAATTATATTTGCCTTTCCTTGTTGTTCAAGCATAGACAGTATTGCTTGCATTTGCAAAGGACTTTTAACAAATGTTACAGGTTGCGTTAAATTGATACCAGTTGCAGTAAATGCAACTGGTTCAGTTAAAGCTGTTCCTATTGATGTTCCCCATGAAATTCCTAAATTTTTTAATACACTTGACTCTAATTCTATAACTTTTGCCTCAAGTATCACTTGTTTTGGTGGAATATCAATTTCTGCCAATAATTCTTCAATCTTTTCAATATTAACAGATATATCTGTAATTATTAGAGCATTTGCTGATTTATTTATCTGTATATCTGCTTCATCAGTAACTCTGTTTTTTACATAATCTTTTGCTTCAACAGCATCTGTATATTTAAGAGATATAATTTTTGTCTGCTGACCCTTTGCAGAAAGCTTCAGCTTGTCTAAAGTCGCAACGATTAGTGTGCCTTCATATTTTTGATATGCTAAACCAGTAGTACTTATAATCATATTTATTGCTTCATCTATAGTAACATCACGTAATTGCAGTGTAACAGTTTTACCTTTTGCCGATTCATCAGCAAACACATTCATACTAGAAGCTTCACATATAAGCCGTAATGCATCTATAGCATCTGCCTCTCGTAAATCTACACTTATGTGATCACTCTCGGATAATTTTTTAATGGAAATTGCATTTTTAGCGGACTCTTCACTATATACAAATGAAGGAAGCAAAATAAAAACAAATAAAACATTTAATATTTTTCTCATACTTTCAGTATTCCCTTTGGTCATTGCTCACTCGTCAATCTCAAAACCATTTCTTTGTCATTTCGCAATAATATTACTTTATCACTCATAATTTCTTTTACAAAATACTCTCCTTTTATTTTATCACCTTTTCGCACAATATATCCATTAGTCCCTTCCGCTATAAGCGCTAATTTTTCTTTTTTCTCTTCCAGCACACCAACAAGACAAAAAATTCCAGAAATTTTTTGTGGTCCTTTAGATTCTGATTCAAAAGAAATAGGTTCAAATGGATCATCTTTACCAAAATTTTCTGGGGATTTTTCTTCATTTAAAACTATATCCTTTATATTCTTTGTCATCATTGGAATCACACTAACAATAAATGATGCTTCAAGATATGGATAAGTTTCTTTTTTCCCTTTTAGACAAAAACTCTGCAACTTTGTCAATCTCTCATAATTCTCAATATTTTTTAAAAACTCTATTATGGAATTATAAGTGCCTTTGGCTTTTATATCTATAGGATATTCTTCCAAAACAAAATCTGTACTTGATATCACTTCTGGCAAATTAACAGATCTTTTTGGAAGAGATTGTAAAGATAAAATATCGTTATTTGCATCTTCAAAGCAATTGGCCATATCTGCAAGAAAAATTGGATATTCATTTGAATTATCTAATATGTTCGTTCTATTGTTATTCTCTGATTCATATTTTGTATTTTGAACTTCGTATTTTTCTTTAACTAAATAAACCATTTTTAGTTTATCTTTTTTGGAATGTAACAAAGTAGTAGAATCCTTATATTCACGTTTTAGTTGTTTAATTTTATTTATTTTGGGAGATATGAACTGAAAATACATTGTTGTGCCTACAAACACAAAAAATCCAGTTATTAAATAAACCACCTGTTTAATAGTCAACTTTTGTAAAATCATACCTGACTTATCTAAAATTTTACTTATATTTGCATCCATTTTTGTTAATTTCTGCTATATCCTGTTAAAACAAACTTTATTAGCCATTTATCTTTCGTTTTCACAATTGCTGTACTTTGCAAACTAAAATCCTTAAAACAAACTGAAGTATTTAGCGATTTTATGAATTCAATTATGCTATCGGCAAATACTGCTGTTCCATTAAATGTTATAAGTTTACCTTCGGCTACAGTTAATTCATTTAGCCAAACGTCTTTTGGAATTCTCAATTTTAGTTCATCTAAGTTTTTTGACCATGAAACCATTACAGATTTTGTCTTTATTAATTCTTCAGTTTTATATTTTTCTTCTACACCTGTTATTTTCCCTTCATATTCTGCCAATGGGAACAATGCATTATCTATTTTTTTGATTTCAACAGTTAATTTGTTTAGTTCCGATTTTGCAATATCTATTTTTTTTGCAAAGTATACATTTGCACTAATAACTAATGCCAACATTAAACTTGCTACTCCCCAAAAAATTGGGAGAATATGTGATTTGAGTAAATCCTTTAATTGTTTTTCAGGAAGCAAGTTCACACTATTTTTTTCTTTACAATTGGACATTGCAAGTCCTATCACAGAAGTTAAAGACGTAGACATCCTATTTAAATACTCTGCTGAAAAATCTTCTTTATTATATGTTATGAAATTTAGTGGATTATAAACTTCAACCTCAACTCCAAGTTGTTTAGATAAGAACTTGTCAAAATTAATTAAGGCGGAAATATCCGCTGATAAAATTATTTTTCCATCCCAGTCTAATTTTAAGCTTTTTGAATAACCAAAGCTTTTCTGAATTTCATTTATTAATTCTGTCAACCTTTGTGGTACGTTTTTAACAGAAGTAATATCATTAGCTCCAGTTATTTCAATAATACTATTTGAACCTATATCAATATTTTGTATAGAACATATGGTTCCACCATTCCTTCCAATCATCACACTCTTTCCTTTAGTTATAGTTACATAAGTAGTTCTTTCACCAATACATACAACTATTGTTCCTGCATTTTCAGGCAGTTCTGCTTGCTTGGGTTTAAGGCATCGCAAAATAGCAAGAGGCAAAATATCCACTGCTACAAGTTTCAGATGTCTGGCTTTGGAAAAACTACTTACTATTAAAATCTCTTCAAGCATTTTTTTTAGAATATTTACTGCTTCATATTCTACTGCTGCCCATAAAACATTGACTCTTTGAACACCTGCTTCTATTATTTTTTCAAGACTTTGAAGCCCAACTATTACTCTTTTTCCTGCAAATACTGCATAGTGAGATGCTTCTCCCTTTACAACCTCTTTCATCTCTTCATTTGGCATTAACGGCAACTTAATCATTTGCGTCAACACCTGCTTGCCTTCTATTGCAATAGCAACTTTTGTAGAACGTATACCATTTTGTAAAAACATTTCATTTATTGCCTTTGCAATTTCATCAGGAGATTTAATAATACCATCAATTATTGCATTTTTGGGGGTTTTGATAACTGCTAATTTTTTAAGGAAAAATTCGGGATTTGTTATGCCATGTGAATCTGTCTTTGATACGGTTTTTTTAATTTCAACAGCTTTGATTAAATTAGTGCCTATTTCTAAACCTATAATTGTCTCTGGCATAAATATATTAAATAATGGCAGGTATTATCTGTAATTCAGACAGTAGACTTCAGACTTTTCTATGTAAAAAATTAGCCTATGGAGTGTCCTCACTTCCTGACTCCGTTATCATCCCCTAAGCAACTTTGGTTTTAACTTCTTGCAAGGAGAATTCTGACAAGTGTGCATTTTCTTTTGCGTGTTCAATTGTCATATTGACCAGATTGCCATTTTTATCTAAATCAATATATACATTATCACTAATTTCTTTTGTTTCTTCTATAGAGTGATCAGTAAATTCTACTTGCGCCGTGTCTGTGTCTGAAAAATATTTCACTTTCATATTAATTCATCCTTAAAATCTCTATCAAAAAAAGCATTATGTACAGTTTTATTATCTGGTTTTATTATTTTTTTAATTTCTTTTTTGAAATTTTCAAATATTTTTGAGGCATCCGCAACAAGTGTTTTCATTCGTTCTGGATATAATTCGAGGGCATAAGCATGACTGAAGAAATGTCTAAAAGCAAGAAAACGCTTGAGTTCTTCAGAAAGTGATTTAGAAATGATATTTTCTTTAACGGCATTTAAAATTAAGTCTCTATGCCAGGACTCACCTATTGGTATTTCGAGTTTCTTGGCATAAAACACCTGCTTTAATACATTTTCAATACCATTATAAAAATTATGAAGGTAAGCAGCTACTCCCGCTAACTCAAGTTCAGAAATTTGGGATAAATCTCTTGTAGGAAAAGCAGAAATAATCTTTCCTATGGCCTCATATTCCGCATCAATATTTTCTTGATAATCAGCCATAGAGAACAACTCCTTCTTTGAGTATCAATTTAATGAATTTAGATGTTCCCGAAATATCTATTATATCAACGGGCTTTGATAAAGAAAGCATAAGGTCACCATAATAGCTGAAAAAATCTTTTGGCAGGATTCCTTCTACTGCAATATCAATATCTCGGCTTTCTCTTCCCGGTTTCAAACTTGACCCAAAAAGCAATACGCGTTTAGCACGATATTTTTTAGATATTTCACAAATTGTTTTTCTATCGATTTCTGCAATCATGTGAAAATTATAGCATTTTTTTATTTTTTAATCTATAGTGACTTAGATAATTATCTTCGCTTTTTGAACCATTCTGATGATGCCTTTTGAAATAAAAATATCAAGGCGATGATTTCCAGAATTGTTTGAGAGATGCCCAAAAAACCAGAGAAAAGATTGGCCACAAGTGATTGTAAGAGAAGCATGATAAAAAATGGAAATCCGACTATATAGAGCACAAGAAAAATGATACGAGCCCACTCCTTACCCTATGGCTAAAGGTGCCGACATTGTTAAACGGTTCCGTTCCAATAAAACTACGCAGAAAACCTATGCCAGGAGTAAGATAAAGCAATTTGATAGCTATTGTGACGCGTTTAGGTCGGACGAAATTCAACGTAGCAGATTCGCCGAAGTGAATAAATAAGGGATGTAAGTTTATCAATTTACACCCCTTTAGTTTATGTTATTTAAAAAATTAACTTCTTGCCCAACGTTTGTCACCTTCTGTAAAAGTATATTGCGTGGCATAATTTTCTTTTGCTAATGTGTAATAGCCTGTGCCATCACCATTTAAGTGAACTTTAGCAATTATTCCAGCACTGTCAGAAACAGTTCCATCACCTGTGTGGTATCCATAAGTAGTGCTGTTTATGTCATTATCCCTGACTAAATCAAAATGAGCGGTTTTTCCACCAGAACCTGTATAATCAACAGTCATCTGATGCAACCACCTTCCATCAGCAATAAAAGCATCTATTCCTTTGATAACTGCGGTCCCTACCCAATTTGTAGCAATATGTGTAATTGTTACAGTAACAGTCACTCCATTTGCCAAAGATGTCCATGGATAACTTGTAGTATCAAATTTACTGTCAATTGAAAATTCTGCTTTGCGTTTAGCATCTTCCCCATTTATTACATCTATTATATTAATTGGTTGAGTAACAGGACGAATACGAGTTCCTAATAACCAAGCTCCAGCAATATCCTTATTGTTTGCATCAATAGCTTTGGTTTTTGCAGTTAAAGTTGTTGCCCAATCCCAACGTGGATGCCTGTTTTTAAATTCTGTGATATCACTTACTGTGTAAAACAAATCTGCATCAGGTGTAGTATTGAAATCATCTTGTCCTAATCCAAAAGGACCTTTAGAAATAACCGGAGCACCATAAGCAGGCGCACTTGAAACACCCAAAAAACTATTGGTTCCAGATGACCCTGCAATTGCATTAAGTGTATCAGTAGTCACTGTATTAGCAACTGTTGATGGGCTACTTGTATCACTTCCTGTAGATTCAACATCTGCAACAGTAGGATTAACAGCTAATTCAGGAGTCATAACACTGGACTTTTGCTTACTTGCGCAACCATACATTCCCAGACTGGCTATCAGTATTATCAAAACTAACCAGTTCTTTTTGTTTACTTTACTCATATTTCTTACCCTCCTCTTATTTATTTCATATTTGAAATAAATAACTTATACCACCAATAACTTTAAAATTATACGTCTGATTTGTAACAGGACCAACTGGAATAGCAACACCTAATTTGGTTTTTAAACTACCTGTTTTTAACCTGATACCTGGAATAATATCAAACGTTCTACCTCCTGTTCCAGATTGAACATTTTCGTCAATCTTGAAATCATTATATTTAGTTCCATAAGCTTCACATAATATTGTAAATTCCGAAGCAGATTTATATTCTATCTCAGCTCCATACTCAAGTATTCCACCAGGTGTAACTTTAGCATCATTAGTATTTGTATATTTAGATTTGCCTTTATATCCTATATTAACTGTAAGATTAATTACCTTTGATATAGATTTAGTTATTATACCTAAGCCTTCCCAATTAAAACCTTCTCCAAGACTTCCACTTTCACGCAATACTTTTTTAGGGTTACCTGTTGGTAAATCTAAATTTATAGCCATAGCAACTGCAGGAGCTTCATCACTATCTTCAACAAAATTATATTTTGCACCTATAACTATTGCACCTAATCCATTAACTTTATTGTCATCTAAACCAGTAGTACTTCCAGATAATACTTTAAAAGGAATGATACATTTTAACTCTGTTTTTTCATCAATTCCATATTTTATAAATAATGGAACAACTAATTCTTTACGAACATATTCAGTATTTGCCACCTCTGCAACTGTCCACGAATAATACCCAAAATGGACATCAATTCCAGTTTCCATATTATCTTTTTCTAAAACATTTTGTGCCTGTTCAAGAGTCAAAGGCTCTGCATATAAAAAACTTACTGTAATTACAGACAAAAACAAACTGATTAAAATCTTCATTTCACCCTCCTTAAGATTCTCACTAATAATTAGTATTAGGAGATATCTAATCTATTAGACTGATTATATGCAAAAAGGTTTACATTTGACAATGTGAGTTTTTTAACGTTAAGAAATTAACATTGTTGTCATTCCTGCATGCAATAGGTCAGGCATCTTGCCTGACAAATGACGGGAATCCAGTGTCTTTAAAACATTAATAATCGTAGGGGCGGGTTTACCCGCCCCAAAACAATCGATAAAGTACGTGATTTACTGATCTTTTACCTATACTTTTATATGTTGGATAACTTTATTCATAAGAAGTGTAAGTTTTGGCTCTGCGGTTTCTGCTGTTTTTATTATAGAAGTAATATCCGCAGGTTTTAAACAATCAGGTAGACATTCATCTGTTATAACAGAAATACCAAGCACTTTTAAACCACAATGCACAGCTACTACTACTTCCGGAACAGTAGACATACCAACTGCATCAGCTCCAATTAATCTTAAAAATCTGTATTCTGCAGCAGTTTCCAAACTTGGACCTGTAACTCCTACATAAACTCCTTTGTGGTATTTAATTTTGTTTTCAATTGCTATTTTTTCTGCAAGTTTTAATAATTCTTTACTGTATGGCTCACACATATCAGGATAACGTGGGCCAAGCTTTTCATCGTTATGTCCAATAAGCGGATTGTCCCACATTAGCAAACTTATATGATCAGAAATTATCATTAAATCTCCGGGAGTGTATTGCGGATTTAAACCACCAGCGGCATTTGAAACAATTAAATATTTTGTACCAAGTGCACGCATTACTCTAACTGGAAAAGTTATTTGCTTCATATCATAGCCTTCATATATGTGAAATCTACCTTGCATTGCAACTACCTTTTTATCTCCAATTTTTCCAAAAACTAATTTACCTGCATGTGTTTCAACAGTAGAAATTGGAAAATGTGGAATCTCACCATAAGGAATACTTACCTTGTTTTTAATTTCATTTGCCAAAGCACCAAGCCCAGTGCCAAGAATAATTGCTATATCCGGTTTTACTTTTACTTTATTATTGATTACATCTACAGCCAACTTTATATTTTCATGAAGATCTGACATTTTTTTCCCTCCTTTAGGAATTAAAACAACATTAACTAATTATTATTCATACTATCAAATTCTAAATAAATCTACAAATGTTTATTCAAAATAGTTTTTAGATAATTTTGCCAGCCAATAATCTCTACACCTTCCAAAGTGTAGGGCTGATCACAATTACAAACAATATAACAGGAAACGTTTTTGTTTTCTGATTTGAATGAACGTAATCCAGATAAATGTGCTCCCGTAATAGTTTTACTTTTTTTAATCTCAATAGCAGCTACAATAGTTTTGTTCTTTACTAATAACAAATCAACTTCAGCTCCTGTATTAGTCTGCCAAAAAAACATTTGTGTTTCACTCTCAGCATAAACTAACGAACGATATGTTTCTTGTATAATAAATTGTTCAAATAATCTTCCTTGCAAAAAAGGGTCGGAAATAGAAGACAGATATTTATTAATAGCATTGGTTACACCATTATCAAATAAATAAAATTTTGGGTGACCAGCAAGTCGTTTCCGAATACTTTTACGCCATGGTTCAAGTTTGAATCCCAGCAATGTATCTTCTAAAATTTCATAATACGATTTAACTGTCATAATCGGAAGTTGACATTCGCGAGCTATATTACTGAAACTGATAATTTCTCCAAACTGACTGGCAGCCATATCAAGAAATCTGGAAAAAGCCCCCAAATTCCGAACAATACTTTCGGATTGTATTTCTTGACGCAAATATATATCGCAATAACTTTTAAGAGCGTCTTTTTTATCTGAAACATTTTTTTGATTAAATATGTAAGGAATAGAACCAAAATGCAGTATTTCTGATAAATCCATATATTCCTTAATTTCATTCCAGATAAAAGGAAAAAGAAAACGTTGAACTACCCTGCCACCCAGCAGATTAGCTCCTCCACGTTTAAGTTTACGACAACTTGAACCTGTTAAAATAAACTTTATTCTGTAATTATCAATAAGATATTGAACCTCATTTAATAGAATTGGAATTCTTTGAATTTCATCAATAAATACAGTTTCAATTTCTTTGGTTTTTATCTTTTTTTCGACTTCATACCTAAAAAGACTTGGTTCTTTTGAATATTTGAAAAATTGATCATTCAAAAGAAGATTAAGGCTATAAACCTTTTTTGTAAATAATTGTTGTATTAACGTTGTTTTCCCAGTCTGTCGTGGACCAAACAGAAAGAAAGAACGATTTTTTGGTAGCTTAATTTGTCGCTTAACCATGATGTAAAATTGTAATACACTTTTACATGATTGTAAAGAATAATCTTGTTACGAAATTCAGGGGGCACAACACTTATTTTTATTCTTTCTCTATAGTTTTTTGGCTTGATTATGCTGATGAATTAAGTATTGTATCCCCAAAATACATTACCTATTAAATTACCTAATTAAACTGTTATTACCTAATTAAACATTTTTCCACTGTGCATATTTACCACGGACAAGACATTTCACTTTTTTGTTTGCTTGCATCTGTTTCAAAATATGCCTTACCATATCTATGCTTACCCCGGGACATTGTCTTTGAATATTTGCAACAGTAAATGGTGCTTTTTGCTGTTTTATCACAGAACATACAATCTCTGTTTTCGTTCCCATGAGTTCTTTTACTTCTCCAACTCGTTCCTTAAATTCTTTATATGCTGAATTTAATATAAACAGAATAAAATTAATATATGGCCATGGATTATGTTTACTTTTATGCCATTGGTAAGAACTTTCTTCAAGTGTTTCGCAGTATCTTTCTTTATTAATTTCTATCAAACGTTCAATTTCAATTCTTCAGAAAATAGATTTTTTCATGGCAGAAATGTTATTCCAGATATTATATAAGGTTTTTCAGTATTGCAAACACATAAAGGTTTTACATTGGGAAACTCCACAATAAAATCTTCCACTATTTTTATTTCTTCTTCTATTAAACTGTATAATTTATAAACCATTTGGTCAATCTATTCCTCCAATTTATTTACTTTCCTGTTACCACTTATAAAATGTTCTCGTGCTATTTTAATAGCTTGCCGCAACTTCTTTTCTAATATTTCACGCGGTGGTAATTCTGTCAAATATTGAGCAACACGGATACCACTTTTGCCTAATTCAAGAAGTTCAATCTGCTCATCGGATTTACCTGCACATAAAATTAACCCCAACGGATGTTTTTCACTTACCTTGCGTTCATATTTATCAATCCAACGCAAATAGAGTTCCATTTGCCCTTTATATTCAGCTTTAAATTTACCAAGTTTTAGTTCAATAGCGATTAGACGACGCAGATTACGATGATAAAAAAGCAAATCTAAATAATAATCTTCTTTGTCAATTGTTATTCGCTTTTGCCGTGCAACAAATGAAAAGCCTGTACCTAATTCTAAAATAAATGCTTCCAATTCCCTCAGTATAGAAGTTTCAATATCTTTTTCCTGATAAGCACCTTTAAGTCCAAGAAAATCAAGAAAATAAGGGTCACGAAAGATAAGGTCTGGCGTAAGTTTATCTTCTTCCCTAAGATTAGCCAGTTCAATTTTAACAAGTTTTTCAGGTCTCTTTGAAATCGCTGTCCGTTCAAACAACATACTGTCAATCTTTTTTGCTAATGTTCGTGTACTCCAATTTTCAATTCGGCACATTTCCGCATAAAAGTCACGCACAAGTGAATCATCGATATAAATAATCTGTCGGAAATGAGTCCAGCTCAATTGTCTACTCAGTGCGGAGACAATTTGTATATCTGGAAAAACTTCCGCAAAGCGTACCATATGCCGAAGGTTTTTATCTGAAAATCCTTCACCGTATTCTGCAACTAACTGTTGTGATAGTGTTATAACAATCTGCGCTCCATACTCAGCACGTTTTTCTTTGAGAATTTCTTCCTGAATCCTTTTCCCAATACGCCAATACAATAATGTCAATTCAGTATTAACAATTGTTGCCACTCGTCCACGAGTAGATTCAATCAAACCTCGTATATCCTCAACGATTATTTTTAAATTTGACACTGAAACAACCAAAAGTCCTGTGTTTTTATTTTTTCTCTTTTTCATTTTTCCCTTCCAATATTTTTATTTCTTCATTTACTCAAAATCCACATGTTGATTAATAAAATCCACTATAGCACCTTGATAAAATTTAATACCTTTACCAAATATATTTTGAGTGTTGTAGTATTTTCTTTGTATTTTCTTTGTATTTTCTCTGATAGTTTATAACATGTTGATGCAAACTCTTTATTTTCACAATTATCGATTTTTAATCTTTCCATATTTTCTTCATGAAAACCACATCCAAGAAAAAATATATTGCTTGCCTCTTCCATCGCCTGTTCAGCTAAAGCTAAAACAAGAGAAACATTATCATAAGTTTTACTTTGTTACCCCTAAAGAATCTGCAATATTTTGTATAAATTTATAGATGTTCTGTTTGATTTAATGCTCGTGACTTATTTTCAATTATTCAATTCTCTTTGTTTATATCAGGAGGCGATACACAAAATGGTGGAGTAAGCTTGGGATAATCATGTTCAAAAAAAAGTTTGATTCTATTTGCTAATCGTTCAGGTTCATCAGGAGACATTACTAAAATGCCGTAGTGATGTTTTCCTTCTTGAACCCATCTATTGTGTAAATGTCTAAAATCTCTTCTATTATGAGTTGTCAATATATATTTTCCTTCAACTGCATATTGTAGTTGAAATTCGTCACTAACACCTTGATTTTTTACTCTTAATGTATGTATCGCTGTAATTTCATACTCTGATAGTAAATCAACTAAACGAATTGCAATATTCTCATTTAGATAAAGTTTAGGTTGTTCTATTTTAGGCATTTACTTCTTTCTCTTCCTGCAAATATAAATCAATTTCTTTCGTATGATTTTCATAATACTCAATTGCTGCAATTATTTGTTGGGTATTCAAGTGTGGGTATTCATCCCTAATCTTTTGAATATCCCAACCTAACAAAAAGTGTAATTCTACAATATTTGTGACAGAAATACGAGTACCCAAAATTATTGGTTTTCCCTGACATATTTTTGGATTTTTTGTAATAAGCAAAGTTCTAAAAACTGCCTCATTTGCTAATGAGTATCTATTACTATAATATATTCCTGTTTGCAGAACTAAAATATTGATTATAGTTGTAGTAGTTGTAGTAGTTCTCCATTTTGTATATTCCAATCCCTTTTCATAGCTTAAAAAAGAAAATTTATTCATAAAATCAAACTCCTTATATAATATTTATTGTAACAAAAGCACTTTTTTGAGATGATTATCTATTATTGAATCTGAAAAGTTCCAAACTTTTTCTATTTCACTGGGTTCCATTGACCTAGAAAGATTTCTATTGTTAATATCAACACGTACAGTAATAAAAAAAGGATCTGCTATATTCTGTTGTAAATAATGAACATTTGTTTGTACATTATAAATATCAGCATTTTCCTTATGATACTTTGCAAAAGAAAGACTAAGTTCTCCAATATCATTGAAATCAGCAGAAAATAAGTTTTGAAATACCTGTGTTTTATCCTTTTCCTCAAAAGGACCTAAAACTAGCTCATATATTTTACCAGTCCGCTGGCACTGTGAATTTCTAATAATTTCTTGCACCTTAAACACCCACTGGCATATTTTTTTATTTCTATTGTTATCGTGTTCTTTAATCTCTTTTCCAGAAACTTTAATTGGTAAAAAAAATGAAAAACTATCGTTTGAAAGAATAAAAGAAGGGAAAGTAGTTGTATTAGGACCTATTATTAGTTGGCGTAAGACTTGAAATAAACATGAAGAACTTTTCTGTAACGGTTCATCAAACAATTGAAATACTTCAGAATCTAAATCTACCAATCCATTCTTTAATGCCATTTTTTCAGCATCAGTGAATTCTCTTCTAATAGGTATTCTGCATCCAAATTGCACACTAAATTGGCAAATTTTTTCGTTTTTAAAAAAATGGTCATTGTTATTCTGCATTTTTTCCTCCTTTGTTAAAAGTCAAATATTTTCTCTCTTTTATCAGGTAATATATCTTTACTGTTTTTAATAGTATCACTTTTCCTTTAAAACTACAATAAAAAACGCGATTTCAAAAAGTCTCATTTTGATTTCTCAACTATTTTTATTTCTTCTTCTGTTAAACCGTATAATTCATACACCATTTGGTCAATTTGGTGTTCGTATTCTTTGACTTTTGCTTGCTTGGTAGAATTGGTTAAATAATTTCCCTCTTGTCCCCCTTTATTAAAGGGGGATGAAGGGGGATTTGTTATTGCAAGAATTTTATCTACAAGTTCAATAAATGGTTTTTGCTCGATTTCAGAAATTTTTGGAATAGGAAGTTGTTCAATCGAAACCTTGCTATATTTATAACCATTTCTACCTAAAGTATTTCCAACATAATATTTTCTAAAAAACGTATCAATTGGTTTTGAATTAAGTAAAGCAATAAGATATTTGAGATTTTTCCCTACCATAATAAACCCTGTATCTAAACAGTATAATTTATCTGTAGCATAAGTAAATGAAGACTCCTGAACTATAAGTTGCCACACAATTTTCTCTTTTTCAAATTCTCCATAATAATCACAACCTCTTAACTCATACCATTTCTTTTTGCCGTATTTTGCTTCCCAAACCTGTTCTAATTGACTTTTATATTGTTTCAAATAATTATAAATTGCTTCATATTTTTTTATATCTATATCAGCATAAGAATAAATTAAATAATACCCTTTATATTCATGATGCCATTTATTTATATCCCTGCCTCTTAAAATCGGTTTTAAAATCTCTTTAGATTTTGGGTCTTCTTTACACAATCTTTCTTTTGTTTCATTATCAATAATAAATGCTTCATTTAAACCTGTAGTAACACCTCTGTATATTTTTACATTACAATCTTTCAATGGAATACCTATTTTTTCAATCTTCTTTTTTAACGCCAGCACTTTATCATCTGCTAAAGTCCAACCGGAATCAGAAAATTCATTTTGTTTGATAGATTGATGCTTTTTATACGCATATTCATCCAGATTTTCACCCGTAAAGTCGTTTCCAATATTGATATAGGTAGCAATATATTCAAATTGTGGTTTTGTCTTTTGAAACAAAAGGATATTGGTATCAACAGTAGCAGTCTCAAATACTTTATGCCCACCAAAATCAATTATATTTACTACTTTAGTATTTGTCTTAAAAAAGTTACGCAGTTTTTCACCATATTTTGCTCTCATCCATTTATTACTTGAGATAAAACAAGAATAACCTTTTGGGCTAAGAATATGATAACTTCTTTCATAAAAATAAGTGTAAAGGTCAGAAGTTGAATTATAAATTTCATACCCCTGTCTTTGTAATGCCTGTTTATATTCTTTTATATCTTCTTGTCTCACATATGGCGGGTTGGCAATTACTACGTCAAAGCCACCTTTTTCGTTGAAAACTTCGGCGAAATGTAGTTTCCACAGGAAAAATGGTTTGATGTTAGCTTTTCTGAATTGTCTTACTTTTTCTATATCGGATTGCTTGCCTTCTTCTTTTAAGGTTTTTTCAATTAGCTCCCATGTCAGATTTTCTATTTGCTCTTTTAATTTATCTTTTTTTGTTTTTTGTGTTTCATCTCGGAATTGTTCATGTAAAGATTTTAATAGCTCTGCAGTTTTCTTTGCTTCGCTTAGTTCATCAAAGAAAGTTGTTGCTTCAGGTTTATTTTTTGGCTGTTTGAGTTGTTTAAGTTCTTTATCTATTGCGATTAGTTCTGAATCCTTTGCTAATAATTCTGCAGGATTTGATTTACCAAAAACATCTAATTCTTTGTATTTCCTTGAAAGTTTAGATTGTTTTTCTTTTAATTCTTCAAGTTTTTTCTTATCAAAATCTACACCAGTTACATATTTTTCATCAAATAGTTTTATGCCTTCAAATTCTTCCAATAAACTATTGCCTTGCATTACCTTATAATCCAAGTTTGGAAGTGGTTTTATATGTTTCATATCTTCTTCATCTACTATTAGGGATAACCACATTCTTAGTTTGGCGATTTCTACTGCTCCGGAGTCTATGTCTACACCATAAAGGCAGTTTTGGATTGCGTGGCGTTTGAAGTTGTAGGGAGTGCGAGATTCTTCGCTTTGCTCAGAATGACAAAAAGAACGGGATTGCTTCACTTCGTTCGCAATGACACTTGTTGTTTTTGCCGATAAATCGGCAACTACATCACTTGGAATAACAGATACATAAGGATTTAGGGACATACGGGCTTTTACGATTTCGTTCATCATACCAACTGGGAAAGCACCGCTGCCAATAGCTGGATCGCAGACTCTTATGTTTTGAAGTTTTTCGTCAATAAGATTAGCGTTGTTTTTAATACTATCTGGTAGCTCTGGTTTATATTTACTGTTTTTAATTTTACCTGTTTGAATATCCTGTTCCTTCTGGTTGGCAACAGTTTCGCTTTCTAAAGTAGCATCTCCCATTCTTATGAGTTTCCTGATGTCTTCTGGTGAAACTACTGGATTAGATCCTGAAACAAGTTCAGGATGACAATCTATTACATCACCCTCACCCTGCCCTCTCCCATCAAGGGAGAGGGAGATAAAGAATCAGAAGAGAGTTCTGTTGTTGGTAATTTATTAGACTTTCTTGACACATATAATGAACTATTTCTCTTGGGGTATAATATGCGCCTTGTCCTTTTCTTAAATTATCTGAGAGCAGGTTTTCAAATACTTTACCAAGCATTTCAGGGTCTATTGCTACTTCTTTTTCAAGTGGTTCATCTTCTCGGACTGTAAAATTATACAAATCAAAAACATCAAGAACACCAGAACCTTCGATATCGTTTTTGGTTCTGTTTGAAAATAAATCGTTTGGAAGAATTATATCTGTTTTGCCCCAATCATAATTATTTATGGGTTCAAATAAACCGCCATTTAAAAAAGGTATTCTGCATTTGAATTTTTCATAAAAAGCTCTTTCGCCTCTATCTGTGGCTAATGCCTCATAAAATAATGGCTCAAGAATATCATTAAAAAAATTATTATAATCGCTGTGTTTCTTTTCAAATAGCTGGCGCAAAAAATTCTTTGGTCCAGTTCCCCAATTTTTATCTCTTTGGACACCAAACCAACCTTTTTTTTGTAAAAAATATAGAAAAACAATCTGGCCAAGTAATTTTTTGGAAAAATCATCTGTATTAACAACTTTGTCTGCGAACTCTTTTTGAACAATATTGTCTTCGTTGATTATTTTTTCAATAGCTTTTTTAATTTTCTCATAAAGATCTTTATATTTTCCAAAAAATTCTTTGGTAACTGTTTCAACATTAAATGCTTCTTCTAATTGCTTTAAATTTGGATTAGTTTTATCGTCTTCAACAATTTCAACGAGTTGCCTTTGAGCAGTATGACTATTTTCATTTTTCCCAACCAAAAATGACCAACGTCTTGCAGGTGTGAAATGTTCTTTTATCTTGTGTCTGCCGTTTTTATCCTCTGCCCACCTATATTCCATTTTCACCAAAGAAAAACGCCAATCTTCCTCATTTGGCGAAACAAAAGCTACTAATGCAGCATCTTTGAGTTCATTACCTCTGCTTCCATTAAGATACCAAGCTATGAAATTCCTTTGCATAGTTCTTGCTCGTTCTATTGATGTTTCTTTTTTTAGATGAACTATAAGAATATCTATCTTGTTTTCTCCATCTGTATATTTCGCAAGTCTTTTCAAAGTACTTATATATTGCTTATAAGGATCTGGAATAATCTTACCGCTATAAGGATGTTTGTGTTCAATTTGTTCAGCTTTAAGATTGAGAAGATTAATAATAAAATTAATAAATCTCGTTTTATCAAAAGGATTTTCAAATGTTTCTCTTACTATTTTTGATGCTTCTTCTCTTTTCATACTTTTTCTAAAAGATTTGCTTGTCCATTGTTTTTTTTAGCCGATAAATCGGCAACTACAATAAATTTAATGATGTATACAGACGTTATCACCTTACTATTTTTGTTTTTTCTGGAACTTGCAAATAATTTGATTTTGAAATAATAGGACGTTTTAAACGTTTTTCAAGTTGCTTTCTGGCGTTTCCTGCAATAGAACCACCGGCTTTGGCATCACTTTTTAATTTTATGGTGCCTTGTGAGTTTTCATTCCTATGGATTTCTGTAGTGGCACGTTCGCCGAGCATATTAAAAATCAGCTCAAAATCATCCATATGGTCGCGAAGATTTTCTCGTTTCAGATTTTTAATTTTCTTGTATTGGCTTGGTGTAATTCCAAAAGTTGCTTTAGATATTTCCGCAGTTAATATTTCATAATCCTTTTCTTCTCTGGCTCCGCGTTTCTTCCATTCATCCGTTAATTCTTCACGAATAGCAATACCTCGCATTCTTTTTTCTATCCAATCATTACTGTAACCTTTAAGTTTATAAAGCATTCTGGTTCTTTTTGTAGCAAGTTCTGGATTCTCTATTTCCTGTATTCTTTCATAACCAACTTTTGCTAACCAACGTTTAAACGGCTCTGCCTTTGGTGATGGAATTGATTGAATTATACGAAAAATACCTTCGGTATTTGCGCAATTAAGCTTTTGCATCCCTCCCGAGGTTTCTACAGAAAGGGGGGTGGCAATTTGCCCCCACCCTTTTGCAAGCTCGGGGTCCCGCCTTCTCATATCTTTTATATAGCCCTCAGGCTGAACAGAATCCGTAAGAACTGATACAACATCCATAATTGCAAACCACCATTCGTTATTGTGTATTGTTCTTCTTACTTTTTTCCCTTTAAATAGTACGATTTTTGTATCCGTCATATTATTTCCCCCTAGTTTAAATACTCTGATAAAATTATTTCTTTTGGACCGGATGTTTGTGCGGAGTTTTCAGCATAATGGCTTTGTGTAAATTCTATTGGGATATTTGACTGTAATATTGCTAATATCTTCAAAAAATTCTGCGTGTTTGCTTTATTTAATTCTTGCAATACTTTCTTTGTGGTTTGTTTTGGCAATCCACCTTCTTCTATCTGGGCAATAAGATTTCTAACATAATTTTCCTGAACATCTGTGAACTGACTCGCTTTTTGTATAACTTTCAAATATTTTAATACCTGCGTGGCACTATCTCTGCCACCTCTATGTGATGTTTTTGACATATCTTCTATTGTGGCATATTCAAATGCTTTCTTATTTTTTTCAAGCATTTCATAGTAATCTTCATTTAGCTTTTGTTGTTTCACATCAGGAGTTGCTTCAAATATTTTGGCAGAGGCAATAAAATCAAGTTCCTGTGATTCTTTTGTTTTCTCTGCTATAAAAAACTTCTGCAATTTGCCTTTTTTGAAAAATGTTAGGACTGCTTTTTTATTATTTTTTCTTGAAGTTCTTGCTTTCTTAGGCAATTTTTTTATCTTTTTAAATAATTCTGCATTACTATCTCTAACATCCTTTATAACTCTCCAGTATTTTAATTCACTTTCTCCAACATTATCTTCACCCTCCACTGTTTGCTTTGATACCAATTTGTCAAACAAACCATGAGATTCTACTGGCTCGCCTTCAGTTAATAATTTTGCATCCGAACCAAGCATTGATATAAATGCATTTACTTTTGCTTTTGCAGCTTCTTCCAATTTTATCTGATCATTTGACTGTTTGGTCGGAAAAAAATTAAATGTATAAATTTCCTTATGCTTTGTATCTATTCTGTTTATACGACCTACTCTTTGCATTAACCTTGTAGGATTCCATGGTATATCATAATTTATAACTACATTAGAACGATGCAGATTAACACCTTCAGAAAGAACTTCTGTAGAAACAAGAATTCTAAAATCATCTTTCTTTTTTCTTGCTTTTGCATCAAAATTATCAATAACTTCATCTTTAATAATTGCACTTGAAGAACCCGTAAAACACAGGACTCCGCCAGAAACTTTTTTTTCTAAATTCTTACTTATGTATTCAGCAGTTTCCTTTGACTCTGTAAAAAGTATTATTTTGCTTTCTCTTAGTATTTTATTTGTTTCTAAGTCCTTTGTTAATTCAAGAAGTTTTGGGTCTCTTTTTATAGTACTCCATAAATTCTGTATCTCCTTCAAAATAATCAAATCCGATTTTAGATTTTCATAAAATGATTCTTCAAATTTATCAACTGGTATTTTTTGGGCTTTATCTTCATCTATAAGTTTCTGGATAGCTTCATCATCATCATTTTCTAAAAGCTCAAAAATCTTACTTGTGTATTTCTTGCTGATATACACAGAGCCCTTGTCATATTCTCTTTTCACCATTTCATAAGAATAGATAAATCTGTTTATAGTGTTTTTAAAAGCAAAAAAACTGCTTTCAAGACGTTTTATTAAAAGTATTTTCATCAATTTTCCCATATTGACCTGCGAAATATGTTCTGGTTGTGATATTTTCTCTTTTAGGGAAAGCAAAGGCATATACCTGACATAAGACATCTTTTTTACCACTAATTCAATAGTTTTGCTGAAGATTTTATCCTCATTTTCATCTAATTGATAATATATTGGTTCGGGCTTTGCTACTTCAGGAAAAGATAGTCCCTGTTTTTCTATATCTTTTGGAAAGTATTCTTTTATTTCACTTCTTGTTCTTCTAACCATAAGATATTTTAAAACTTTTTCCCTTATTTCTTTGGAATTTTCTCGGACTGTTTTCATATACTCATCGTAATCTTTCTGCCTATCCAGATTTTCTAATTTTTTCTGCAGGGAAGCAAAAAATCTTTCAAGGTCAGGCAAACCCGGAATTGTGCTCTTTCTGGTATTCTGAAAAAGTTTAATCTGACTTAAAATATCTTTTGGAGAATTATTATATGGTGTTGCTGTTACTAAAATAATTCTTTTGCCACGGCAAATAACAGCAAGTTTTTCATAAGTAATATTTGATTCCGTCCTGAATCTGTGTGCTTCATCTATAATAATATTGGTATATTTTGAAACCCCTTTTTTTATAATATCGTCTAATTTTCCTAATGACTCATAATCTGCAGCTTTGTTAAAATCTAAAAATACATTCTTCCACGAACCGGGATTATTACTTTCTAAAAGAATTGGCGGAGCTATTACAAGAGTTCTACCATCTAACTGATGGGCAAGCATAGCTGCCATATAAGTCTTACCCAAACCAACAACATCAGAAAGAAAAACACCGCCATATTCCAATAGAATCTTTTTAGCATTTAATACTGCCTGCTCCTGATATTCATACTTTTTAAACTCTTCAGGTACATACTGATAAAACAATTCTTCGCTTTGGCTTAAATCATCCTTGAAATACTCATAAAGGAATTTTAGATAAATTTCATAGGGAGTTATATTATTATTTAACCAAGTTCTTTCGTTTACGGTTTCAATATACTTGTCGGATATATCAATAGAATTTTTCCACAGTTCTTCAAATTTTTCCAAAGCAAACTGGACATCTGCACTGTTTTTTAATTCTACATTAAACTCCAGATTTCCGCACAATCCTGAATAAGAAAAATTACTTGAGCCGGTAATTACTTTTCCATAATCTTCACTCTTTGCCATATCTTTCCTGATTATATACACTTTGGCATGAATATCCTGGGATGGGTAAGCACGAAATTCCAATTTACCTGTTTTAATAAATTCTATAAACTTTAGCACTCCTAATTCTACTTCTTTATTATTTTCAGATTCTGACATCTCCTGAATTGTATCATCTGAAAATTTATCTTTTACTTCTTTATGCGACAAATTAATAGTAAGTTGTTCGTTTTTTGCTTTATCAATAAGTTCTTTTGTTTCTGGGTTCACATTTATACCCACTAATATTCTGATTTTTTCAACTTTTTCAAGTGATTTGTACAACTGATAGAATCCGCTGGTTCTAAAGTATCCGACAAGAACATCAAAGAATTTGGTGTTGTTTGCTAATGTTATTTTAAATCTGTCAAGAAGGGTTTTACCTTTTTCATTAGTAAAAAATGTTAAATCAGTATTCATATTTTTAAAATCCCCCTTAATCCCCCTTTTTCAAAGGGGGAAATACTATTTTACCTACTGAAGCAATTTTAACACTTTGCGTATTATTAGTAAATTAGTAAATAAATGGGATTAGTTTGTAGGTATGGGCTTTATAATCTGTATATTCCTGACCGAACTTTATTTCTAAGGCGGTTTCTTCTAATTTGATTCTGTATAATATAATTATTGTGCTAAATACTACTGCAGAAAGTAATGCCCAAAAACTTGAGAAGGTTAAGGCGGTGCCTATTAGCATTAAAATTATTGCAAGATATCCTGGATGACGAATGATTTTATATATACCTTTTTTTATTAACTGCTGTTCATTTTCTACTGTGAGGTCTTTCTGAAAAAATTTGCCGAGTGTTTTTATACTTATATACCGTAGAATTATGCAGGATATTATTAAAATTATACCTGTTGTATTTATTAGCCAGAACTTATGTGATATTTCCTGCATACGTGTGTAATCAAATATACTAATTGTAATTATTGCGATTGTGACAATATTCAAAATTTTATCAATAAGTAAAACTTTTTTGTCGGTAGTTGGCAAAGAATTATCTGATTTGGTAATTGTTAGAAATAATCCTTCAGCAATAATCCATGCCAATATTATAATAGTAAAAGAAAATCCAAATATGTCTAACAAAAATTTTAATGGTTGTTTTGGGGTTAGAATCAATACAAGCATCATAAACCCAAGATTTAAAACGATATTATTTCTTCTGGTCAATTTCTTCTTTGATTATCTGAATAAATTTCTCAAGAGGCATCTGGCCTAAATCTTTGGATTTTCTTGCACGAAGTGAAATGACATTATTTTCTATTTCTTTTTTGCCGATTATTATCATATATGGAATTTTTTCAAGTTCTGCAGAACGTATTTTAGAACCCATTTTTTCTGAATTTGTATCTATGTCTGCCCTTAAACCTACTTGCGATAATTTATTTTTTAACTCCTTTGCATAATCAATTTGGCTATCTGTAATAGGTATAATTCTTGCTTGAATTGGAGAAAGCCATACAGGGAATGAACCAGCCCAATGCTCTATTAATATTCCAAAAAATCTCTCTAAAGAACCAAATATTGCTCTGTGAATCATAACAACTCTGTGCTCTTTGCCATCTTCACCTATATAATTAACATCAAATCTTTCCGGCAAATTAAAATCAACCTGAATTGTGCTGCACTGCCAAACTCTTCCAATAGAATCTTTTATTTTTATATCTATTTTTGGCCCATAAAATACACCTTCTCCAGGGTCAATAGTATATTTTAAATTACATTTTTCAAGGGCAAGCCTTAATGCATCTGTTGCTTTTTGCCAATTCTCATCAGTTCCAACAAATTTTTCAGGTTTTGTGCTTAAAAACACATCATAACTTTCAAATCCGAATGTTTTTAATACATACGACACCATATCTATAATTGCAACTAATTCATTTTCTAATTGCTCCTGCCTGCAAAATATATGCGCATCATCTTGTGTAAATCCTCTTACTCTGAGCAAGCCATGTAAAACACCTGATTTTTCATATCTATAAACAGTCCCCAATTCTGCAAATCTTATTGATAATTCCCTGTAGCTTCTAATTTTACTTTTATATATCAAAATATGTCCTGGGCAATTCATTGGCTTTACTATATATTCCTGTTCATCTATTTTTATAGGCGAATACATATTCTCTTTGTAAAATTCCAAATGCCCTGATGTTTTCCATAAATCAATCTTCGCAATATGTGGAATATTAACAAGATCATAACCTCTTTTAAAAAGCTCTTCTTTGCAGAAATTCTCTATGATATTTCGCACAAATGCGCCTTTTGGATGCCAATAAATCAAACCAGCTCCTGCTTCATCATAATATATAGAATATAAGTCTAAATCCTTACCCAGTCTTCTGTGGTCTCTTTTTTTAGCTTCTTCACACTTATCCAAGTATTCTTTCAATTCATTTTCAGTTTCAAATGCAGTGCCGTATATACGTTGAAGCATTGGATTTTTTTCACTGCCACGCCAGTATGCGCCTGCAACTGAAAGAAGTTTAAAAGCTTTGATTTCGCCTGTTGATTCTATATGAGGACCTCTGCACAAATCAATAAAATCACCCTGAGTATATATTGTAATTTTGTCGTCCTGCAATTCGTTTAAAAGTTCAACTTTATATTTCTCGCCAAATGAATTAAATAATTTTAAAGCTTCATCTTTTTTTGTTTCTTTTTGCACAAATGGATAATTTTGTGCAATTATTTTTTTCATCTCCTCTTCAATCTTAAGTAAATCTTCATCAGTTAAAGTATTCTTGAGTTCAAAATCATAATAAAACCCATCTTCAATTGCCGGACCTATTCCAAGTTTTGCCTCAGGAAATAAATGTTTTACCGCCTGTGCCATTATATGCGAAGCACTATGCCTATACATTTCAAGTTTATTATTATCCATATTGTTTATGATAACATAAACAAGAGATTTTTGCCATATTTTTTATTGACATCATAAATATTATAGTATATTAATATATAATATGAGGTGATATAAATGGGAAAGCATAATACTTCTGTAGTTTTAGATGAAGTTTTGTTAAAAAAACTAAAAGTCGTAAGCATTAAAACCGAAAGAACTAAATCATGGTTAATTTCTAAAGCTGTTGAAGGTTTTCTGGAAGAAATTGAAGATTATGAGATTGCATATGAAAGATTGCACAATGAAAATGATAAAACAATTTCCTCCAAAGAATTCAGGAAAAACATTGGAATATAAAATTGTATATAAAAATAGTGTAGGAAAAGATATAAGAAGTATTCCGAAAGAAATTATTAGAAAATCCATAGATATTATTGAGAATAAAATAAGTAAAAATCCTTATATTGGCATGCAACTCAAAGGCAAGTATAAAGAATTATGGAAATATAGAATTCAAAATTATAGAGTTATATATACGATTGATTCCTTTGATAAAAAAATATTGATACTAAGAATAAGACATAGAAAAGAAGTGTATAATAATATCTTTTAAGATAAAATATCAGACAAATGAAAATAATAATTTTAGTGATTTCTCTGGTTACTTTTATCCCTGCATTTGCACAGGAAACATTGCGTGGAAAAGAACTTTTGGAAATCAACAAATTTGATGCCGTAATAAAACAATTTGCAGAATCTGTTGAAAAAGGTGAAACTCAACAGGCAATGAATAATTTTTTACGGATTTTAAAACTTAAGCCAAATAAGGAAATTATACGGAAAATAAGTGAGATTTCCGGAATGAAAAAAATATATCCAATTGCATACAGCAAAGACTATGATTGGACCCCTGTATTTTCTCCTGATGGTAGTAAAATAATTTTCCAGGGATGGCAAAAAGATAAAATATCAACAGGAAATGCAATTTATACAATGAATATAGATGGCAGCAATGAACATCAGATTGTAACTGATAAATATAATAATGCCTCACCTGTATTTTCTCCTGATGGCAAAAAAGTGCTTTTTGAAAGCTGGAGAAAAGATACTAATCAGGATAGCAAAATAAACTCGCAGGATAGAAGAAATATTTATGTAGTGAATATTGATGGTAAAAATGAAAAGGAAATAGGTTCACCTGATTTTCAAAATTATGCACCCATATTTTCTCCTGATAGCAAAAAAGTACTCTTTGAAAGCTGGAGAAAAGATTCCAATCAGGACGGCAAAATAGATTCCTCAGACAACCGCGGCATATATATTGTTAATCTTGAAACAGAAAAGGAACAACAAGTTACAAATGAAGACTTTCCAAATTATTCAGCTTTATTCTCACCAGATAGCGAAAAAATTGCATTTTTAAGTATACATACTGACAGTAATAAAGATGAAAAACTTACAACCAATGATAACAAGGGAATATATATTTTTTATTTAAAAAATTCTAAAGTTGCAGAGCTTATAGATAATAGAACAGATAATTCAATTTCTGCTTTTTCTCCTGATAGTAAAAATATTGCATTTTTTAGCAGGCAAAAAGACACAAATAAAGATGGAGAAATAAATTCTTCTGATAATAGAGGAATCTATCTTATAGATATAAATTCAAAAAAACTTCAAAAAATTGTAAATGACGATTATGACAATGAATTTTTGTCTTTTTCCCCTGCTGGAGAAAAAATTGCATATACAAGTTATAGAAGTGATACAAATGGTGATGGTAAAACTGATACACTTGATAATCGCGGCATTTATGTAGTTACTACAAAAAATGAAGCTCAGAAAGATGAGATAAATGTTGTAGGCAACAAATACGACAATGAATTTCTTGCATTTTATCCTGATGGCAAAAAAGTTATTTTTGAAAGCTGGAGAAAAGATACAAATGGAGACGGAACCATAGATGTTTTGGACATATCAACTATTTTTATTGTAGATATATTAGGTGCCCCAAGTGTAAAAATGGAAACTGCAATTCAATCTAACGGCTCCTGCACAAGAGTTATAGAAATAGTTATTGACCCACTTTTCAAAGACACCACTTTGGATCAGCAAAGTTTTCTTGCAGAAAAAAACTGGAAAACAGAATTTATAAAAGCAGGAGAACACCACTTTAAAGCAATGGGTAAATTTGAAAATGTGAATGAAATTTCAAAACAAGATTATCCAGTAACTTTTATCAAAAAAAGGGGGTTTTTCAAAACAACCTGTGAATTTAAAGAAGTATTTACAAATAACGGATTGCGCAAAGCATCTTCTGATAACCCATTTATAAATTTAAGCAAGGAAATGTCAAAAGTTATGACAAGACCTTTAATAATTCTTTATAAAGTTACAGTGCCCGGCAAACTAATTGAAACTAATGCACAGCAAATTAAAGGAAATAATTTTATCTGGACATTTTCTGTTTCTGATTTACTCAAGTCTACAAAAGATTATGAACTATTTGTACGTTGGGAAGTTACAAATTGGGGACTAATAATTATAGTATCCTTATTATTGCTTTCAGGAATTGGAGGAATAAGCTACAGATTCTCTGTGATTGCTGCTTCTACTAAACAAAAACAGGAATTACAGGCAAAAGAATATTCAGAAGCTCATAATTATCTTGGAGTAGCTTTCAAGCATAAAAATATGTTTGATGAAGCAATAAAAGAATTCACTCGGGCAATAGAATTTAAGCCAGACTCTGCAATTATACATTATAATCTTGCAGGCACTTATGCACTAAAAGAAGATACTAAAAATGCACTTATACATTTAAAAACTGCAATCAAATTAAATCCTGAATTAGAAGAATTAGCAAAAACAGAAATGGATTTGGAATATTTAAGAAAATCCGGAATATCGCAATAGATTAAATTATATGTCACTCCTGAAATAAATTCAGCATGACAATTGGTTTCATTTAATTGTTTTTTCTATTTTATACCTATTCATTACAACCTGCAATTTTTCAAGACTGGATTGTAAATCTTTAATCAAACTAAGCACTCTGTCTTTTTTCATTTTATCAGCAGAAATTTCACGAAATAATTCATCAGCTGTAGAAATTGTGGTATTAACAAGATTTATTTCTTCGCTTACCATATTGGAAAGATTTTTTTTGGCATTATTTAAAATTTTAATCAGCTTAACAAGTTCATCTCCTTTTATTAATTCTGTTGTCAATGTAAAATCCCCTAACGCAAAAGCAGACAAACTTTTTTCAAGTTTATATTCAGGACCAGCTATTTTGTGTAATATCACCAAACTAACCAAAGCCACAAATACAAACATAACAGGTAATAATACTGTGAGAAAACTATTTACTTCAGAAAACAACATCGTTGAAGTAAGTGTATGCTCCCCAACATCCGGCAACTGATAACTTAAACCTGCTTTAACAGTATAATATATGCCTCCGCCTATAACTGCTGATACAAAAGCCACTATAAAAAGAACCATAAGCATATACTTTATTTGAAACCAATTCCCTAATACCTGCTTTATAATTTTCATATATTATTCACCCTCACCTTTTTTCTCTTTTTTCCATTCATCTATAGGTTTTTGCTCCTTTGTTTTTCCAAGATTTTTTACTAAAAATACTACTCTGCGATTTTGCGATCTACCCTCTATTGTATCATTTGGAACCGCTGGTCTGTATTCTCCATAACCTATTGCAGATATATGAGCCGGCGGAAATTTCTTTTCTTCAATTAAATATCTTACAACACTTGTAGCCCTTGCAGTTGAAAGTTCCCAATTAGATTTAAATTCTGTTGTAGATATAGGTATATTATCTGTATGGCCTTCCACAACTATTTCATTTTCAACTTTAGCTAAAACACCGTATATTTTATCCAGCACTTCTTTTGCCTCCTGCCTGATTTGGGCTTTTCCACTTTCAAATAATGCCTTTTCACCTTTTTCAAGAAAAGTTATTTTTAAACCTTCTTCTGTAATTTCCTGCTTAACATCACCACTAAGTTTTTCTTCGTCAATTACTTTTCCCATTTCACCTTGTACATCTTTAACCTGTTTCTGGCCTATAACAGCAGTTAAGCTGAATAAAATTATAAAAAAACAGCATAGTTCAGTCATTAAATCTGCATAATTTACAAGCCACGGCGGAGCAGGATGCCCAATTTGTGCAACACGTGGGTCACTTATATCAATTAAATTTTTACTTTTACGATTCATAATTCACTTTTTAAAACAATGGTTTAAGTAGTAAACATAAACCATAAATTCATTAAGCAGTTGGACTTGAAGATGGGGCTTCAGAACTACCTGTTCCTTTTTTTGCTCCCAGCTTTGTTCTTTCCGCTGGCTCAAGATATGCTTTTAAATTACTTTCAATTACTGAAGGACTTGCACCTGACTGAAGTAACAACACACCACGAATTATGATTTCTTTAATAAATAGTTCTTCTTCAGAACGTCTTCCTAATTTTCCAGCCATTGGTAAAAAAAGAAGATACCCAGCGCCTAATCCATAAAATGCAGCAACTAATGCAATTGCCATCATTCCTGAAACTTTACTGGGGTCAGAAAGAGTTCGCAACATTAGAATCATACCAAGCACTGTTCCTATAATTCCAAATGCAGGAGAATATGTTCCAAGAGCTGTAAACATTTCTCTACCCACTCTATGCCGTTCACTAATAAATCCGAGTTCAGTTTCAAGCATTGTCCTGATAAATTCCTGGTCAGATCCATCTATAACAAGCTGGATTCCTCTTTTCAAAAAATCATTTTTTAAGGTTTTAATATCTTCTTCAAGAGATAAAAATCCTTCTGTTCTGGATTTGTGTGAAAACTTTACAAAAGTAGTTATTATTTCAGATGTATCTTCTTCTTCTGCTCTCAATACTTTTTTTAATACTTTTATTACACCTATAACCCGCGATAAAGGAAAATTCACCAAAAGAGCTGCAAATGTTCCACCAAATACCAGTAAAAATGCTGGTAAATCCCAAAATGCTTTAACCCCTTCAATACCTTCAGTGGATATAACTGCAAAAGCCATAAGAGCTATACCAAATATAATTCCACCTATTGTTGTAATATCCATATATTAAGCCCTCCTTACAAATAAATACTTTTGAGATCCTTCGCTATCGCTCAGGATGACCCTTTGGGCCATTTTGAATTATTGATTTCCTGTCTATATGAAATAACTTTTTCTCGTATCTCATCCAATGAATCTTTAACAATTATTTTATTTCCCGTATTTAGTGAAATAACTGTATTATGATGTGCATCAACACTTTCAATCAATTCAGGATTAACCAACATCTCCAACCCATTAATCCTTTTGACTTTTATCATATCACCAATTTAACAATTTTTATGCCTTTTTGCAATATATAGTTCTTTTTAAAATTCATATCCTCTGTTTGTTAAAATTGTTTTTAAGCTTTTATATAAATAATTCTTCTACTTTATCCGTTGCATAATAATGAATGTTCCTTCCCACCTTTTGAGAACTAACAAATCCAAGATGTTTTAATCCTTTTAAATCATTTATAGCGGTTTTTTTTGAAATCTGGTAAATCCTTATATGCATCTTAGGATTTGTATATTCTTCTTTATTTTTGTAATAATATTGCAATAGCTGTATTTGCCTATCATTCAAATGATATGTTTTCTTAGCCAAACTATTCATTCGTTTATTTTCAATAGCTTTTTTCTTGAGATACAACTGAAAATCCTTAATAGCTAATTTTATCTTCCTTATGTGATAATCTATAAAATATGTTAAATCTAACTCGTCTTGTTCGCTATAAATATAGGCTTTTTTGTACTGAGATGGAGAACGCTTTATTATTGTAGATATCGGCAAATAAGCAAAAGCCCAATATCCTTTTCTTAAAAGATACCAATAAAATAATAATCTGGCTAGTCTTCCGTTGCCGTTAGTAAATGGATGCAAATAACCAATCCAAAAATGAATCTTGATAGCCTTTAAAACAGGGTGAACAAAATCCCCAACCTCCATTTTATCATTCGCAAACTCGATAAGCCTATTTATTTCATTTTCTACAAATGCTATTTTGGGAGGAATATGATAAACAAATTTTTCATCGGAAACTACAATATCGTCTTTATCAATTCTGAATATTCCTTGTTCTTCTTTTGGAGCGGTATTTTTAACAATCATAGAGTGAAGATCAAAAAGCATATTGCGATCTAATTCTCTCTTTTTATATTCCTGCTCTATCGCTACCATAGCATTATAATTATTCAAAATCATATGTTCAGCTTCAATCCTAGGTTTTCTCCCTTCTCGCAAAAACTGTTTTGCTAACTGACGTGTGGTATTTGCTCCTTCCAACTGCGAAGAAGCAATTGCTTCTTCAACTACACCTCTAGAAATAAATTTGAATTTGTTTTTTTCGTCTATATCTTTAACAGGAGCAAAAAGACTTCCTCCTGCATTCAAATCAATTTCATGAAAAAATTCATCTAATGTTGATAAATTAAATCGGACAAAGAAATTACCTTTCTCATTCTTAATAACGCTTTTTTTTGACTGCATCTTCCTCGCCCATTTAATTGCTGCCCAAAGTTCTTCGTGAGTATATTCCTTGGTTATATTTTTTTTATATTTAAATTTATCCCAATAAATATAATACGGCTGTGAGGTCTGTTGTATTAATGGATCAATGATGTTTTTTTCAAAAACAATTTTTAAAATGATTTTTTTTGTATCAACTTTTGAACAATCTGGTATTTCTAATTTAAAAAACTCTACCATATATTTAAAAGATTATAGGTGTAGTCTATACCATTATTACTCCTATTCTACACCTATTCTTATCCCCTTAATTTTAATATATGTATCATATATTTCCTGTTTTGTCAAATAATATAGGTGTAATGTGTATTTATTTTACACCTATACAAGACGATTAATTCTTTTGTGCTTTTACGTAATCCCAAATTTGTATTTGTCCAAACTTTCCAGTAAATTTATTGTCATCACACTATCCCATTTCTTTAATTAGTTGAAATAAGATTTTAATGCCCATGTGCAGCTAGTAATTCTATGGGATGTAGGACTTTTAGGTTTAATTTGGCGTTTGATATGCCGTGGATGAGCTGAATTCTGCAGGACGGACAGGAAGTTGCTACAATGTTTGCGTTGGTTTTTTTGATGTTTTCTATTTTTTTGGAAAGAATATTCATTGATAAGTTATAGTTTTCTATTACAAATGAACCTGCCATACCACAGCATACATCTGCGCCTTCCATTTCAATAAGATTCATATTTAAAATATCGCGCAGAACAAAACGTGGAGCTTCTTTTATGCCCTGAACACGAACTGCATGGCAAGGATCATGATAAGTTACACTATCTTTTATAGGTTTAACTATATTCATATCATTTTTTGCCACTTCCCATATAAACTGATTAATCTCATAAACATTATTTTTTATTTCTTTAATAGCAGAACTACAACTTGTGCAATCAGTAATTATTGCATCTAAGTTGCCCGCTGATTTAAAAATTTCAAGATTATGTTCTTTCAGTTTTTCATAAGTATTTTTATCTCCGTATTCTAAATGTGGAACACCACAACATTTGCAATTTTTTAAAATAACGACTTCACAACCTAATTGTGCTAAAACTTTTAATGACGCCAAGCTTACAGATTGAAAAAGTAAATTATTTGCACATCCAAGAAAATATCCAACTCTATATTTTTGCTTGCCCTTAGCAGGAAGCACATCTGGCAATTGATGTCTTAATGGCTTTAATGGAATTTCAGGCAATAGAGAAACTTTTTTACCAAAAACAATTTTAGACAATGAATTAAGTTTTAATTTTTGTGTAAGCCAAAGCAAAGAAACCGGCTTTTCTAGATTATCAGGTGAAAATAAAAGCCATTGCAGTATTATTTTTTTAATTATATGGACACCTTTTGATTTTACAATTAACTCACGTGCAGCAAGTATGTGGTCATTTATTTTAATCCCTGCAGGGCAATTTGTAGCACAAGCTTTGCAATCTAAACACAGATAAATATATTTTTCGAATTGTTTTGAAAAACTTGAAATATTCCCCTGCAAAACTTCTTTTATTAAATGTAATCTGCCTCTGGCAACTGCCGGCTCAAAATTCAATTCAGTATAAATCGGGCATACATCCTGACAAAACCCACATCTTCTGCATTTTTGTAGTTCAGTTATATCCATAATAGTTTAATGTTCTTAGAGATTATTGCTCCTTAAATCATTTCGGTACGAGCTTATACCAAAAGTGTCATTCTGAGGCAATAGCCGAAGAATCTCGCTTTAAAGTCTTTTAAAAACGAGATCCTTCATTTTGTTCAGGATGACAAAATAGAGTTTTGCCACAGACTCGTACAAAACTCTCATACATTAAAATATTTTTCCGGGGTTTAAAATTTTATTAGGGTCCAAAGTGTCTTTAATTTGCTTCATTAAATTTATTTCTTCTTGCTTAAATTCAAGATTCAAAAATCTGGATTTTAATTTTCCTATGCCATGTTCACCTGTAATTGTTCCACCAAGAGAAATTGCAAGTTTAAACATTTCTTCTATTGCATTTTCCAAATTTTCATTGTTTTCATCTGCAAGCAAATTAGGATGTAAATTTCCATCTCCTGCATGGCCAAAAGTTGCAATTGGAATTTTGTATTTTTTAGAAATCTCTTTAATTCCTTTCATAACTTCCACAAGTTTTGTTCGTGGAACAACTATATCTTCAGATATTACAACAGGCTTTGCTCTTGAAAGTGACGGATAAGCTGACCTTCTTGCTTCCCATAAAGCTTCTGACTCAATATTGTTTTTAGCAGCTCGGACACCTTTGCCATTGCATTTTTTGCATACTTCTTCTATAAATCTCACTTCTTTGGCAACAAGTTCTTCATCTCCATCTACTTCTATAAGCAACAAGGCTTCTACATCTAATGGCAAACCAAGATGTTTATAATCTTCAACTGTTTTGATTGTTAAATCATCCATTATCTCAAGTGTAGAAGGAACTATACCTAATGACACAATTGTGCTGACTGTTTTCATTGCATCTTCCAATTTCAAAAATGATGAAATAATAGTGCGTTTTGATTTAGGCAAAGGAATTAATTTTAATATTATTTCAGTAATTATACCTAAAGTTCCTTCTGAACCTACAAACAATTGTGTAAGATTATATCCACTTACATTTTTCATTGTTTTACCACCGGTTTTTATTATATCTCCATTTGCCAACACCACAGTCAAACCAAGCACATAATCTTTTGTTACACCATATTTAAAACAATGAGGTCCACCTGCATTTTCTGCCACATTACCGCCTATAGTAGAAACTTTCATTGACCCAGGGTCTGGTGGATAAAATAAATCAAATTTCCCAGCTTCTTTATGTAAAGAAAATGTTATTACCCCTGCCTGAACTATTGCAGTTAAATTAGGCCTATCAAGCTCAATTATTTTTCTCATTCGCTCAGTTGAAATCACAACACAATCTTTTACAGGAACAGTAGCACCGCACAAATTTGTCCCGGCACCACGCGGAATAATAGAAATATTTTTCTGAGATATTATTTTTACAATTTTGGAAACTTCTTCAGTTGTACCAGGCCTCACCACCATAACAGGAGAAATACTTTCCACCCCAGAATCATAAGAATAACAAGCAAGTTCTTCAGGCAAAGTATGCACAAATTCCCTACCCACTATTTTTTTTATTTCATTTATAAAATTTTTATCTATCATCGTATTTTCATTGCACAATTTTAATTTATTTCTTCTTATGTCATAAATTGAGTTTTAATTTATAATGTTCATTTTATCATACTTGCATTTTAAAACAATACCTTTAAAATTGTAAGGTTATTTATTTTTAGGTATTTCTTTCTTCATAACAAAAAAATAATATCATTTTTCTTCTTTCATCTAAAGAAGAAAATAGTCTAAAGTTTTTGCACAAATTTGCTGGAGACATAGAAACCAAATAAACGCCTACACTTATAAGTACTATTCCCAACAATTTAACAAACTCAGGGGTTTTTAATGACAACAGTTTTTCGCCACTTTTAAAAATCCTCTGAATCGCTTTGTTGACAGCTTTTTGTTTTAGCTTTTTATTTCTGTTAGTTTTCCATTAATAAATTTATGAATTATGCTAGAAACATATGTCTGATAGGGAAAACCTTCACTTACTGCTCTCCTTTGCAATTCATTTAAGTCTCTTTCAGAAATTCTTATATTTAATCTTTTGTCTTTCTTTAAAGTATTTTTTGCATACATTATAAGTTCTTCTTTTCTTTTTGAAAAGTTTTTTACCGGAATCCATTCGTCTTTTTCAAAACTTTCCAATATTTCTTGTTCTTCTTTGGTTAATTTAGTTTTCATGTTTTTCCTCCTAAATAAATTTTTGTTGCTTTTCTGCTAGGAATAATGGTTTTCAAAAATATCTCATTCTCATCCTCAATATAAGGAACAAGATATGCATAATTATTAATTCCAATTACCATTACTCGTTGTCCTAAATATCTTTTTTGATTTGGATGTTGATAATCATCTAATGTTATACCTTTTTCAATATAATAAACTATATCCTCAAAACAAACACCTCTTAATTCTTTAAGTTTATAACTCTTTTCTGTATTCCAATTTATATGTTTCATCTGCAATAAAATAACACATTGTGTGCATTTTGGCAACAAAAATAAAATGTAACAGTTTAGCGGTTATAAGAATTATAAATACATTGGAATGTACTGTGTTTTTGTAGCGGCAGAGCGAAGCTCTGTTTAAGACAAGCAAAACTAACGCTTTGCAGCTACATTCTTTTATAGAAATTTACTTTCGATGGCTAAATTATTACAATAATTTTACTTTGCTGGAGACATTGAAACCAGATAAACGCCTATGCTTATAAGTACTATTCCCAGCAATTTAAATGGTGTTATTGCTTCTTTAAAAACCAGCCATGAAACAAATAAAATTATTACATAACTCGATGCCATAAAACTGTTTGCTATTCCAAGAGGTATTCTTGAAACAACTGCAAGCCAGAACACACCAAACAGCAATCCCATAAATAGTCCAATTAGAACATATATATTTGATAAAACTTTTCCTGCTTCGCTAAATAAATTTCCGTATTTTAATGATATTTCTCCAATTTGAAGCAACCCATAACGCAAAGCAACCTGACCTATTACAACAGATGCAACACAAAGAGCTACTGCTAAAAATGAATTCATCTTTTCCTCCTTTTGTTAAAAATTATTTTTTGGAATATGGTTTTAAATGCCATATATTGGCATTATTATATATTAATGATTTTTAAAAAACAAGAAATATGGGATGTAAAATTCCCCCTTAATCCCCCTTTAATAAAGGGGGCAAGTAAGAAGAAAGGAGAGAAAAATACTTATTTTAATCTTACTGTTTAGTGGTGTGGTCTTCTATGGCTTTTAAGAATATTGGACCGTATTCTTTTAGTTTAGTCTCTCCGATTCCGAATATTAAAGACATATCTTCATTGTTTTTGGGCTTTTTTTCTGCCATTTCTCTGAGAGTCTTATCGGAAAATACTATATATGCCGGCATATTTTTTCTGTCAGCTATAGTCTTTCGAAGAAGCCTAAGTGTCTCAAAAAGATTTTTGTCAACATTGATATATTCTGATTTTAAAGTACTTCTTTGTTTCTTTTTAATCTCGGCTTTTTTCTTTCTGTCTATTACTCTTGTTAATTTCGGTTTTAAATCTCCAAAAAGTATTTTCTTGCCGTCATCTGTTACAGAAAGAGTTAAATAGTCTCCTGTTCTTTTTAAATACCTTTGTGCAATAAGCTGGTCAATCATAGAACGAATTGCGCGCTTTGTTTCACCACTCATTACACCAAATGATGACATTGCATTATGCCCCCATCTCGAAATATTATCAGTAAGATTGCCAATGAGAATATTAGAAATATGCTCAGCACCGAATCGCTCTTTAACACCGGATACGCATATAATAATATTTTTTGCAAATTCCACTGACTCATCAATACTACTTATTTCATTAAGACAAAAATCACAAAATCCGCAGTTTGCTTTAAGATAACTTTGTCCAAAATACTCAGATAAGAATGAATGTCTACATACAGGAACCGAACAAAAATTATATATCTCCCCTAATTTCTTATGCGAGCTATTACCGGACATTGACTTTTGAAATATATATTCCCATATCCTAAAATCTGCCCCGGAATAAAACAAATAACAGTATGACGGCAACCCATCTCTTCCTGCACGTCCTGTTTCCTGTTGGTAATGTTCTACTGATTTTGGCATAGCTGAATGTATAATAAAACGAATGTTTGATCTATCAATCCCCATTCCAAATGCGATTGTTGCAGTAATAATATTTACCTTTTCCGTTGCAAACATATCCTGATTTTTCTTTCTTTCCTCATCGCTAAGCCCAGCATGATAAGGAAGATTAGCATACCCGTCTTCATTAAGAGCCTTTGATATTTCATCTACATCAGTACGTTTAAGACAATAAATTATTCCCGCCTGATTATTATGCAATTTTAAAGTATCAATTATTTGTTTATACCCATCCCCATTTCTTTCCGATAATCTGTATGTAAGATTGGGCCTGTCAATTTTTCCAACATAGACATGCGGCTGAGCAAGTTTTAGTTGTGCCAATATATCATTTTTAACTTCTTCGGTTGCTGTAGCAGTAAAAGCATGAATGTTTATTCCAGAAAATTTATTTTTAATCATACTTAACTGCCTGTATTCCGCCCTAAAATCATGCCCCCACTGGCTTATACAATGAGCCTCATCTATCACAAAATACGATGTCTTGATAGATTTCAAAAGGTTCATCATAAATTCTGTCATAAGTTTTTCGGGAGAAATATAAAGAAGCTGGACATTACCTGTTTTAATTTTCTCAATAACTTCACGCCCTTTTACCATAGTCAATGCTGAATTTAAACATTCTGCTTCAACACCAATATCTTTAAGAAAATCCACCTGGTCCTTCATCAAAGATATAAGAGGAGATATTACTACAGCCGTGCCGTCAAGTATTAAAGCAGGAATTTGAAAACACACTGATTTTCCTCCTCCTGTAGGAAGAATTGTAAGTGTGTCATTGGATTCCAATATTGACATTATCGCCTCTTCCTGAAATTCCCGAAAGGAATTATAACCCCAATATTTATTTAATATTTCAAGTATTTTTTCTTTCATCGGAAGATATTTTTTCTTGTTTTTGTAGAGACAGGCTTGCCTGTCCATTTATTGGGCGGGTAAACCCGCCCCTACGCTTGTTTTCCTTGTAATTTGTATAATTTTATAATTTCCTGGACTGTAGTGGCGTCTTTTGGGTCCTTATCACGCCTTATAAATGTTACAATTCTTGGGAAACGCAAGGCATAACCTGAACCATCGCCCTCTTTTCCACAGGTATGAACAGGACTTCTGGTAATTTCATCTGCCTGAACTTCTACTACATATTTGGGATAAACCCATACATCTGGTTCAATTTCTGAAATAATCTGTTTGTCTTTTTCTTTAGTTTTAATTTTTCCCAGCATAGCAAATAAATCAATCCATTCCTCTTCAGTTAAACCTGAACCTATTTTCGCAATGGTTTTAAAATTATCTTCTTTACTGTCATAAACTGCAGTTAAAACAGAGCCTATTCCGAATTTTGCTCTGTGTCCCTGCCCTACTAAATATCCCACTATAATACAATCCACTGTATCAGCAAGTTTAACCTGATAACTACGTTTGAGTTTTATCCAATTAAAATTTCTCCCTCCTGCCTTATATGATGAATCAAGTCTTTTTGCTACTATCCCTTCTAACCCACGAGTTATAGCATCGTCAAAAATTTTAGCTAATTTATCAGGAGTATCTACTATTTGTGTTTCTGACTCTTTTAAGATTTCACCTTTGCCCAATATTTCTTTTAATTTTTCTCTTCTTTCGACATAAGATAGCCCTGTTAAATCTTCATCATCTGCATAAAGCAAATCAAATATAAAAAGCTGTAAGGGATATTGCACCATTTTTTCTGCTATATCATATTTTCTTTTTCTTTTGACAGTAACCTGAAACGGCAGACATTCCCCAGTTTCAGGATCATACGAAAGTGCTTCGCCTTCAAATATTGCAGTTTTGACTTTTACTTGTTTTAAAACAGCGCTAACTATATCAGGAAACATTTTTGTGTTATTTTCAAGATTTCTGGAAAATATTTGGACGTCGTTTTTGTTTTTATGAACCTGACATCTAAATCCATCATACTTTGGTTCTACTGCACAGGTTCCGATTTTTTTTATGATATCCTCAGGTGAAGAAAGTCTTTCAGCTAAAGCAGGCCTTATTGGATGGCCTACAATAATTTTAAATTTTTCAATTTTTTCTTTTCCTTCTATAAATAATGTCTTTGCAACTAACCCTAAATCTGAACATCTATTATATGCCTGCTCTAATTCTTTTCTTATACTTTTATCACCAGTATGCGCAAAAGATAAAGCATCAAGAATTGTAGGGTCTCCTATTCCAAGCCTTAATGTAGCAAGTGGTATTCTAACTGCATATCGGACACCATTTTTACCTATGTCTTTAAACAGCTGCGCCAAGATTTCTGTTTTTTCTTTTACTACTCCATCTCCGCTTATAGAAGTTAAAACATAAAGTTTTTCATAAACATCTTTTATAGTCAAATTTTTACTGCTTTCTAATGCCAATTCTTCTGCAGCTAATCCATAATCTCCAAGTTTTTGAAAAAGTGTCCGAATTTTTTCTTCTGATTTATCATACGCAAGAGAAATTGCTTTTTCAGTTAATTTTTCATTTATCCCAAATTCAACTTTCTCAAATGCAGGCCTTAATTTTTCCTGACAGAAATACACGATTTTATCAAGCTCATCTAATGAGCATTCTTTAAAAAGTCTGGATAAAATCTCCACCATCTCATTGCGTTTAGGTGTTAATTCTATTTTTTCAAAATATTGAGCTAATTTAGAAAATTTCATGTTTTGTATTTTTTGTAGTGGTAGTCGCAAGCTTTAGCTTGCGGTATTGTTTTTCGCAGGCTAAAGCCTGCGGCTACCATTATGACACAGTCTAAATGTCACAATTTTTTATCGCACGAGTTTCAACATTCCTCTCACTGCTTTATCTAACCCCACTAATGAAGCACACGCTATAATACTATGGCCAATACTGAATTCCTCTATTTCTTTTATTTTCGCAACTCTTGCTGTATTTTTATAATTTAGACCATGCCCTGCATTTACTCCTAATTTTAATTTTTTTGCGAAAACTGCGGATTTTTTTATCTTGTAGTATTCAATATTTTCTTCTTTTTTAGTTTTAGCATCTGCATATTTGCCTGTGTGTATTTCAATAAAATCTGCACCTAATTGAGATGCGAACTTTATCTGTTTTAAATCAGGATCAACAAACAAACTAACTTTTATTTTATTTTTTTGAAAATTTTTGATAACTGGTAATAAAGTTTTATAATTTTTAATTACATCAAGCCCGCCTTCTGTTGTTAATTCCTGTCTTTTTTCCGGAACTAAAGTTACCCAGTTTGGCTTTATCTCAAGTGCTATATTTATAATTTCATCAACTGCAGCCATTTCAAGATTTAATTTTGTCTTAACTATTTCAGAAATTAATTGGACATCTCTGTCTTGTATATGTCTCCTGTCTTCTCTCAAGTGAATTGTTATTCCATCTGCACCTGCAAGCTCCACAATAATAGCTGCAAATACAGGATCTGGCTCTATTCCACCTCTTGCCTGCCTTATAGTTGCAATATGATCTATATTAACATTTAGTTTTGCCATTTAAAGTAAATTCTTAATTGTAGTCGCTGATTTATCAGCAATGCCCATAAATGGGCAACTACAAATAATTATATTTTTATTTAACCAAATCGATATTTATAGTTATTTTTTTGGGATTTATTCCTGTAACTTTAACACCCTGTGGTACTAATATATCAGATGATGTAAGTTCATACACATTTCTACCACGTTGTACAAACTTTAAATCCAGATGTGCTTTTATTTCACTAACACGCAATGATTTCACAACATCATGCTGACCATTTAATCGCACTGTAACAGTTGTAACCACATCACCTGTTATAATATAATTTGTCGGAATATTATGTATTTCCAGTGGCACTTCAAATACAACATCTGAAGTATTAAGACCTGTAGCATAAAGCCACAATATTAATGCAATACAAACTGAAAATATTTTTAATCCAAAATCAGTTCTTAACCATAACCTTACACTTCTAAAAATTTTTACTATAGTATTTATCATTTTTCTAATTTGGGGCCATAAAGTACTAACATTTCTTCAAGTGTATTTTTCTCTATTGCCGGTGTTATATTTCCATTCATAGCCAAAGATATAGTTTTCAATTCTTCTGATATAACAACCACTATTGCATCTGTTTCCTCAGTTACACCAAGTGCAGCACGATGACGCATTCCAAGTGCTTTATCAATATTTGTGTTTTGTGTCAGAGGCAAAACACATCCAGCAGCCACTATTCTGCCATTTTTTAGTATTACTGCTCCATCATGCAATATTGTCTTTGGAAAAAATATTGTCAATAATAATTCAACACTTAATTCACTATCTAATTTTGTCCCTGTATCTATGTAATTTTTAAGACTTGTTTCTCTTTCTATTACTATAAGCCCGCCAATTTTCTTTTTTTTCATCACTCCTGATGCTTCAGCAATTTTATGATAAATCTCACTTTCATTTTTAAAAAGAAATGTTCTGAATAATTTCCTTCTGCCAATTTCAATTAATGTCTGTCTTAATTCTGGCTGAAACATTATAACAAACACTACTATGAATATTGGCCAGATAGCATTTATAATCCAGGTAATTGTAGTAAACTTTAACCTTTGTGCAATGAATGCAATAACAAACAAAACTACAAGACCTTTTAACATCTGCATAGCACGTGTTTCTTTTATCAACAGGAAAATATAATAAATAACAAATGACATTATTAAAATATCTATTGCATCCTGCCACCTGAAAAGCGGGAAACTTCCAATAACAAATTCTGCCACTTTTGTTATCCAGTTAAAAATTTTCATTCGCCTATACGAATCTCCTTTGGATATTTAATTGCATCAGCTATTTTTATTACTCGTTTCATTTCTTTTATATCGTGAACTCTAACTATATCTGCTCCATTCATAATACCTATGGCAACACTTGCAGCTGTTCCTTCTAAACGTTCATTAACAGGTAAATTTAAAATATTACCTATAAATGATTTTCGTGACGTACCAAGTAAAATAGGTCTGCCTATACTTTTAAAAGCAGACAATTTTCTTATTATTTCAAGATTATGTTCTATAGTTTTACCAAACCCAATACCAGGGTCAATAATTATTTTGTCTTCCTTAATTCCATTTACTTTTGCAATATCAATTGATTTTTTAAAATATGCAATTATTTCTCCAATCAAATCTTTATATTGTGGATTCGCCTGCATTGTCTTTGGAGTTCCTAACATATGCATTACAATTATACCTGCATCATACTTTGCAACTAATTTAGCAAGTTGTTCGTTATTATGCAACCCTGTAATATCATTTATTATATCCGCTCCTGCCTCTAAAACTTCTTTTGCAACTTCAGGTTTGTAAGTATCAATTGAAATTGGAATTTTAATTTTTTTTACAAGTTCTTTTAATACAGGCATTATTCTGTTTAATTCTTCTTTGGCAGAAATAGTGTCAGAACCAGGACGAGATGATTCACCACCAATATCAATTATATCCGCACCATCTTTTTCCAATTCCAAAGCCTTTTCCAAAGCAATTTCAGGATCTAAATATTTCCCCCCATCAGAAAATGAATCAGGAGTAATGTTTAATATTCCCATACAAAAAGTTTTTTTGCCAAATTCTAAGGTATGTTTTCTAACTGAAACAACTGAATGGTTTTTATTACTCATTAATATATAATAACCAATATTTCAATACTTCTCAATAAAAAAATAGTTGAATGTCTTTTGTTAATATTTCCTTGTTGCCTCACATAAAAACCTATATGAAATATTATGATAAAATAAGTCTATTTTTTGAAGGGAAAACTTTTTGGGCATCAGTTTCATCAATGTTTTATCCCTGTTCAATTTATATTTTAGGCAATTTAGTTCTAAAAAATACTCTCTAATTTTAATTTTAAAGGACGATTGCTATGTCAGTAAGGTCATTACACCTTTCCTTTTAAATTTAATCTCATAGACTACCTCCTTTTTCTATAGAGATAGCCTATTTTACTTAAATTTTCATATAGATTTTTGATGAGGCAAAACGATGTGGAGTTTCCCCAAAATTTCGTTAGGAAATGGTATAAGTTCTTTAAAATCAAG
>JBBTED010000073.1:0-2728 GCA_038042445.1 Candidatus Firestoneibacteriota bacterium
AGTTAAGGAAGTAGTAAAATGTTAAGGCTATTTGAAGCTGTCTGTCATTCTGAACACATTCGTTTTACTCAGTGTAAACTCCGTGAAGAATCCCGTTTCATTAGTATTTAAAAGGAGATTCTTCGCTATGCTCAGAATGACAACAAATGCCAAGAGATTTATGGCACACCACAATAGATATCAGATTAAGAACTGTTTTTGTTTTTATCTATAGTCTATTGTCTGTAGTCTGTAGTTTGAATTTTTCAAGATGTTCTTTTGCATATTGTATATTTGCTTTATCTGATGAATTATAAAGTATGTCCAACCACAGATTCTTTGCTTTTGCCAGCCAAAAATCAGTATTTTTACTTTCTATTTCACTTAATTTAACATATAAATTTCCAAGAATTCGCTCTAACATTGGCGGATGCCCATCCATTTTAACAGCAGTTTCAATTGTAGAGACCAAATGCCTGAATTTATTTGCCTTTGAATAAGTAAATGCCGCTAAATATAAATTTAATGGCCAATAAGTAGGATTATTTTTTATACCTTCCTGAACAAATTCCACTGCCTCATCAACTTGCTTCGTATCCCACATCATTATTGCACTTCCTGCTAAATACATATAAGTAAAATTAGGGTCTATTGAAACTATTTCTTTAGCCATAGAATAGAATTTCGAATACTGATTAGAAGCATTCTCTTTATCCCCAATATACTGAACAACATTCATCCATAGAAAATCTGCAGTAACAGATTTTAATCCCCAAAAACTACTTATAACAACAGACAGTGAACTTTTTTTTATATTTTCATAAGGATATTGTTTGAAACAGGTTTTTCCCCACATATCATTCTCAAGTAAAGTTACACTTAATACAAGCAGGATAATTAAAATTGAAATATTGATAATTTTCATAATGCTCAAAATTCTTTTGTATCAAAAACCGCTATTGCAATAGCCAAAGTAGTAGCAGAATATATCAACATATATAAAAATACTTTAAAAACAAAACCATAAGGAATACTTATATTTTCTATAGCATACAACTTATCTTTCAGATTAAAATATTCAAGATTTGGAATAAGATAATAAAAAACTTTCATTGTCCATTTTAAAAATATATTTTCAGAAGTTGCACTAAAATATTTAAGATGATGACTTAAATGGCCTATTAAAAATAACGTAAAGGTAAATATCATTCCTGTCACAAGTGAAGTTGATACTGTAGAAAATACTATTGCAATTGCAGACACCAAAATAAGTTCAAATAAAATAAAAATTATACTAACAAGAAAACTTATATTTATATTTACCTTATATAACAAACACAATCCCAGCAAAATCAAGCTCATAAGACAAACATTAAGCAACACTGTAAGAACAATGCCAATGTATTTACCTGTCAAATATTCTGACCGTTTAATGGGCTTTGCAAAAACCATCCAAACAGTTCGCATTTCAATTTCTTCAAATGTCAATATTCCAACACTAAATACAACTGTAAAAAACCCAAATAAATGTATAGATGCCAAACCTATATCAAGCATTGTTCTACTTTGGGCACCAGGGCTTAACTCCTGAATAATTAATGAAGCACCTATTATACATATTCCAAACACCAAAATAAGATTAAGTATTTTGTGCCTTATGCCTTCAGTTAAGATATTCTGTGCCACTGCAAATATTTTAGATAAATTCATAGCAATTTTTACTACTTTCGCAGTCTATTCGTTTTCTTTTATTTTTTTTATAAAAAAATCCTCTAATGGATGAATAATTGGTGAATATGCTATAAGTCTACCTTTGTGCAATATTCCAATATTATCGCATATTTTTTCAACTTCTGATATTTGATGTGAACTTAGAATTAGAGTCTTGCCTTGCTTTTTTAATTGTAATATTACATCCCGCATTTCTTTAGATGCAAGTGGATCAAGACCATAAGTTGGCTCATCCAAGAATAAAAGTTCAGCATCATTAATAAGAATCTGGGCAATGCCTACTCTTTGCAACATACCTTTTGAAAATTCTTTTAATTTACTGTTTTTTCTTGAAATCAATCCAACTGTTTCTAAAGCATATTCACATTTTTGTTTAATATTTTTTTTAGGAATTCCAAATAACTGAGCGTAAAAATTTAAAATTTCCATAGGTGTAAGATATTTTGAAAAATATGGTATCTCAGGAAGATATGCAATTTTGTTATGTGTTAAAATATCGCCTGCAGGCATATCAAGAACAACTGCAACACCAGATGTTTGTCTTATTATTCCAAGAAGAATTTTCATTAGTGTAGTTTTACCTGCACCATTTAACCCTAAAATTCCAAAAACCTGTGATTTGGGTATCTGCAAAGATAAATCATCAAGTGCTTTCTGAACCTTTGTGCTCCAGAAATGCCCTGTTTTATATACCTTCGTCAGATTTTTTGTCTCTATCGCAAACATATTTTACACAGTGGTTTGTGACCAAAGGGAATTGGAATGGTGTAACCATATTTTTCACCAAACCACATTTTTTACAACCTTTATTTATAGTATATTAATTTTAGATATTTTGTCAAGTGTCTATTAGGGTGGAATTTCCCCATTTTTATAAAAACAGAACAAACATCTGCCAACAATTCAATACATCTAAGATGCCTTTTTCACAAAACAATAATGTAGAAGGGGCTTTAGTCCCGGCCCAACTTGCGCACTTTCCCACTAAAAAAGCCTCTTTTTAGGTACCACTAAAAAA
>JBBTED010000074.1:0-27103 GCA_038042445.1 Candidatus Firestoneibacteriota bacterium
CAGAACATACACCTACTGCAACTGATTCCTCTCCAATATATATATGCACAAATCCAGGAATAAAACCTTTTGCATATAACTCACTTACTTTCTCTTCAAACTTTCGTATAGTAATCATTTTTTTATACATATCTAACAATTTTTCTTTATTGACCATTCTTTCACCCTCCAACATTAAATTAGATTTTTTACATCTTTAATCACCCGAGGATTAGCACAAGATGCAAAAAATGCTTCACCATATTTTGCACCAATAAAAGTCCCACGAACCATAGCCAACCCTTTCAGATATAGGAAAAACCCCTTTAGCTGTTCCTTCTGGGATACCATAGCCCTCATTGCCTTCATTTTAATTTCAAAGGTATCCGTTATATCAACAATATGCGAAGGCTTAGCTATCATATCTATAACCTCGTAATGGTAGAGACCTTTTGCACGCCACGGTTTTCCCAAATCAAGAGAAACAGACTCCCAGCCTGCTTCCCACCATGCATCTGTTGAAAGTCTGGCTAATGCTCCATGAGGGAAATATTCTTCCACCAAATGAGTAAATATTACATCAGGCCTATATTTTCTAATCATATGCATACAAATCTTATAATTTTTCTCATTCATTTCTACACCAAAATCAGGGTAATTGATAAGCTCATACTTGGAAATACCTAAAATTTTAGCTACTTCTTTTCGCTCCTCATCTCTAATTTTAACTACCTTTTCCTTCATACTAATATCAGTATAACCTTCATTACCATTACAAAACATTACTACCGTAACTTCTATTCCCTGATTAGCCAACTTTCTGATAGTTCCACCCAGTCCGATAACTTCATCATCAGGATGTCCTATAAAAACTAACACTCTTTTCATATTATCACTCATAATCTATATCCTCCTTTTTTCTTTCGCAGTGATAGCCGCCCGCCTAGGCGAGCGGTATTATTTTTTACCATTTTTTCCACAGGCTAAAGAGCCTGTGTCAAAAGGCGTCATTCTGAGGCAGTAGCCGAAGAATCTCGCTTTAAAGCCCTTTAAAAACGAGATCCTTCACTGCGTTCAGGATGACAAAATAGGGTTTTGACACAAGCTCTAAAACCTGCGACTACCTTTACGATACAGTCTAAATCATCGGTTTTTCCTTTTGTTTCCTTCTTTCATAAAACTTTTTTTTGCATTTTTTTATCAGACCCAGGACCCATACTTGGCCTTATTGGGGACCATGATTTTCCTGAAAAACATCCAGCCCATTCTTTTTTATTCTGCGAAATCTGATTTGACCTTGGAATAATAGGTAACCTAATATATGAAGCATACTTACTATTATGAAATACTGTCTGAAAAGCGGGTTTAAGTATTTTATCAAAACCAAATATCCCCCCTGTATTTGGATTACGGTCAAATCGTGGAAAGTTACTACTTGAAATTTCAACACGAATTGAATGTCCTTTTTTAAACACATTACTTGTTGCTATAAGATCAATTATGTACTGGTAAACTTTTCCAGGCTTTATTAGTTTTTCTCTAATTAAAGATTCTCTATACCTTGCCCGTATAATACCATCTGTTAAATTTCGTGCATATCCAGAAGGATAAACATCTATAAGCTTACCTGTAAAGTCTGTATCTAACGCTGAAGACGTAGCAAAAAGTATTATAGTAATTTCTCCTGTTACCTCTATATCTTCCTTTAATACTTCACTAGTGTATACAAGAACATCTTCTCTTGTTTCCATTTCTCTTTGATCAAAAGCACCTCCACAAACCGCTCCTGACCAGCAACAAAGTCCACCACCTTTTGTAGGAACTGGATTAATAGGATTGTATAAATAATTGTCTGGAGGTTCATTTGCTATGGGCTTCTCTGGACTTAAATATCCATCGCCATAGAGACTATTTGCACATCCTCTGCTGTGAAAATAATAATTAACATATCTTGTACGAGATAATGGCCATTCTTTTTCTTCTCTCCAATAATTCTCTCCCATTACAAATATAAGCACAGGTGGTTCATCTGCAATACCATTATCAATATCTTTGAGCCAATAATCAAACCAACGAATTTGCAACCCATCTAAATCAAAAAATGCAGGATTTGTTACTGCTCCAAAATTTACTTCGCCTACAACATTACTTACAGGTACACTATGATGCCATGGACCAATGATTATTTTCTGATTTCTTCTTACCTGAGATGTTTTTCCATATTCACGCATACCAACAAAATTATGTAGTGTCCCACCAAGAAAAATATCATACCAACCACCAAGATTATAAGCAGGAACTGTTATATTCTGATATTTTTTTTCTATATCCCATTTTCTCCAGTAATCATCATTATTTGGATGAGAAAGCCAATCATAATAGTAAGCAGCTCCATTTCTAAAAATTGGGATTTCATTTAATGGTAGAAATTTAAACCATTCACACATTTTATCTATAGCCAACATAAGAGCGCTATGTTCTTTTTTAGCTTTGGAATTAAAATACGCTTGTTTATTTAATGTATCCGGCGCAAGAATAGGTAATATCCAACTGATGTTAAATCCTAAAGCAAATGCTCCTCCCTGATATGTCCAACCATTGTAACATTGAGATGAAGTCAAGCTTGGGAAAATTGCTTTTAAATGTGGAGGAGATGCAATAGCTGCAAGCCATTGTGTCATTCCAAAATACGATACACCATACATTCCTACTTTGCCATTACACCATTTTTGGGAAGCAACCCACTCTACAGTATCATATCCATCATCTGCTTCATAAGAAAAAGGATAAAAAATTCCTTCAGAAGCATAACGACCTCTTGTATCCTGAATAACCACCACATATCCTTCTCTTGCTGCTCTAATAGGGTCCAAAGCAGGATAACTAATAAGAGGATTGCTTTTGTTATAAGGCATACGACAAAGCAAAGCTGGGCACTTTTCTCCCTCAGGAGAATAAATATCAGCATAAAGTATTACTCCATCTCTCATACGAATTGGAACATCTTTTTTTATTACTACATTTGTCATATTTTGTATTTTCCCCACATATCTTTTATTTTTTTGTATGCTTTATCAGAAATTGAACTGCCATCTATAAGATGAGTAGCATAAAATATATGAGGCACACACCCTAATGAAATATCCATCTCAAGCTGAGACAACCATTCGGCTTCACTTTTATTTCCTTCGTTATTTACCTCTGTATTTAAAAGACAGTGTGGCAAAGTTATACGACTAATCCCAATTAATTCCTTTAAAACATCAACAATATTAAGTTTATCTATTCTTGGTGTTACTAAACAAGTAACCATATCAGCAAAATGCGAAAAATATGGATTCGCAATTACTGTTATTATTAAAGCATCTTTTTTCGCTTTTTTGGCTTCTTCATAGTAAATTCTTAAACTATTTTTTAAAAGCTCTGCGCCCCAAATCTCACCATAAGTTTTTAATCTTTCATCAGTTCTTAATACTTCACCAGAAATAAATCCATAGTTATATTCAGGATATCTCATACCAAAACCATAAAGGTCATAAACTTTCTTTTCAGATGGAAAACCTACTGCAGTACCTACTTTTAGGCCATCTGCATTAAGACAGTTTTTTTCATTAGATAACATATAATGAACCAATCTTTTTAATCTTTTTAAATATGCTGGATTACTTGTATCAACTGTCATTGGTTTTTTACCTCTGTTTATACATTCTTTATTAGGTATTCCACCTATACTCCAGACAGATGGCCATAAAATAACCTTTTGGCCTTTTGCATGGCATTTATCAATAAAGCCACGCATATCAGGCCATTTACCTTTATCTACTACCTGCTCTCCATAGTAAAGCTGCCAACCATCATCTATTATTATCGTTGATGGAATAATTCCTTTATCCTCAAGAATTTTTAGCCAAGTTTCGTAATTGTATTGTGTGCAATACACTGAAGGAGATATTGAAGGATGAATCCATTCCTTTCCACAATAATACATTTGTTCACCAAAACCACAAAACATTGGCTTCTTCCACCATTGATATATTTTCGTATCCTTAGGAAAACTAACATACTTGTGATAAACCAACCATTCTATGAATTTCCTATATACTTCATACTTTTTATCTGCTTGTGAAAACTGCATAATTAAATGTGGACTCTCCCAACTCTTTATAATCTTAGTATGGCCTTCATAGTCTAAATTTAGATGAAATTGTCCTTTTTTATGCTCAAACTGAAAATCAGCAAAAGTATATTCTCCATCTTCAATAGCCAAACCAAAACTTATCCAATTATTATTTTTAAACTTTGCTAAATAGCATATTGGTGCACACTGCCTCTCTGCTTGTTGTTCAACACAACTTACTTCACTAAAATCACCTTTTGAAGATATAAATTCATCTTTAAAAAACCCTCCGAAAAATTTACATTCTCCTATTTCACCTTGCCCTTTAATCTGAAAATAAAATTCAATTGAATCTTCGTAACATCTGAATACATAGCATTTCTCATCCCATATATTACTTTTTTCACTAATAGAAATTTGAAGAACACCATTTGCAAGCTTTTCTATCACTGGTTTTCCAAGTTTTTGACATAAATCACTCTTTGTTAATTTATCGCATTGTGATATTAAAGATAATTCCATAGGTTGGATAGCTTTACTACCAAAAGGAAATATTATAACTTTCCTCTTTTCAAAATCCAAAACAAACTTATAATCCCTCTTGCAAATTTCCGTCATTTTAAAACCTCCTCTATTTATACTCCTATTTATAAATATGCTTAATAATGTGTATTTTGTCAATGGACATTCTGCGGTTTCGTGTGGACTTTTTGAAACTGCTAATCGCAACACATTTTTAGGAATTATTTGAATTATGCCCGCTAACTGAAATGAGTTTTTCGCGATATTTACCTGGTGTTACACCTGTATTTTTTTTAAATATTCTGTGAAAATAGTATGGGTCATTATAACCTACTTCTGATGCAATAGATGAAATTTTCTTTTTAAAATTTTTAAGCAGATTTTTTGCGATTTCTATTTTAATTTTTGTTAAATATTGTATTGGTGAAGAACCTATTTCTTTTCTGAAGAGTGATGAGATATGCTGTGGTGATAAATGAAATTTATTTGATAATTCTATATCGCTAAATTGTTTTTTGTAATTTTTCTTAATGTATTTACACATTTCCATTACAATGTTTTTTTGTAAATTTTTATTTAGCATTATGGTGGAAGAGAAAATTTCATTTCGGACATGCAAAAATCTATATATTTCAATTAGCAAATTAATCAAATATGATTTTATTTTTAGTGTATAACCTGTTTTTTTTACAACCGCCTCATCAAGTATATTTTGAAAAATATCGCCTATTTCCCTTTCTGGAATAATATGTATTTTTGTTGGAAATTTAAAAATTTCATCTAATGTATGCATCTTGTTTTCTTTAGATATTCTTATTGTTATAAAAACTAATTCAAAGGGATCAGATAAATCGCAAACCTCATAATGTTCTTCATACGGTTTAACAACAAAAAGATCCCCTGGTTCCATATTAAATTTTTTACCTTCCAAATAATATTCCCCTTTTCCATCCACAACAAAGCAAAATTCGTATACATTATCCTTATGCACAGCAATTCCTGATGTCCATTTGTCTTTTTTTTCTGCTAAATGGATATGTTGTAGTTCTATGTTCATGCTAAAAAGTATTTTTTTGAGTCTGTCTATCTCAAATTTATATATGTGTATCATAAGTATAATTATATCATATTTTTATGTAGGGCAAGGCTTTAGAATCTGTGCCAAAACTCCATTTTGTCATACTGAACACATTCGTTTTACTCAGTGTAAACTCCGTGAAGGATCTCGTTTTTAAAAGACTTTTAAACGAGATTCTTCGGCTATCGCCTCAGAATGACAGCTTTTGGCACAAGCTCTTTAGCCTTGCGAATATAAAATGCAAACCTAAAGGTTTGCCCTACAAAATTCAACATTTATTAACACTTTCATAAAATAGCAAAATATCAGAAATTGTTGTTTCTTCTGCAATAACGACTTTATGTTTATTGCCAAGTGGTGAAGAAATACGTGGGTCACTATGGTTTTTCAAAAATATAGCAAGAACAAAAACAGACATACCAGCAGCTATATGCATAGGACCTGTATCATTTGTAATAAAAACATTACATCGTTCAACTAAAGCAGCAAATTGTCTTAAACTTGTAGAAGGAGCCAATATCAGCTTATGACTAAGTTTTGAAATCAAATTATTTGCAATTTCCTCTTCACCTGGTCCCCAAAAAACTAAAATTTTAGGATTATTATCTTTTTGCAAAATTGCATCTGCAAGTTTTGAAAAATTGTCTACACCCCACATTTTATATGATGCACTTGCACCTGGATTAACTCCAATTAAAATATCGTTTTCATTTATTCCAGCATTTTTCAAAAACTCATCTGCATATTTTTTGTCTTCATTAGTAAATTTAATTTTTAAATCGTCAGTTTCACATTTAACATCAATAGCTCGTAATAATGTGAAATATCGTTCAACATCATGACGCACACCTTTTATTGGTGCTACCTTAATGTTATAGAACATAGATTTCAAACCATCAGAATAACCAATTCTATTTTTTGCACCTGTTAAAAAAGATAATACTGCTGTTTCCAGAAAATCCTGAAAATCCAAAACAATATCAAATTTCTTTTTTCGCAAATAAAGTAGTGCTTTAAAAATTTCGCGTATTGCTTTTAGCTTTGGCAAATTTCTCCATCTTTTTTTATCCCATACAATAATTTCATCAAAAGTATCATCTTTTTCAATCAAATTAAACGTTCTGGAATCAACTAACATAGTAATAGAAAGGTTGCGATATGTTTTTTTTAGTGAACGAACTGCAGGTAATGTTAATACTACATCTCCAACTCTATGAAAACGTATTATTAAAACTTTTTTTGAACTTTTAAAGTAATTGGTGTCCATTTTTGTAAATTCTCACTGAACACCATTCCATTTCCTTGTCATTCCCGCATATAGTAAGCGGGAATCCAGTGACTTTAAAATCCTTTAAAATTAAAGCCTCTGGATTCCCGATAAAAGCATTCGGGAATGACAACCTAAAATATAACCATTATGACACAGTTTGCTTTCGCAAAAATGACATGGTGTTTACTGAGTATTTATCCTTTTTTAAACGCCTTATCAACAGCTTCCAAAACATCAGTTACTGTTATTTCTTCTAAGCATTCCAAAGTATTACATTTTACTTTATTACAAGGCTGACAAGATAAACCTTTCCAAACAATATGATGTCTTGAATCATCAGGTGGATTCCATGCTTTAGGATCTGTAGCACCGTATATTGTTACTGTTGGAACATCTAAAGCAACAGCAATATGTTTAGGAGAAGAATCATTTGTAATTAGTAAATCCAATTTTTGAATTATACCCATAAGTTGCCGTATATTTGTAGGTGGAATAATAATACTTATACCTTTTGTTGAATTTAAAATATCTTTAGCTAATTTTTCTTCACCTGGACCCCACAAAATAAAAATCTTTGCATTATATTTTTGAACTATACTCTGTATTAAAGAAATATAGTTCTCTTTTTTCCATACTTTTGTAGCCCAGCTACTTGCAGGATTTACACCAATAAATAAATCTTTTTTTTCATTGGTATATTGGGAGAAAAACTTACTCGCGAAATCTTTCTCGTATTGATTTAATTTTAGGACTAAATCAATGTTTACCGTATCAATTCCAAGTGTTTTAATTATATCTATATTTGGACAAACTGCATATTCAATCTTTTCAGAACCTTTGACCTTAATATTATAACAAAACCTGCGAACTCTAATATTGTGTCCTATTCTTTTTTTAGCACCACTTATCAAAGTTAGAATTGCACTTCTAGGATTACCAAATAAATCTATAGCTATGTCAAATTTTTTATCTTTTATAGATTTCAAAAATTTAATTTTCTCATATAAATTCAAATTTTTATCTAATGTTATTATCTCATCAATATACGGATTTTCTTTTAATACTTCAGTACCGGGTTTCTCTGTTAATACTGAAATAAAACTATCAGGATATTTATTTTTAACAGATTTTATTGCAGGTGTAGAAAGCAAAACATCCCCTATACCGCGTAATTTGATTATTAGAATTTTCATATAAAAATATCATTAAATTGTCATGCCGAACTTGTTTCGGCATCTAATTAGACCCTGAAACAAGTTCAGGGTGACATTTTTATTTTCCTTTCAACATTTTCTCTACTGCTAACAATACATCATCAACAGAAATAGCTTTCATACAATCTTGCTTTTCGCAAACATCCAAATTACAAGGCCAGCAGGACACTTGTTTTTTAAATGCAATATGTTTAGATTTATCATACGGAAACCATATATCTGGTTCTCCAGGACCAAATATTGCAATTGTTGGAACATTCAAAGCAACTGAAATATGCATAGGACCTGCATCATTTGTTATAAACAAATTACATCTTTCAATTACTGATGATAAATATTTTATATCAAGATTATTCACACAAACTATCTTTTTCTTCATAAGATTAGAAATTTCATTGGCAATTCCTTTTTCTTTCGGGCCTTCAAAAATAATTATTTCTGAATTATATTTGTCCACAAGTATATCAGCAAGTAATGCAAATTTTTCTTTTAACCAACGCTTAGCTTGCCATGTTGCTCCTGGATTTATACCAATTATTTTTTTATTAATATCTATCTTTGACTCTGCAAGAAAATCTTTTGCATTTTTTTTCTCTTCATCAGACAAATATATAGTAGTATTACAACAATTAGTATCCAGATTAGCATCAATTGCATTCAAAACATTTAAATATACATCTATTGCTGTATTTCTACTTCCTGAATCTTTAACAACAATATTGTAAAAATTTCTGCGAACAGGAAAATTAAATCCTACTCTATATTTCGCATTAGTTAAATACGCCAGTATCGCACTTCTGGGATTACCAAATAAATCTATAACAGCATCAAATTTTTTATCCCGCAGAGTATTTATAACTTTTAACATCTGAAATAAGTTTGCATTTCGCGGAATTTGGATTAATTCATTTAATAACGGATTACCACTTAAAACTTGACCATACCCTTCTTCAAATAAGTATGCTATGTGAGAATCAGGATAATTTTTTCGTAAATTAGCAATAAAAGGTGTAGTTAATACAATATCACCAATAAATCGTAAACGTATTATTAAAATTTTTTTGGCGGATGTAATTTTCACTTAAAATCCCCCTTAATCCCCCTTTTTCAAAGGGGGAAATCAGTGATATTTAGAAGTAATAAGTTTAATGAGATCGGTTGTAGAATGTTCTTTAGGATCTCCAACTATAGCTACTTTACCACCATACGATTTAACAGTATCTACTTCTGGAACAGTATCTTTAGTATAATCTGTACCTTTTGCATGAAAATCAGGTTTTAACTCTAACAATATTTTATCAACTGTTGGTTGAGAAAATATTAAAATGTAATCAATATACTCAATTTCATTTAACATTTCAGCACGATCTGTATCTTTAAGTAATGGCCTACCATTACCTTTATTTTTCCTCACAGATGCATCACTATTTAACCCTACTATTAATATATCACCTAAAGATTTAGCAGCAGATAAATACCTTATGTGGCCTACATGCAAAACATCAAAACATCCATTTACAAATACAATTTTTTTTTCTTTAGATTTAAGTAATTTAACGATTTTTTTTAATTCGCCTAAGGTTTTAAGTTTTTTTAGCATGTAATTTTTTAACTATGGTCTGTCTTTTTCCACCAGACCATATTATTTCTTTTAGTTCATCAGTATTTGCTGTAGCAGTTCCACGTTTCATTACAACAATTCCGCCTGCATAATTTGACAATTTTGCGGCTTCAGAAAAAGTTAAATGAGATGCCAATGCAAGAGTAAACACAGAAGTAACAGTATCACCAGCACCAGTAACATCTGCAACTTCATCAGTCCCACATACAGGAATATGCATTATTTTACCGTTTTTCTCAAATAAACTCATCCCCAAACTCCCACGTGTTACAAGAACAGCCTGCGGATTAGTTTTATTCAAAAGCAAACGCCCTGCTTTTTCTATTTCTTTGTTATCATTATCCAAAGTTACTCCAAGTGCTTGAGCTAATTCAGATTCACTCGGAGTAAGAACTGTAGCACCACTAAATTCAAGAATATTATATCGTGAATCAACAACAACTGTTTTTTTCTTTGTTTTTGCCAAATGAAGAACCTGTTCCCTAATATTTTGTGTTAAAACACCTTGTTGGTCATAATCAGAAATTATAATTGCATCAATTTTATTGATTATCTCTTTAATTTTATTTAATAATTTTGCTTCTACAGACAAAGTAATTTTACTTTTTCTTTCTTTGTCAATTCTTATTACCTGTTGACGCGAAGTATGATGCCCTCCTGCCATTATTCTGGTTTTAACAGTTGTGCATTCGTTTTTATCTTGGACAATACCTGACACATCAACATTATGTGATTTCAAAACATTTAATAGTTCTTTACCTTCCCTGTCATCGCCAATTACACCAATAAGATACGAAGATGCACCTAATGCAGATATATTATTTGCACAATTACCAGCTCCACCAGGAAGAATTATTCTACGGTCGTATTTTAATATAAGTACTGGAGCTTCACGAGAAAGTCTGGAAGTTTCACCATAAATATATTCATCTGCTAAAATATCTCCTAAAATTAATATTTTTTTCCTTTTGAATTTTTTAAGTACTGATATTAATTTATCCATTATTTTTTTCTATGTCTTTTAAAATCCATTTAACTGTCTGATACAAATCATTTGCAATATAATCAGGCTTTGTGGTTAAAACTTTCCTCTCATCTTTCCCATAACCTGTTAATACTAAAATTGACTTCGCCTTTGCATTTTTTCCAAATTCAACATCACTTGCTTTATCACCAACTATATAACACTTCTTTGGACTAAGCTTAAAATTTTTTACTCCTTTATTAAACATTCCAAGTTTAGGTTTTCTGCATAGACACTTAAAATCAGGAAAATGAGCACAGTAATATATTGCATCCACATAAGCATTTTCTTTTGCAAGGAGTTTTATTAATTTATTATGAATTTTTTCTAAGGTTTCTTTTGTAAAATAACCTCTACTTATTCCAGATTGATTTGTTGTAACAATAACAGGGATATTTTTGTCATTTAATAACTTAATTGCCTTCGCAGATTTTGGTATAAGCCTAAGCTGTTTTGGAGAGTTTAAATATCCTACTTCAACATCAATTGTGCCATCTCTGTCAAGGAAAACACCTACCTTTTTATATGGAGAAGATTCAACCATAACGATAGGTTACTCCAAATCCTCCTCTGGGATAACGCCAATCAATATTTGAATAAAGACATCCTATCCTGCAGGAACCACATTCCAAACACCCTTCATAAGCAACAGAAATCTTATCTGCTTCCTCTTTATAAACTAAAGCCGGGCAAAATTTGGTACAAGGCTTAGTTTCACATTTTTTACAGGTATCCTGTGAAACTATCACAAGATGTGATTTTTCATCTTTCTTAAATTTTACCAAAAAAAGCTTATCATCAAGTGTCATATAATTTTTTATTTATAGTCTGCATTTTTGCGCCAGACTACGAATAGTTTATACTATAAGATATTTCATTTCAAGAGAAAAATCAATATATGCTATATATTTAAACATTTCACTATCAAAACAAACAGTATCTTCTCCCAATTCACCCGGTTTAGATTTTGTATATGTATTTATAAATTATTTCAATTTACCGGTTTTTTCAAGAAAATTAATTCTCCATAAGGCAAGTTGGACAAATTCTTTTACCCCAGAGTCACTATCATTTAGAGCATTTTTAAGTGCAGGAATAGCACTTTTAGAATAGGCCGCAACATCTAAATCACAAAATGTCTGTGATGCATATAATCTATCATCAACAATAGGACTTTTTAAAGCCTGAATCATAAATTCAACAGTTTCCTTCGGATTTTCTGATGACAGATTATTAATATATTCAGTATCCCCAACATATTTAGGCATTGCATTAGCTTTTTCAGAAAGCTCTTTAGCTTCATTAAGAATTTGATTTAAGCTTTTACCTTGATAAAAAGGTGCATCTAACTCACCACGACTTCGTGCACCTGCTATAATTTTTCCAATATTAGGACCTACAAATCCATCTTTTGCTTCTTCAAGAATCTGTTTAAAACTAACACCATCACTATAAATCCTATCTAATTCTCCTGACTTGTCAAGTTCTGCAAGCATACTTTTAAGTACTTCTGAAGTAGTAACAGGGTCTGTAAATTTTAAATCTTTTATATCCTCAAGAAGTTGTCTATACGTAACTCCATTGCCATAAACTTTATCCAAAACTGGTGATTTCTCTAATTTCGGAAATATGTTTTTCACTACTTCTAATACAGCAATAGGATCTACAACTTCTCCTTTTGCTATTTTTTGTGATATTTCTTTTTGAATATCTTTACCGTGTGACGATATTTTCTTGGTACGTGTATTTTTATATATAACAAATGATGTAATTAAAGATACTATCATCAAACATCTAAATAAAAATTTTAATACCTCTTTAGAAATATTATTTCGAATCATATTTTTCATTACTTTTCAAACTGAGTATACCAAGACTACAAAAAACCCAAAGAATCAAATATGACCAATGCCCGCCATAAAAAAGATACGGAAGTATCAGCAATCCCACAAGAAGAACTTTAGTCATATCATAACTCTCATACAAATGATTAAACAACGTTATAAACCATATTATTCTATTTGAAAAGAAATTGTGCCCGCAATTCTCACACACATAATTGTGGTGAAATTCTATTGATTCACAAACAGGACATGCATGCAACAAATTAAAATTAGTGATTTTAAAATCCGGATTTACCTTAAAATTTCGTTCTAAAAAATTTATTTTACCTTGAACTTCTTTATCAGCATATATGGAATATGATTTTTTAAGATATGTTAATACCAATTGAATTTCTCCTATTTGTTCATAAATTTCACTAATAGCTATTGCCGGCACAGGATTATCAGATATTCTGTTTAAAGCCTTTTTGTAAGTTACCATTTTATCTGCTAATTCCTGTCTTAATATTTTTGTTTTGGATTTTTCCGGTATTGCCAAATATATGAGTAATATAAAAAATACGAAAACAACTATCACCACTCCAGCAACGTTACGGGCTACAAAAAAAAATAACTGGACTGGCATAAAACAAATAACCAAAATCATTTGTGATAAACTAATCTGCTGGTATCCTTTTGATATAATATTGGCAAATACCAATAAAACTGATATGACTAATAGTAACAGATAAAAACCCCAGAAAAATGCAACCATAAAAAATGTTTAATGATTAAATACCCAACGAAAAAATGTTGATAGTATACCAAACATTATCATTACATAAATAGTAGGAATACCAAAAATCTTTCCTCCAAATACCCATCCAAAAAATGGAACTGACCGTTTTGTTACACGAAATGAATTTACCGTATCATTAAAAACCGTATTCAAATCATTAAACAAATTTTGATCAGACATACAAGTTATTACATAAAATTTATCGACACCAGGAACAATTGTCTGTATAAACTTCAATTCGTATGTTTCATAACTACCTGGTGTAAATGTTGTCATTCCCCAGGAATTGGTTGTATAAATTGGTTGTGATATTGTAAATTGCATTTTAGCATTAGCTATAATTTTCAAGGATTTTAGTTTATCCACTTCAATTATTTCAGATGAATCTACGTTATAATCCTGAAACACACCTCCTGATTCTAATGTAAAACTAGATGTAATATATTTAACAACCTCGTCTTTATTTTTTTCATTAAATTTAGGTGTTCCGGATTTAGAAACTACAACATTAATTTGCCCACCCTGCATAGACTCGGATATTTTGATTAAATGAACTGCAGCTTTTGATTGTGATATAAGATTCATAAGATTTTGCGGAATTTGATCTTTGTATTGTTGAATCATTGATGTAAAGTTTTCGGAATTCATAATAATCCATCCACTTGAAGGGCAGGATATTGCAAAATTATTTTTATCGTCCCGATATGCACCTTCAGGAATTGGCAAACCTTTCCATTTTACAAACACCCAAACACCAAAACCCACAAGCAACAAAAGAACAATAATACCAAGAAGAGGTTTGGGTTTTTTTGTGGGTTCAGATTCAGTAGTTGAAGTAATTGAAGTAGTTGATGAAATTGATTTTACATCTTCAGCTAACTGTTTTTTTACCTGTCTTTCTTCCCACTTTGAAAAAATTAGCTGACATCTCTGGCATTCTAAAGTTTTATCTTCTTGTTCAAATCCACAACCTGGACATTTCACACTTTATCATCTCCTTAAGACAATAATTTCATACAATTTGTTTGATGAAATTTATATTGCGCATTAATGCTTCACCTACTAATATTGCATTCAAATTAAATTTTTTCAAATAATCAATATCAAATTTTGTGTGTATTCCACTTTCACTTACAACTAAAATTTCTTTTGGAATAAATTTTCGCAAATATGCTGTTGTTTTAATATCAACTTTGAAAGTTACAAGATTTCTGTTGTTAATCCCTATTATCTGTGCTCCACAATCAAGTGCAATATTTATTTCGCTTTTATTATGAACTTCTACAATTGGAGTAAGTTTTAATGAAGTAGCAATTTTCAAAAATTTCTTAAGTTTAATTTTATCCAGTATTGAAACAATTAGCAATATTGCATCTGCACCACATAACCGCGATTCATAAATCTGCAATTCGTCTATAATAAAATCCTTTCGTAAAATAGGTATATTTGTTTTGTTTTTTGCCTTAGACAAATATGAAATACTACCACCAAAAAACTTTTTATCAGTTAAAACTGAAATTGCTGATGCACCATTTAATTCATACATTTTTGAAATTTTAACAAGATTAAAATTTCTGGAAATAATTCCCGCACTTGGAGATTTTTTCTTGACTTCTGCAATTAAATTGAAATATGACTTAGAAATTGCAGATTTAAAATTTCTTGGGGTTGACAAATCTTTTATTTTTTTTATTGCATATAAAATAGACAACTTAGAATAAAGCTGTTTGACTTCTATATGCTTACAACGAACTATTTCATTCAATACATTCATTTTGCATTTTGTGTAAAATCCTTGAATTCATTAAATTTTTTAAGAGCATCTCCTGAATCAATTGATTTTTCTGCTAATTTTGCGCCTTCAAATATATCCTTAGATGCACCACCTGCTGCAATAGCTGCACCTGCATTCATCAACACAATATCACGACAAGGTCCTTTTTCTCCATTTAGAACTTTCAAGAATATTTTTGTATTTTCTTCCATAGAATCACTTTTTATTTCTTCTAATTTTGCAGGTTTAAATCCAAAATCTTCAGGTTGAACATAAAACTCATGCTTTTTACAATCCTTCCATTCAGATATTTTGGTATCGCCTGTTATTGTAATTTCATCTAATCCATCAGTTCCATGAACTGCAAAAACATGTGTGCTACCTAAACTCCCAAGCACACAAGCCACAATTTCAGTCAAATTGTAAGCATATACTCCAACTACCTGTGCTTGCGCATTTGCCGGATTTGTAAGAGGTCCTAAAATATTAAATATAGTACGTATGCCAATATCCCGTCTTGGCTCAGCCGCATACTTCATTGCAGGATGAAGAATTGGAGCAAATAAAAAACCTATCCCTATTTTATTCAAACATTCTTCTACCTTTTCTGGCGACATTTCAATATTAACTCCAAGAGACTTCAATAAATCAGCACTTCCACAATGGCTTGATACTGCCCGATTTCCATGTTTTGCAACAGGGACACCTGCTCCAGCAGCTACAAATGCAGCAGTAGTTGAAATATTAAATGTATTGGCTCTGTCACCACCTGTTCCACAGGTATCAACAAGTATTTTATGTATTGAATTTATTTTCACAGATTTACTTCTCATACTCTGAACACATCCGATAACTTCATCTATAGTTTCACCTTTAATTCGCAATGCAATAATAAAAGCAGCAATCTGTGATGAAGTTGCTTTCCCATCCATAATTTCATCCATCACTAACTTAGCTTCATCTATTGAAATATCTTTCTTGTCAACAATTTTTGCAATTGCCTCTTTAATCATTATAATCCCTCCACCAATTTTTTAAAATATTCAATCAACTTTGCAGAAATTTCTTTCTGACGAAGTGCATATTCAACTGTTGCTTCTACATAACCTAACTTTGTTCCTACATCATATCTTTTACCCTCAAACTTAACAGCATAAAATTTATGTCTTTTTAAAAAAATCTTAAGTGCATCAGTTAATTGAATTTCACCATTAACTCCACGTGGTGTTTTTTCAAGTATATCCATTATCTCTGGAACAAGAATATATCTACCTACAACTCCAAGATCAGATGGAGCATTTTCCTGTTTTGGCTTTTCAACAATATCTTTAACTTGATAAAGTCTATCCTTTATCAAAATAGGATTTATAATACCATAGCTTGACATTTTTTCCTTTGGCACAGTCTCTACAGCTAATACAGAAGTTTTATAACTATTATATACATCAATTAACTGTGCAATTGCAGATTTACGTGGAGCATATATCAAATCATCTGCAAGAAATACAGCAAAGGGTTCATTATTAACAAAACTTTTTGCGCACAGTATTGCATGACCTAACCCTAATGGTTCTTTCTGGCGAACATAATGAACATTAATCAAACTGCCTATTTCTTCTATGCTTTTTAAAAGCTGATATTGACGTTTTTCACGCAAATAATGTTCAAGCTCAAAAGATTTATCAAAATGATTTTCAATTGTTTGTTTCCCACGACCCGTAACAATTAATATATCCTCTATCCCAGCAGAAATAGCTTCTTCAACAATATATTGTATTGCAGGTTTATCAAATATCGGAAGCATTTCCTTTGGCTGCGCCTTTGTAGCAGGCAAAAACCGTGTTCCAAGCCCAGCAGCTGGCACAACAGCTTTTTTAATTTTCATATCATTAACTCCTATTTGTCATGCTGAATTTATTTCAGCATCTCTTTTAGACCCTGAAACAAGTTCAGGGTGACAATATTCTATCATTACACTTTTTCAAATGGGTCAAATAATTTTTTGTATTCTTCCAATGCAAAATGGTCTGTCATTCCAGCAATATAATCACAAATCACCCGCTGTTTTTTTCCTGTTTTAAGCTTCTCCTGAATTTTTGGCGGTAATGTATCAGTTCTTTTTAAATATATTTTAAATAATTCCGTTATAAACCGCTGTGCTTTTTCTTCCATTCGTTTAACGCGATAGTGATGATATAGTTTATCCATCAAAAAATTTTTAAGTATTTTATTGTCTTTCTCCATCTCAATACTAAAACATACAATATCTTTTTTTGTATTACGAACATCCTGCAAAGATTTAATATTAAATTTTTTAATATTTTCTTCAGTCTGCATTATCAAATCTGTGGTTTGCATATTTATAATTGACCGAATCACCTGATACTTTTTTAACTCAAAACTTAGATTGCAAAAATTAATTTTCATATAATTTTTTTGCCAGATAGGAACTTTTTCTAAATCATCTAATGAAATAAGCCCAGACGCTAATCCATCATCTAAATCATGACTATTATATGCTATTTCATCTGCCAAATTTGCAACCTGTGCTTCTAATAAAGGCCCAAGTTCTGGCTTAAACTCTTTACCAGATGAAACATCATATTCAGTATTATGCTTTGCAATACTTTCTCGGACTTCCCATGTTAAATTTAAACCTGGAAATTCCGGATACCTTTCTTCAAGTTCATCAACTACTCTTAAACTTTGTTTGTTATGCTCAAAACCACCATATTTTTTCATTAACTCATTTAAAATCTTTTCTCCTGAATGACCAAATGGTGTATGACCCAAATCATGCGCCAAAACTATTGCCTCAGTTAAATCCTCACTTAATCTTAAGATTCTTGCTATTGTGCAAGCAATTTGTGACACTTCTATTGTATGAGTAAGCCGAGTGCGATAGTAATCACTTTCATGAATAACAAACACTTGTGTTTTATATTCAAGACGACGAAATGCAGAAGAATGAATAATTCTATCCCTATCTCTTTGAAAAGCTGACCTAAAAGGATGTTCTTGCTCAGGATATTTCCTTGCCCCAGCCAACCTATTTTTCATTGCATAAGGAGCAAGTATCTTCTCCTCCATTTTTTCGTATTCTTCGCGTGTAAACATAAATACATTATATAACAAAAAAAGGATTGTTTGTCAAAATATTCCATCAATTTGGACACCACATTTTGGGCACTTTGAATTTTTTAAATTATTTTCACGAATTTTAAATCCAAAACGTGTGATTAAATCTTTCTCACAATTATAACAATATGTTCTTTCTTCTTCCATAACATTTCCAATATAAACATAACGTAATCCTGCTTCTTTACCAATATCATAAGCTTCTTTTAATTTTTCCACAGGTGTTAGAGGTATTTCCGTCATTTTATAATCAGGATGAAATCTGGATATATGCCATGGTATTTCTTTACCAATGCCAGCCAAAAATTCAGCAATTTTTTTAAGCTCATCATTAGAATCATTTTGCCCCGGAACAATTAATGTTGTTACCTCTACCCAAATATTTAATTTACGCATTAACTGAATAGTTTCCAGAACAGGTTCTAATTTTCCACCACAAACCTTACGATATTTTTCATCATTAAAAAACTTTAAATCAACATTTGCAGCATCTAAATATGGAGAAATCATTTCTATTGCCTCTTTACTCATATACCCATTTGTAACAAACACATTTAATAGTCCATTATTTTTTGCAAGATTAGCTATATCATAAGCATACTCAAAAAAAATTGTTGGCTCAGTATAAGTATAAGATATGCTTTTACAGTTATACTTCTTTGCCTGCTCTACTATGTATTCTGGTGAAACATCCTGCTCATTACTTATGCCTTTAATTTGAGATATTGACCAGTTTTGGCAAAACCCACATCTAAAATTACACCCTGCACAAGCAATAGAAAACGATTTAGACCCAGGAAACAGATGAAACATTGGTTTTTTTTCAATCGGGTCAATATGCATCGCTATTATTTTACCATAAGAATGTGCATATAAAACACCTTTAATATTTTGTCTAACACCACAAACTCCAAATTTACCGTCTTTAATTTTACAAAAATGATTACATAAATAACAATCAGTCTGCAAACTACTTTCTTTATTATATAATACAGCTTCTTTAAACATGTTTACTTTATTCATAAGCAGAAATTTTCATTTTAACCTGCAAATATTTTATTATAATAGGGATCCTTTCGTTTTGTGTTATTATCCCTGTTCTCTATATCTAAATGCCATTGCAAAGAATTGTTTGCAATGTATTCTCTGATACGCAATAATGACGTTTCATTCCGGATAATATGGTCATAAAATGATTTTTGCCAACGAAATTCCGTAAAACCTGCTTTATGAATCAATTTTGATGATGTTGTTTTAAATGCCCCGACCAATTCCGGCAACGGTTTTATCTTCTGTAGGGAACGGTCGCGACCGTTCCCTACAATTGAAATTATGCCATGAAAATGATTTGGCATAATCACATATGCATCCAATTCTACATATGTATATTGTTCTGCCAACCAAACCCATTGTTTTTGCGTTATTTCACCCCATTCATTTAAAATCATCCTGCTATCTTCAACCTTACCAAACCATTCTATCCTATTCCATGTACAAACTGTAATAAAATAATATCCTACCTGTGAATAATCATATTTTCGCAAACGTGTTAATTTACGTTCAGTTGTTTTCATAAATTCATTCTTATTTTCCCAAACATCACTTCAGACAAAAAATCGCGAAAAATAAATGTCCTAACAATTTAATCAGTAGGGAATGGTCGCGACCATTCCCTACATTATTTCTTTTTGATGAATTTTTTTACATTATGAAATTTCTGCTGGGCTATACGTCTTTTTTTATGTTTTGATTCTGTTTGTGAAATTTCGTTTCGCTGACTATGTAATGGAACTACTGATATGCCTTCTCTACTCATTACATTTGCGTTTTTATGTAGTTCTTTTATTCTGTCTCGTATTGCAGCTGCTTTTTCAAATTCCAATTTTCCTGCGTATTTTTTCATTTCAAGTTCTAATTCAGAAATAATTTTTGGTAATTCATCTATTGCTATGTATTCCTGCTGATTTTCAGCAATTACCGGAATAGTAAAATAATCTGCTTCATAAACAGATGATAAAATATTTCTTATTGATTTTTTTATTGTTTCAGGTGTTATATTGTGTTTTTTATTAAATTCAAACTGAAGTTTTCGTCTTCTTTCTGTTTCAGATATAGCACGTTTCATTGACTTTGTAATAGTATCGCCAAATAATAAAACTTTGCCCTCAATATTTCTCGCAGCACGTCCCATAGTCTGAATCAATGATCTTTCAGAACGCAAAAATCCTTCTTTATCTGCATCAAGTATAGCTACTAATGATACCTCTGGAAGATCTAAACCCTCTCGCAATAAATTTATACCTACCAATACATCAAAAGTTCCACGTCGCAAATCCTGCAATATTTTTATACGTTCAAGTGTCTCAATATCAGAATGCAAATATCTTGCATTGATATTTGCACTTTTTAAATACTCTGTCAAATCTTCTGACATTCTTTTTGTTAGTGTTGTAACAAGAACTCTGTTTTTCTTTTGAATATGTTTATGTATTTCAGTAATCAATGTATCTACCTGTGTTTTTGCAGGTTTAACTATAATTTCAGGATCCATTAACCCTGTTGGCCTTATTACCTGTTCTACAACATTACCTTTGCTTTTCTCAAGTTCATAATTAGCAGGAGTAGCAGAAACATAAACTACCTGATTTATTTTTTTCTCAAATTCAGAAAATTTAAGAGGTCTGTTGTCATAAGCAGATGGAAGTCTGAAACCATAATCTATAAGTGTATTTTTTCTTGACCTGTCACCTTCATACATTCCATTAAATTGTGGTATACCTACATGGCTTTCATCAATAATAATTAACGCATCAGAAGGAAAATAATCCAACAAAGTAAAAGGCGGGTCACCAGGTTTTCTTCCATCTAAATATCTTGAATAATTTTCTATTCCTTTGCAAAAACCTATCTCTCTTAACATTTCTATGTCAAATAATGTTCTCTGTTCTATACGTTGTGCTTCCAGAAGTTTATTTTTACTTTTTAAATACTCTGTTCGTTCTGCAAGTTCTTTTTCTATAGCTTTAATTGCAGGTTCAAGTTCATCTTGAGGAGTAACCCAATGTTGTGCAGGATATATTGCAATTCTTTCAAGTTTTTTTAGTATATCTCCTGTAATTGGGTCAACTTCAGACAATTTTTCTATTTCATTGCCAAAAAATTCAACACGAATTGCAGTATCATACGATGCAGGAAAAATCTCCACAGTATCACCTCTAACTCTGAATCTGCCCCTATAAAAATCTGTATCATTTCTTATATATTGTATTTCAACTAATTTTTTAAATAATTCCTCCATATCCATTTTTCTTTTGTTCTCTAAATAAATATGCATACTCTGGTATCTGTCTGGAGAACCAATATTGTATATGCAGGAAACACTAGCAATTATTATTACATCCTTTCTGGAAAGTATTGCAGAAGTTGCAGAATGTCTTAATTTATCTATTTCGTCATTTATAGATGAATCTTTCTCAATATATGTATCTGTTTGTGGAATGTATGATTCTGGTTGATAGTAATCATAATAACTTACAAAATATTCAACAGCATTCTCAGGAAAAAATTCCTTAAACTCTCCATAAAGTTGCGCAGCTAATGTTTTATTATGAGATATAATTAAAGTTGGCTTCTGAATATTCGCAATCACACAAGCCATTGTAAAGGTTTTGCCAGAACCAGTTACACCAAGAAGCACCTGATGCTGGACGCCCTTTTTAAATCCTGCAGTTAATGATTCTATTGCCTTAGGCTGATCCCCTTTTGGTTTAAATTCCGAAACTAATTTAAACATATTTTACTCATCATTCAATGCAAATATTATAACCATTAAACCACTATAAGTCAAAAAACAAAATATCAGGAATACATACATCAACCCCTATAAATTTTATTTTCATTTTTCACATCCTCGTCTATATATTTAGATAAATGTTAGCATTATATCATATTGAGTATCGTAATCAAACGATCTAACCGCTTTTTTCTTTTTTTAGTTTCCATATCTGTTCCGGAGACTCAGATCATTTTTTTAAAGAAATTGATTATTCTTTTGTATTGATTGGACGAATGTTTAAATAAAATTTGTCTTCCTACAATAAGAATATTTACACCTGCATTAACTAATTGTGAAACAGTTTCGTTGTTTACTCCACCATCTATTTGTATGTCTAAATCTAATTTTTTTTTAGTAATTAATTTCCTAACGTTTTTTATTTTTTTGATTATTCCCGGTGAAAGCTTGCAACCGGCAAATCCCGGAGGAACACCCATAACATTAAGAATAGAAATCTGGCCAAAAATATTTTCAAAATCCCTAATAGGTGTTTCAGGATTTATCGCAAGAGATACTTTTGCACCATCATTTTTTATTAACCGAATAACTGAATGAATATCATTTTTACAAGCTTCCAAATGTATGGTTATAATATTTGCACCTGCGTCTATAAATCGTTTTACATATTTCTCCGGATTATAAACCATTAAATGAATATCTAAAGGTAAATCAGTTGCTTTTCTTACTGCCTTCACAATATCTTCACCAAATGCAAAATTATTAGCAAAATGCCCATCTATAACATCAATGTGAAACATATCCACACCTGCTTTTTTTAATGATTTTAATTCACAACCTAAATTCAATAAATCTGCACACATTAAAGATGGAGATACTAATATACTCATATTATTAATTTATAACCAGGGTTTAACAACTATTTTTAAACCCATTCCAGTCTCAGCAATTTTAATTGCTTCTTTAATTCTGGAAAGTGGAAAAATATGTGTAATAAAATCTTTTGCATTTATTTTTCTATCAGAAAATAATTTTAAAGCTTTGCGATTATGAATACCTGTGCTTGATTGCGATCCTTGAATTATACATTCCTTATAGTGAACTATATTGCTATCTATATTTATTATAGAATCATCTGCAGAAAGCCCTCCAAAAAAATTTATTCTCCCTTTTCCTTTTATTATTTTTAGTGACTTCTCTTGAGCTTCCTTTGACGAACAAGCTACAATAACTACATCAACTCCATATCCATTAGTTTCTTTTAATATACGTTCTACAAAATCTTCTGATTGTGAAGAAATAAACACATCTGCATTAAATTTATTCTTTGCCATTTTTAATCTTGTTTGTGACCTTTGCACCAAAAAAACTTTATTAGCTCCTCTTAATTTTGCAAGTTCAATATGCATACAACCTGCAGGTCCTCCTCCAATAATTGCCACACTATCATTTTTACGGACATTAGAAAATTCCTGAGCATTAATACAACATCCTAATAATTCTGCAATACAGGCTTCTTCAAAAGGAAGATTATCCGGAATTTTATTAATAAAACATCTTCCTTTTTTTAAAGACCTAGACGGAGGTATATGATATTGTGCAAAACCTCCAGGCCAGTTATAACCAATATGTATCATATTAAGACATTGTGTATCGAATCCTTCTTTGCAATAAATACATTTTCCACAAGATGGACCTGGCAGGGAAATAACTCTATCACCAATTTTAAAACCTTTTACCATTCTTCCAATTTTTACTATTCTACCTGCAATTTCATGACCGATTATTTGTGGAAATTTTACTCTTTTATCAACTTTTTTAAAAATTCGTAAATCAGAACCGCATATTGCACAAGCTTCTACTTTTATTAAAATACTATCTTCAGGACACACAGGTATATCTACTTCTTTTACAACTATTTCACCAATTCTTTCAAGCACTGCTGCTTTCATCTTATCATTGCTTGATTTCATAAAAATACTCTCCTTCTTTTTAAAAATTCTCAATGCATTTCACGACCACCATCAACATTAAGTGCCTGACCAGTCATATATGAAGAATCATCAGATGCTAAAAAAAGTGTAACTGCTGAAATATCTTCAACTGTTGCTAATCGCTTAAGTGGAATTTTCTCTGTGAATTTTTCCAGAACCTGACTATCATTCATCTTGAGATTTTTTGCATAAGCAATATTTACAGAATTCCACATATTTGTATTAGAAGTAATACCCGGACAAATCGCATTAACAGTTATTTTATATGGAGCAAATTCGCAAGCTAATGCCTGTGTCAAACCTATAATTGCAGCTTTAGTAGCAGAATAATGTGACATTAATGCAGAACCTGTTTTTCCGGATTTAGAAGAAAAATTAATTATTCTGCCGTAGTTTTGTTTTTTCATACAGGATATTACCTGCTGAATGAAGAAAAATGTACCTTTTACATTTACATTAAACATACAATCCAATTCCGCTTCAGTAATTTCTTCAATATTCTTTTGCCCAACAATACCTGCAGTATTAATTAATATATCAATTTTACCGAATTTTTTTATTCCAAATGCTACTACATTCTTTACTTGTGTTAATTTAGTAACATCTGCAACTTCAACAATACAGTGGTTTTTATTATGGACACTATTCTTAAGTTTATTTAGATTGCTAATATTTGAATCAGTACAAAGTATTTTTGCTCCTTCTTTAATCAAATCTCTTGCAATTTTCATCCCCATACTTCCACCTGCACCTGTAATAATTGCACATTTATTTCTAAATCTGTTCATAATTCCTCCTTGTCATTTTCACAAATCAATCATTATACATTCATATTCATTAAGTTTTTCTAATGTAATGTGAAGCCAGTCTTTTTCTTTCTTAAAATTTATCTTTGCATTTTTTAGTGATTTTACTCTTTTAGGAATTTTGTTTCCTATTTTTATTCCTATTTCTATTTTGTTTATTGGAACTACGTATCGGACAACTGAATACGGTTTTAATTGATTGGTAGTCTGATTTAACAACAATATTGCAACACTTTTTCCTTTTATGTGTGTAACTACTTCTACAGAACCAGATAGATTTGTTTTTAAAGACACATCTTTTTCTGATACAGACAAAACAGAATTTACCAAAACTTCCATATTATCTTTACAGCCAAACCTATGACAAATTGCATCTAATTCAGCAGTTATATACAAAATCTTTCCTTTACCCAATTTTTGTGTCAATATCATTGGATTAATTTCATTGTTTGGATAACCTCCCATAAGGCAATGGTCCCTATGCCTGCGACTATCATCAAAACCTAATATTTCTGCCATAGGTAAAACACTCTTTTCTGTTTCTAACTGTATATACCCACCTCTAAATGAAAGAAGTTTTTTATTTAATTTTTCCCATATTTTTTCTTTAGAATGTATTTTATAATATGTATGTGGCAAAAATTTAGGCCCCCCACGTAATCCTACAGTTGCATTTTTTTCTAAATTATTGATCACTCCTAAACGGTTTTGGACACCTAATAGTTTCATCAATCTGTTTTCTTTATCTTCCCAGCCTGTTTTGTAAGTCATAACTAAACCCCCACCGTTTTTTACATATTCTTCAATACAATCTATTACTTTTGAGCTTAATCTTTTAGCATTAGGCAATATCAAAACAGAATAATTTTTAAGACAGCTATTTTCTATATCTTCAGGAATAACTATATCTGTTGGAATATGATATTCACTAAGTGTAAAATAAAATCCCTTAAGAGCATCACTAAAATAATCCTCATTATCTTCTGGTGATGACCAATTTAAAATAGCTGCATATTTTAAGGATTCCGAATCAATCACATAAGAATTTAATTTCTCAATATCCACAAACAATTCTTTTAATGTAGGCATCAAGCTTTCGTCTTCTTCAAATGCAGTTTGAACATGAACTTGCACAATTGCCCCTTGACTCATATTTTCCATAATTGCTAATTTAGTATGTTCTGGTGTTCTTTGCGCATAATCATAATCTACATTTTTTGAAACAAATTGTGTGTTTAAAATAGGCTTTTTACTCTCAGCCTTAAGCATCAAATTGTATAAACTTATTTCTCTTAATGAAATGTCATTATCATAATAACCCCATTGGCCCTCCATAGAAATAACATCAACATATTTACTTAATGTTTTTATATTAGAATCTCTTAGACTAGAACGTCCCAACTCCTGAAACAGTGTATAAGTTGCGCCTGTGATAATAGTATCTGGAGATACTTCATCAACAACTTCTCGTATTTTTCTATAAAAATCTGTAATTGTTTCTTGATGAAATTGTTTAAGTTGTCTGTCTGTTGCATCAGTTGGAATTTCTCTTTCATATTTACCTTTAAATTTTTCCCTGCAATAGTAACAATAACAAAATCCCGCTCCAAAATATATACCTTCTACATATATACCGTCTACTTTATATTTTGAAACAATTTCTTTTATACGCTCGGGATAGTAATCCCCAAAAGGTGAATTTGGACAAAGTATTAAAAAATTGGACCATCCTGTTGGCTTACCTTCTTTGTCTAACTGCACCCAATGTGGATATTCATTACAAAGATAGGTTTTTGAATGTACCCCATAGAAACCTGCTATAAATCTCAAACCTCGTTTATGTGCTTCTTTTTCTATCATTGCAATTAGATCATAATTTCCTATATGTTTATCTTTAGGTGCTGATTTACCATCATAAAGAATATATCCTCCATTATCTATTACATAGGCAATTGCATTTGCATTAACTTTTTCCACACTATCAAGCATTTCATTTACATATTTTGGAACATCTAAGTCTATTTTAGGATTCAACCATTCTAAATGAATCCTTGCTGCTTTATACCATTCTGTTCTCATAATTTCCCCTTTCCATCTATTTAGGTACTGTGAAAAGTTTTTAACAATATTCCTTTATTTCTTTAATTACAT
>JBBTED010000075.1:0-7706 GCA_038042445.1 Candidatus Firestoneibacteriota bacterium
TTCTTAATTTCTACAACATCCAAATTATTATCTTTAGCTTTAACTAAAGATTGTTTTGCAGATTCAAGATCGGATTCCATCATATCTATTACACCTGCTCCACATTCTGCAGCTCCTAATCCATCTAAAGAAAAATCTTCAGTTTTGCCAAAATCTATATAGTAGCTTTTATCCTCCTCATAAGTAGGAACAACAGAATATTTTTTAATTAACTCAGTCATTTTCATTTTGCCATTATTTTGAATATACTCATATATATTCCCATTAACATTTTCTGACATACTAAGAACAAATTCTGAAATAAGTTTTGGAATAACACGAGCTGGTGCTATACCTACTTCTTGAGATAATTTAGTATTTTCAGAATCTATTTTTCCACCTAAATAAATTTTATAAAATGGCACTGATTTGCTATATACTTTTCTTACCATTCCTGAAAGAGCAAGAACACCTATAGGATGATGACCACAGGCATTTAAACATCCATTCATATTGATCGTTATATCGCTTAATTTATCCAGATTTATAGTACTTAATTTTTGTACAATTTCAGGTGCTAAAGCAATAGCATTACATATTCCCAAATTACAAGTAGTTGCAGCCTTACAGGATATAACATCTAAAATTGTATCAGGATACAAATAGTCTTTTAAGATTTTTTTTATTTCCTGATAAATAATATACACTTTGTCTTGTGACACATTTGAAATAACTAAATTTTGCCGTTGTGTAGTTCTGAAATTTATTGTTGATGAAACATTACCAAGTAAAGCCAAAGACAACAAAGTATCAGCATTTATTTCCCCAAAAGGAATTCTCAATTTTATATATTTATACCCTTTTTGTTTTTGATCCCTAACACTGTATTTGAGAAACACTTTATATTCCTCATTTTGAAATTCCTGTATACTTTCATTTCCTTTTACTTCTGGTAATTCCATCAAAGAATCAGTAGTTCTTAGTATGATATATTCTTCTTCCTTCACTTTTAAAAATTCTTGTTTATACAATTCAAAAAATTTATCCCAGCCCATATCCTGAATTAAAAATCTTAATCTGTTATGATGTCTGTTTTTCCTATCCCCATATTTATTAAATACATTCATTATTGATTTTGCAACATATCCAACTTCTTCAGGTGCAATTTTTTCTTCTAAGACTTTTCCAACACCACTTACAGCTCCCATACCTCCACCGCATAAAACTTTTAAACCACCGTCTATAGCAATAAAACCAACATCATTTACACCTACATAAGCACAATCTTTTGGACAACCGGAAACTGCCATCTTTAATTTTCTTGGCATATTATAAGATTCATCAATAGATATTAAATATTCGGTTAAACCCCATACAATTTTATATATTTCAATATTTTCATAGGGACAGACACCTGAAAGATAACAACCCGTAATATTGCGAACAGTATTTCCGCCTCCACCTCGCGGAGAAATATTAAAATCTTTAAGGTATTCTATTATTTTTATCGAATTCTCATACTCTACATTATGAATTTGAATATCCTGTCTTGTAGTAATATGCAATTTGCCATCTGCAAAATTTTTAGCAGCTTGGGCAATAGCATTTAACTGCTCACAAGTTATAATTCCTGCAGGCACACGCAATCTTGACATTAAAAATTTTCCACCACGTTGTGAGTAATACCCCCATGGAACACGAATCCCTTTAAAAAAAGAATCTTTTAATTCTCCTTTGATAAATTTTTCAAGATTATCTTTATACTTTTGGATATCATTTACTACTTTTTGCGGTATTTTAAACATAAAATCCCCTTATAAAAAACTATGTAGTTGTAGCCGCAAGCTTTAGCTTGCGGTATTATTTTTCACCATTTTTTCGCAGGCTAAAGCCTGCGGCTACCATAAAACATAACCTTGAAACAGCCTCTTTATAATAGTTTTTCCAATATAACTGACATTTCTGATACAATATTGGCACAATGATTCTTTCTGTCTTGCGAAGAAAAATTTTCTTTCCATTTTTTAGTAATTACCCGACAACAAGTTGCTTTGTATTTATTTTTAAATTCTTCATAAAATTTTTTGATTTTCTCATCAGCAATTTTATTGTTTTCATTTTTGTCTTTTCTTCCATACTTTAAACCAATTATAATGACAGATGCAGTTAAAACTCCGCACAGGCATCCTGAACCAACAATTCCAGTTCTAAATCCAGCACCAACTTTTAGAACCTCATCAGAAATTTCAACTACATTTGCATTTTTAAAACTATGCAACATACTTTCTGTACAACTATAACCTTCAAGATACAATTTTCTGGCTATGGTCTGTGTTTTTTCACCAGACCATAATTTTTTAGCGGTTTCATTAACAGCCATAGTTATTTTGTAAGTCCTCACTAAACACCATGTCATTCCTGCGAAAGCAGGAATCCAGAAACATTTTGTATGGGTTCCCGCTAACTATCTGCGGGAATGACAAAGAAATGGAACTACGTTCCGTAAAGATTTACGTTATTACTCCTTTCCAAGATAGATTTTATACGCAAGATCTTTCCCAGCCTGTGTAGTGAATATTTTTTCTATAAGTTTTGTTAGTTTTTCTTTGTCTTTTGTATCAACCTCATCTCTTAAATTAACCAACCAATCCGCATCCCATAATATTTTAAAATTAGTGCTATCAATTTCTCCAGGGCTATGATGACTTGCAATAAGTTTACACACTTCATCTATCGTCTCCGGCAAAATATTTAGTTTTTCCAAAATTTGCCTTGCTATTGGAGGACCTTCTTTCTCCTGAAGTTGTCCATCTGTAGAATTATATTTCTTTTCACATTCTTTTATTCCAATATCATGAAGAATCGCTGCTGGAATAACAACACTACGATTCCCTTTTTCTTTTTTTAATATCTCTTCTGTGTATGCAAGCACTTTTTCTGAGTGGAGTATCCTTCTTATATCTTTACCAAAATATTTTTTCATTTCAATTGACACTTTATCTTTATAGTCTTCCCTATTATCTTCTACAGGTTCATCCATCAAATTTTTTATTTGTCTCCAACGTTCTTCACCAATACATTCACGGGCATGTTTACACCAATCAATACAAGACGGGGTTTTTTCACGATAAACAGTATTTTTACATTTAGGACATCTTGTATTTACTTCATCAGAAAAAAATTCCACTTCATATCCACATTTATCGCATTTATGTACTTCTACTTTTATAAATCTTGTATCTGAACCAGGACATTTATCTGGCATTAAACTCCTATTTTCTAAAATCCAATATTGTCAAATTTTTTAGTATTTTGGTAGTCGCAGGCTTTAGCCTGCGTTTTTGCAAATTTCAGTTTGCCGTTATTTACGCAGGCTAAAGCCTGCGACTACCAGCACAACACAATCTGATCGCCGATGAATCGGCAACTACATCTTTTTTTTGTAGTATATAATATAATTAGACCTTCGTCAATCAGTAATAATTTCAACATTTTCTTCTTCTATTATAGAATCTGTAATTTTAAATGTGTGAATTTCAGGATTATCAAAATTTTGCAAGGAAATTATTGCATAATTTACTTCAGAGTAAAATGCTAATTCACAATCACGTTTAGAAGGATATGCTTCAGTTTTTGTATGAGAATGATATATTCCAATCATTTCTAATTGTAATTGTCTTATTTCTTTAATTACTTTAAATTGTTCTTTTGGATCCATAAAATAACAAATTTCAGGTTCATTAGAAGTATTTATCATCTTGTAAATTTTTTCCGTCTTGTCTTCTCTACCTGCAATAATTCCACAAACTTCTTTTGGATATTCATCTTTTGCGTGCTGAATAATTTCATTTATTTGTTCTTTATTAAAAATCATTTTGTCACCTTTGTAATTAAATACGCACTTAAAAATGCAAGTAAAGGAGATATCAGCCAGACAAAAAATATTTTTTTTGTAGTTGAATGAGAAACAGTTTCAGAAAATCCATTTTTATTGTGTGAAATCGCAAATACAGATGCAGCATTCAATTGAACCAATGATTGGGGAATGCCCATAATTGACGCACAAATTAAAAGCGTAGCAGTTATAAAACCTACAATTGTTGCAGAAATTACACCAAATGGAATAATATTCTCACCAACTGTGCACATTGTGTGTTTACCCCAAAATATTGCGCCAACAATAAAAGTGATACTTACTATAAACAAACCAAAAGTTGTATTTTTTATAGCTCCACTGGAAACAAGAGGACCAACAATATTAGCAACATTATTTGCGCCAATACTAAACGCTACATAACAACTTGCAATTATTGATAATTTTTTAACGGTTCTTTCATTGCTCAATATTTTTTCATAAAGCCATAGATTTTTAAGCGCTGGTGGATAAATTCTCTTATGTACAAACAAGGTCAGAAAATATGAAATAATCGGCAATAAAATCCAGAAAGGTATTATTGAAAATATTTTTTTTGACTCCAAATGTCCTATTGCTAAACCAACTCCTACTATAGAAAAAACAGTTGCCCATGATGTAGACTGTGGAATTTTTAGAAGATTCGCAGCAAAAAGACCTAACGATGTACAAAACAAAATAATTAGCGTAATATTAATATCAATGTATTGTTTGGGTAATATTCCACCGCCAAGTGTCTTTGCAACATTATGGCCTAAAAGAACTGCACCTAAAACAACAAAAATACCAAAAAGTATCATTGTACTTTTTTCTTTTATAATATTGGTACAATAAGAAACTGCAAAAGAAGGCGCTATACCACTCACCCCCATATTCATACCCAAAAAAATAACCAAAATAATTAATAATAGTATTTCAATCATTTTAAATACTATAAGTTGTTTCTTTTTGTTTTACACCTTCTATTAATACTTTTGCTACTTCAGGTCTTGTAAATTCTAATGGTGGAATTGCCTCTTCCTGTAACATCTGACGTACTTTTGTACCACTTAACATTATCCTATCACCTTCACTATGCGGACAAGTTTTCGGTGATGCCATACTTGCACATTGCCTGCAAAAGAAAGTGTGTTCAAAAAATAACGGTGTTATATCTAATTCCTCAGAATTGAATTCATTAAATATATATTGCGCATCATAAGTGCCATAGTAATTTCCAACACCAGCATGATCTCTTCCAACAATAAAATGTGTGCATCCATAATTCTTACGCACAATAGCATGAAAAATCGCTTCTCTTGGACCCGCATACCGCATAGCTGCCGGATTTATTGCAAGCAATACTCTATCCTTTGGGTAGTATTTTTCAAGCAACACTTCATAACATTTCATTCTAACATTTGCAGGTATATCATCGCTTTTTGTTTCACCAACTATAGGATGAAGAAACAATGCATCAACTATTTCTAAAGCACATTTCTGTATGTATTCATGAGCGCGATGCACAGGATTTCTGGTCTGGAATCCGACTATAGTCTTCCAGCCTTTTTCTGCAAATATTTTTCTGGTTTGGGCAGGATTTAAGTGATACTTTTTGAAATCAGTATGCTTTTGTCCTTCTATAACATCAATATCCCCACCCAATAAAACATCTCCCTGCGAATAAAGAGCTTTTACTCCAGGATGAACAACATCCGTTGTTTTATAAACCAATTTTGCCTCAAGCTCTTTATTATATGGATAAATTTCTTTTAAATGAAGAATTCCCAGAATTTCCCCCAATTCATTTATAAGTGAAATATCCTCACCTTCTTTAAAACGATTTGCTTCTTCTTTACTCACTGACAAAGTTATTGGAATACTCCAAACAATTCCATTTGCCAAACGCGTATGATGAACAACACTTTCATAATCAGCTCTACACAAAAAACCTTCAAGAGGACTAAAACCACCTGTTGCTATCATATCAAGATCGGAAATCTGCCGTTTATTCAAACAGACAGTTTTCAACATAAAAGCTTTTTCTCTAACAACAGCTTTCTGTGAATCCTGTATTATTCTATTAACTAATTTTCCACCATGTGGAGCAATTATATTATTTTTTTCCATGTAAACCACATTCCTTTTGTTCAGGTGATTCCCACCACCAACGACCAGCACGAACATCTTCTCCGGGTTTCACAGCTCTTGTGCAAGGTGCACAACCTATACTTGGATAATTCTTGTTATGCAACGCATTATAAGGAACATCATTTGCTTTTATATAATCCCATACTTGTTTTTCTGTCCAATCAGCTAATGGATTTATTTTAGCCATATTATTATGCGACACATCTAACTCTACTTTTTCTACTTTAGTTCTTGTAACAGATTGCTCCCTTCTTAAACCGCATATCCATGCATCTAATTTTGAAAGTGAGCGATTTAAGGGTTCTATTTTTCTCTTTGTACAACATAACTTTCTATTTTCAATACTTTTATAAAATAAATCAGGACCATACTCCTCTGTCATTTTTTCCAAAGAAGCAGTATCCGGGCAATAGACTTCTATATTTACTTTGTACTTTTCCCTTGTCTTTTCAAAAACTTCATAAGTTTCTTGTGGCAATCTACCTGTATCCAAAGTAAAAATACGCGCAGATGGATTTATTTTTACCATCATATCCGTAAGCACAACATCCTCAGCTCCAAAACTTGAAGCAAGTGCCACTTTATCTTTAAAAGTATCAAATGACCATTTTAGGACATCCTCCGGACTCTTATTTTCAAGTTCTTTGGAATATTTTTCAATTTCTTCTTTTAACAATTTCATATCTTTCTCCTTTTGTATTTATATTAGGTAGTCGCAGGCTTTAGCCTGCGTATAAAGAACACAGGTTTCATTTTGCAAGAACGCAGGCTAAAGCCTGCGACTACCTTTATTTTTATGTTATGTTTTTTTGCCTAATCTGGCAAAATTCTTCATAATCAATAAGTTTTGTTATTGTGGGATTTTCTCCACATATTGGACAATTTTTATCACGTCTGATAGTCAAAATTCTGGTTTTCATAGATAACGCATTAAATACAAATAATTTACCTGTAAGCAATTCACCACAAGCAAGAATGTATTTTAATACTTCGTTTGCCTGAACAAGCCCTAAAATACCTGCAACAACTCCTAAAATACCAGCTTCCTGACAAGATGGAACAGTTCCAGGTGGTGGTGGTGATGAAAATAAACATCTGTAGCATGGACCTTCTTTTGGGAGAATAGTCATTGCCTGACCATCAAATTTTAAAATACCTGCATGCATAAGCGGCTTTCCTGCTAAAACACAGGCATCATTTACAAGATACCTTGTAGGGAAATTATCACTTCCATCAACAACCACATCATAATCCTTTATAACATCCAAAATATTTTCTGATGTTAACCGCAATTTGTGTACAATAACCTCCACATCTGGATTAAGTTCTACAAGTTTTTCTTTTGCTGAATCTGCTTTTGGCTTACCCACTGTTTTTGTGCTATGAATTATTTGCCTTTGTAAATTATTTAATTCCACATCATCGCTATCTACAAGACCTATCTTGCCTATACCTGCAGCAGCTAAGTAATATGCACAAGGAGATCCAAGCCCACCACATCCAATTACAAGAACTTTTGCATTTAACAACTTCTTCTGACCTTTTCCTCCAATTTCAGGAAGAATTATTTGTCTGGAATACCTCTCTATTTGTTCATCTGTTAACTCTATCACTTGAGTCATAATTTTATCCTCCCGCAATTGCTGGAATTATAGAAACTTCACTTCCATCTTTAAGTTTAGTA
>JBBTED010000076.1:0-3682 GCA_038042445.1 Candidatus Firestoneibacteriota bacterium
CACTGGATATAGCTTTGCCTGTTTGGTCAAATATAAAAGCCCGCGACCCTGTTGTGCCTTGGTCAATAGATAAGATATATTTATTTTTCATAATATTCCTATACCAATAAATTCAATATCACCTTAATCATAATTTCTTTTTCTGAAGACTTGCTTGATGCAACCATTAGTGTTAAAGCAACCAGTGCGTTCTCATCAATACGCCGTGAACCGTCTTTACGTAAAAGGATATTATTTTTCTGCAAAAAAGATATAAAAAGTATCGCAGCAATACGTTTATTTCCATCAACAAAACTGTGATTTTTGACAATAAAATATAATAAGTTTGCAGATTTTTCTTCCACTGTAGGATAAACATCTTTACCACCAAATGTCTGATAAATTGTCTCCAATGAACTTTGAAAACTCTTATCTTTTTCCTGTCCAAAAAAAGGAGAGCTTTTTAATTTTTTTCTAATTTCGCTAATAATCGTCCGAGCATCTTCATAAGCAAGTGCATATTTTAACCTCTTTGTCCCTTTGGGAATAGGCAAATGATTATTGTCATAGTCATCCAGAATGTCAAGTGCTCGCGAGTATTGACTAATTACTGTAATAAGACCTTTGGTTTCATCAGACACTGATTCAAAAGAAATAACATTACCTAACAATTTCAATGAGTTTTGTAGCTCCTGATATTTATGTTCAGCTACCTTGAGTCGTTTTTCATTAATAGTATAACCATTAACGAGATGTTTTCGTAATACATTTGTTGCCCAAATACGGAATTGTGTACCTTGTTTTGATTTAACTCTATATCCCACAGATATAATAACATCTAAATTATAGAAATTCGTATCATATATTTTTCCATCAGAAGCAGTTATTCGGAAATTCCGAATAACTGAATTTTCCGTTAATTCACCTTCTATAAAGATATTTTTTATATGCTCATTAATAGTAGAAACACCTTTATTAAACAATTCTGACATCTGTTTCTGTGTCAGCCATACAGTTTCTTTCTCTAGTTTAACTTCTAACTTATTTTTATAAAGAACAATTTGCCCTTGGGGAACTCCTATTGAATTATTAATTGTCATATTTTTTTCTCCTGTATAGTGATATCCAAATCTGAAAGTTCGAATTCCTCCATTATTTATGGCGGAGAGGGTGGGATTCTTTCTCCTTCACTCGCTTTGCTCGTTCATCCGAAACCGGCCACCCTTCGCTTCTTCCTCGCTATCGCTCGGCGCTCAGGGTTGGCTTCGAATCCCTCCATTATTTATGGCGGAGAGGGTGGGATTCTTTCTCCTTCACTCGCTTTGCTCGTTCATCCGAAACCGGCCACCCTTCGCTTCTTCCTCGCTATCGCTCGGCGCTCAGGGTTGGCTTCGAATCCCTCCATTATTTATGGCGGAGAGGGTGGGATTCGAACCCACGTGGCAAGTATGCCTACCCGATTTCGAGTCGGGCCCGTTATGACCACTTCGGTACCTCTCCTTTTAATTGCGTTTGGTTTTAAAAAACCGTTTTAGTAAGTCTGCACTATTCTCTGCTAAAATTCCGTTTATTATTTTAAAATTATGATTTGATTTAATAGTTTTTAGTAAATTCACTGCGCCTGTTTTTTTATCTTCTGCTGAATAAACCAAATACTCTATACGAGCTAATATCATTGCGCCAACACACATCAAACATGGCTCAAGTGTAACATATAAACAAACTCCATTAAGTCGTTCATTTTGTAATTTCTTTGAAGCTTTACGCAATGCAAGAATTTCTGCATGAGCAGTTGGGTCATTTAATTTTACTATTTGATTGTGCGCTCTTGCAATTATTTTATTTCTATAAACTGCGATGGCGCCTACAGGAACCTCATCTTCATTGTATGCTTTTTGCGCTTCTTTTAACGCTTCACGGATAAAATATTCATTTGACTTACAATTTAATTGCATAATATAGAATATTTCTCATTCTTTTCTGGTTACAATAATGGGTTTTCTATTTTTACACCCCGTATAATTTGACCATGATTCAAATCTTCTGTATATATTTTCTCACATTTTGCATTCTCTGCGCTTACAATAATCAAAGCATCCCAAAAGGATATTTTATTCAATACACTTGTATCTATTGCTTCTTTTATAAGAAATATATCAATACTCACAATTTCCATATTTTCAAAGGTATGAAGAATATTTTTGGCAAGAATAGGATCTATTTTCAATTTTGTTGTTCCAATAACATAAAATTCCTGTAAGACCTGCGTTGAAATAACAAAACTATTACTTTTAACCGTCTCTTTTAGAATATCTCTTGCCTTATTTCTTTTTTTGAGATTGCAATTATCTACTGCATAAACAAGAATATTTGTATCGATAAATACCTTATACACGATACAACTCTTCTCTTGTCCACTTCTTCCCGTTAGAATTCGCTTTTGCCTTATCCATAAGTTTAAAAGATTCTTCAACCCAGGAAGAAGAAGATTTAACAACCGTTTGTTCTACTAAACGTCTAATTAAGGCATTAAAAGAAATATTATGTTTTTTTGCATAACTTCTTCCAGCATTTAGAACATCTTCATTTAATGAAAGTGTAATATTTTTCATAATCCTCCCCTTCTAAGATTTATTTACACATTATATGTGCACATTTATAATGTGTCAAGGAAAATAATAATTTACAATTTAATTGGGTATTTGCCATATTTAAATGATGCTTCAATCATTGCTTTATAATTTTCAACTGGAACATAATCTGCAACTGTATTGCTTGAACCAACACAATACCCACCACCAGGCGCTAAATTTTTTATACATTCCTTTACCATTTGGTCAATTTCTTCAGGAGTTCCACGTGATAGTCTATCTAATTCTACATTACCAATCATACATAATCTATCTCCATATTTTTTCTTAACTTCACGCGCATCCCATGATTTTGGTTCCATTGGCTGAATTGCATTAATTCCACAGTCAATCATATCTTCCATCACTTCCCATAACTTACCATCAGTATGATAAATATATGGAATATTTTTCTTCTTTGCTAAATTTCCTATTTTCTTCATCCAAGGAAATAAATATTTTCTTAAAACCATTGGTGACGCCATCAATCCTTCTGTATACGCTATATCATCAGAATACCATATTGCACCCAGATTTGGACAATCCATCACTCCTTCAAAAGCAGCATACGTAATATCGCCAAATTTATTAAAAAGCGTATCTATTAATTCAGGATTTTCCACCAAAGCAAAACTAAAATGTTCAAAACCCATTATCTCCCATGTATGAGTAAAAATATCTCCACTTCTTGCTATTATTTTCATTCCTTCAGGTAAACACAAATTTGCTTCTTTAAAATTCTGATAGTTAAATTTTTTATCTGGCCAGGGAAATTTTCCCAATTCTTCCATTGTAGTTACTAAACCTTTTCCCTCTGTAGCCCATGCTCTTTCTTCATTATTAGCACTATTACCAACACTACTTTTAGAACTTGTCTGTATGCCTGCATTTTTTTTCATCATCTCATGAGTAAGTTTAGAATCTATACGTAATCCAACATAGTCATAACCTGCTTTATACCAGAACTCTACATCATCTTTAACAGTTAGAACAGGCCTGCCCAAAAAAGCATCTTTCACTGATTGATTCATCAACAATTCCGCCATAGGAACTCTATCCGGTTCTCCCTGAAG
>JBBTED010000077.1:0-36881 GCA_038042445.1 Candidatus Firestoneibacteriota bacterium
TACCCATTTCTTCCATCCCAGGTAATTTTATTATCATAACCAGCAGTATTACCTTTTCCGCCTTCACTTCCAGCAGAAAAATTCATTTCCTTCACTAAATCACCAGCCGCATCATATATTCTAATAGTAACATTTGAATCAACATTTAAAATATATTTTATAGTTGTAGACTGTGTCCCAGGGCTAAAAGGATTTGGATAACTCTGAGCTTCCAAAGTTTTGCCAGTAAGTGTTCTGGTGTTATATTCTATTGTAACTTTGTCAATACTTGGACTATAATTCGCATCAGTTGTTTCAAAATATGTCTTATATTTTATATATCGTTTTCCACTGTGAACTCCACTAATTGTCTGTCCGCTTTGTGTATAATATGTAGTTTTTGTGCCATCATAACCTAAAAATTCCCACGTTCCATCTGAACTGTTACTTGAAGCAATTTGAAATTTTACTGTTGTATTTGAAGCTTGTGTAGTAGGTTCCCATAAAATAGTTTTGAATTCACTTGCAGATGAACAATCTATAACAGATGACTCAAATGTTCCAGAACTTGTATAAGCAACATTGGAAAATTTAAACATTAAATCATAATTATTGTAATCAACCCAAGAACTACCATTCCAAGTACTGTAAATTGAATTTATTCCATCATAAGTTATACTATTAGAAGTAGTAATTGTAGCACCACCTGATGTACCATTATTATAAGTATTTGATGATAAAAAATAACGTACTAAATAATAACTTGTTGAAGCAGATGAAGGTGACCGCAAATATATTCTATATGTTTTTCCAACTTGCAATGTTTTTGGTGAAGTAAATATATAGTAGTACCAGGTAAAGTCATTAGTTATTTGTGAAGTATCAACAACTTTGCCGCTTTCCATTTCAATACCATCTGTTACATTTTCTAATACTACATACAAATGATCCGCAGGTGGAGTAGGAAGACTACATTTCAAATGGAATCGGACACCATTTACTGACTTGTTATTTCCTGTAATTGTAAATTTTTCACCTCTGTATACACCTGAACCATAAACAGATAAATCAGAATAACTACTATATGGATTTCCCTCAACATTTCCACTGGAATCTTCCAATAAATAAACAGGTTGATAATCCCATAATATCCATGCAATCGTTGCAGTACTACTATACAATAAATTTGAGCTAGAATCTGTAGTATCACTAAAAGGAGTTGACAAATTAGGTGGCGTAACACCAACAATTGATAAATAATTAGAACCATTAATTGTTCCACTGCTATAACTTATTACAATATGATAAACAATACCTGCTGTAATTGGCACACTACTTGTAAGCGTTATAATCTGCCACCTATTCATATATTGTGGTGTAAAAGTAGCAGTTCCAAGTACTCCGCCTGATGGTTTACCAGTAGTATCATCTGACTGTATTTCGCATTTATATGTAGGCATAGTTCCTAAACCAGAATTATAAACCCAAACCTTTGTAATGGTCCGAGTCTGCTGAGCAGTAAAACGCATAGAATACCTATGATTCGTACTTGTCATAGAATAATATGTATTTCCATCCACAAAAAACTTAGGTCCATACGTAATAGTAGCAGTAGTAGATAATTGCAAATTAGCCGTTGCACCAAATCCACTTGTTATGATATTTGTTAATGTTCCCGAGGAAAAATCTGTATCTGAAGTATGAGTAATAGTTGTAGCAAATGAAAACACAGGCAATAGAATTAAACTGATAACTACAATAAATCTTTTTAACATATCTTATTATACTACACTTCAACTTGTTTCAAGTCAAACCTTTAATTCTTTTTGTTCTTTTTAAGTTTCTCTATTTCATTTTTTACAAATGTTAAGTCCAGAGACAAATCCTTATATTTAGCTAATATTTTATTTAGCATAAATATTTTATCATTTGATGTTAAACTTTTTGCTTTACATATCTTTTGATAATATTTTATATCATTTTCTAATGAAATTTTTAACTCGTCAGAAGATTTTTTTTCTACAACAACAGAAAGCGGCTTTTTAACATTCATCTTCTGCATAGCATTCTGAATGGCTTTATTTATAGATATATTTTCATTTCTTTCACGCAACTTTGCAAGTTTAATAAGCAAAGGCAATGATGATTTATCTCCAATATCTGCAATAGCATTTATTGCAGCACAAGCAATATAATCATCTTTATCTAAAACCAAAGACTCCACGGTTTTTAAACCACTTTTATCATTCATTTTACCTAATGCAGATGCAGTCAAACAACGTATGTATTTATCTTTATCATTCAACAGTTTTTTTAAATGAAGAATTGTAGAATTCTCCTTAATTTCACCAAGTGCTACAATAACCCGCTCTCTCACTCCAAAATCAGAATCATTTAAACATTTTAATAAAACAGGAACTGCCTCTTTATCCTTAATTACTCCTAACAAATATGCAGAAGTCATTCTTACTATAGAATTTTTATCACTCAATAAAGAATCTTTTAATTGAATAACTGCTTCTTTGCCTAATTGGGCAAGACTATTTATTGCAGCATCACGTTCATCAAAATTTTCACTTTTTAATTTTTCAATATACTCCTTTACTTTGCTGGTAGTTACATCAATAGAAGTTGTTTTTGTTACACCCGGCAATTCCGGAATAATTGATTTTTGCTCTAATATTGGAGATACAGGCAACTCCTGTTCCTGTTTAGATTTTGGTTTTAGAATTATGATATAAATCAATAAAAGAACAAGAATAGCAATAATTATATAAATTATTTTTTTAGGCATCAATTTTATATCCATACTTTAATTATATTTTGACATACTTTCTTATAATTGTAAAGATTATTGTTTGCCACAGATTTTAATGACTGCTTGATATATTACTTTTAACATATAACGAAGTTGTGGTATTTCTATTGCCAAAGGCGGTATTATTACTATTACATCACCTAATGGCCGTATTAATAACCTATGTTTTCTGGCTTCCAAACAAATCTTTACACTGATTTTATCAGTAATTTTAAATGGTTCTTTTGTGTTTTTATTTTTTACCAATTCAATACCTGCCATAAAACCACATTGCCTTATATCACCAACCCAAGGCAAATTTTTGAATTTTTCAAGTTCTTTAGATAAAACTTTTATTTTTGGCTGTAATTTTTCAAGAGTTTTTTCTTTCTTGAATATATTTAAGTTAGCAATTGCACTTGCACACGCTAAAGGATTTCCTGTATAACTATGACCATGATAAAATGTTTTTTGCTCTTCAAGTTTCCCCAAAAATGCATTGTAAATTTCATTTGTAGCAAAAGTTACTGCAAGCGGTAAATAACCACCTGTTATACCCTTACCTACTGCCATTAAATCTGGCTTTATATTTTCATATTCACAAGCAAACATTTTTCCTGTTCTGCCAAAACCCACAGCAACCTCATCTGCAATAAGTAATATTTTGTTTTCTTTGCAAATCTGCTCTATTTTTTTAATATAACCCTGAGGCATCACTATAATTCCAGCTGCTGCCTGAACCAATGGCTCTATTATCATAGCACATATTTCTTTTTTATGTTTTTTGACAAGTTTTTCTATTTTTTTTATGCAATCCCAATTGCAATTAACCTTATATGGAATTCTACCAACTATATTCGTAAAACTCTTACAATTCGGACATCTATAGCAATATGGTGATGTCGCAAAATATGTTTTAAACAAAAGTGGCTTATACTTTGAGTGAAATAAACTCATTCCACCTACACTTACTGCTCCAATTGTATCCCCATGGTAAGCATTCTTAACTGCTAAAAATTTAGTCCTTTGCTTTTCTCCTTTATTTTGCCAATACTGATAAGCCATCTTTATGGCAATTTCTACAGCTTCAGCTCCATCTTCTGAATAAAACACTTTACATAATTTACCAGGCACTATCTTAATTAATTTTTCAGCCAATTCTACAGATGGAACATTTGCAATTCCAAGTAAAGTTGAGTGAGCAATTTTAGCAAGCTGTTTATTTATTGCATTATCTATTTCTTTTTTCCTATGACCATGAACATTAACCCAAAGTGAAGATATTCCATCTAAATATTTATTGCCATAAATATCATAAAGCCACATTCTTTTCCCTTTTTCTATTACAAAAGATTTATACTCCCGCATCTGAGTAAAAGGATGCCAAATATATTTTTTATCTTTTTGTTCTAAGTTATTCATATTGTTACTTGTTGATAGTAATTGTATCCTCATATACTCCAGATGAAACTGAAGAAGGCTTAAAACTATACACTTCGTTTACAAATGCCCCAGATGAATCCTTTGTTTTAACCGAAATATCTAAAATTTTAATAGCGTCTTTTGCATCATTAACTTCAATGCGAATCTGATTAGTTCCAATTTGCAACCCATTTGTAAGACGCATTGATTCGCTTCCATTTATACTGCTTTGCTTTACACCATTTATTATTATAGTTGTGTTATATCCATAAGAAGTAACATTTAACATTGCATCCATAACCTGTGAATTCTGTCCTGAAGCAGGAACAAAAGATGTAAGATAATATTTACCATCTTTGATTCCCAATGGATAACGCGTTTCACTATTATTCTCACCACTAAATTGAACAACAAGATTAGCAACTAATTCAAGATTAGGACGATACTGTACGTTTTCTTTTGTGTATCCAAGTGTTTCCTCACCAGTCAATGAACTAATTGTGATAGTCTCTATTTTTCTGTCGAAATTTTCTGTAAAATACTGTTTGGACAACTGGCGCATTTCATCTGTAACATTTTCACCATATATCAAATTCATAAGTTCATCAATATTATTTGTTTCATGTGCTTTTTTAAAAGCTGAAATAAATTCTTTTTGCATAGTTTCATTTTTTTTAGCATCTGATTTCATAGAAGATTTTTTATGACATCCAATACTATTTATTAAAAAAACAGCAATTACTATACATATAATTTTATTCATTTTTGCCAATCCTCCTTATTTCCCCTTTAGAGACTGTGTCATAATTAAGAGTTTGACTGTCATTCCCGCGAAAGCGGGAATCCAGTGACTTTAAAACCCTTTAAAATCAAAGCTTCTGGATTCCCGATAAAAGCATTCGGGAATGACAACCTAAAATATAACCATTATGACACAATCTCTTAATAAAGGGGATTATTAAATTAAAGCAGTTAATATTTTTGAATTTTTTAAAACATCTGCAAGAAGTTTTATATTTTTTGGATACTGTTTATCCCATTTTATTTTTGCAAGAATTGGATACCCTGAAATTTCTTCAATTATATCTGAATTTGTTTTTTCTGGTACTCCTATTTTTTTAAACCCATTAATTATTACTCCTAAAATTTTTATCTTACGTTTTTCAAGCACTTCAATTGTCATAAATGTATGATTTAAGGTTCCCAACCCAGGTCTTGATAGTATAATTACCGGCAATTTAAAATCTTTTATTAAATCTGTAACAAAATAATTTTTAAGTATTGGAACCATTGCTCCGCCTATACCTTCTGCTATTACAAAATCACAATTTTTTGATAGGTTATCCAATGACTTAAATATTTTTTTAAAGTTTATACTTTTATTTTCAAGTTTTGCTGCTGCATACGGTGCAAGAGGAAGCTTGAATTGAATAGGAGATATAATGTTTTTATATGATAAACATTTTTGCAGATAAATTATATCCTGACTTGGAATTCCACCTGAAGATATTGGTTTGATTATTCCAACTCGCACTCCTTTTTCAAGCAACATTTTAGCAATTCCAGCTACAATTAAAGTTTTACCTACACCTGTATCTGTCCCTGTTATAAAAATTCCTTTCATCTCATTAGACCCTGAAACAAGTTCAGGGTGACAATTCTTGTTATTCTATCTGTCATGCCGAACTTGTTTCGGCATCTCGTTTCAACATCTCTATCAATTTGTCCAGATGTTCTTTTGTGTGTCCTGATGTTAAAGAAATTCTTAGCCTGCTTGTTCCATTTGGAACTGTTGGAGGTCTAATTGCTGGAACAAAAATTCCATTTTCAAAAAGTTCTTTTGCTATATCAAGTGTTTTTTCTGTATCTCCAATTAGTATTGGAATAATCGGAGTTTCAGAATCTAATGTATTCAATTTGTGTTCTTTAAGTTTACCAAGTAAATATTTTGTATTATTCCATAGTTTTTCATTCAGTTTTTTTTCTTTTTCAATCATTTCTATTCCTGCAATAGCAGCTCCACAAACTCCTGCAGGCAATGCAGTAGTATAAATAAAACTTCTGGCTTTATTGCGTAAATAATCAATTAATTCAAAACTGCCTGCAACAAATCCACCTAAACTACCAATTGCTTTACTCAAAGTCCCCATTACAACATCTACAGATTTTTCATCTATTCCAAAATATTCCAAAGCACCTTTTCCGTTTTTGCCAAGAACACCTGTTCCATGCGCATCATCAATCATCAACATCGCATCATTTTGCTTTGCCAACTTAACAATTTCCGGTAATGGTGCAATATCGCCATCCATAGAAAATATTGTATCTGTAATTATTAATCTTCTCCTGAAATTTATATAGCGTTTTAGAATTTTTTCCAGTTGATTCAAATCTTTATGTGAATACACAAGTATTTTCGCACCAGACTGTTTACAAGCATCAATTATACTTGCATGATTCAAATGATCAATGATAACTGCATCTTTTGCATCAACTAATGAGGTTATTGCTCCGATATTTGCCATATAACCTGTAGGAAAAACTAATGAACTTTTAGTATTTTTAAATTTTGCAATTTTATCTTCAAGTTCTTCGTAGATTTTAAGATTACCAGATATCAAACGAGATGCACCTGCACCACAACCATATTTTCCAATAGCTTCAATACTCTTAGATTTTAAATATGGATAATTTGCAAGACCTAGATAGTTATTTGAAGAAAATGATATATACGTTTTACCATTGATTGTTAATTGCACATCCTGAGGACTATCAATTACACGTAAATATCTGTATAAATTTAATTTTTTAAGTTTATCTAATTCTTCAGCAAAAAATCTCATTGAACACAGTATAATGGAAAAACTTATTTTTTACCAGATGTTACAGGTTTAGTCGTTGTTGATTTTTTAGTAATAGCCTTTTTCTTTGCAGTTGATGAAGAAGTTGTTGTTTTAGCAATAGGAACTGGACTCACAGGAATAACACTTACTTCTTCTGAATAATCACTTTCTGTATTGGATTTATCAACTGATGTTATGACAAAATAATATGCAACTCCATTTTTTAAATAAATGTCAGTATAAGTCGTTTCTTTAACAGAATCTTCATTCACCTTTTTATACCACTTTTTAGATGTTCTGCTTTCATAAATATTATATCCAATAACATTAGTATCCTGACTTTTTTCCCATGTAATTACAACTGATTCATTAGAAGGAGAAGCTTTAACACTTATTGGTACAGCAGGCTTTTGAGTCGTAACCGTTACTACTTTCAAAGTCACTTCAATATTCTCTGAAAAAGCGCTTTCTTTACTTGTAAGTTTTCCTATTGAAGTAACAGCAAAAGTAAATGGAACATCATCTTTTAAATAATCAACTGTATATTTATTTTCGTTAACAACTTCATCATTTATTTTTACAAATTTGCCGGTTTTTTTTCGCATATAAATATTATATCCATAAACTTCACTACCTGAAGAATTCTCCCATAATAAAGTAATTGTTCCATTTTCTGCTTTTGCCTGCAATTTAACCGGAGGCAAAACCACTTCTTCAATTTTTTCTTCTTTTTTCGAGTCCTGAACTAACATTGGTTTAAGCAAAGCAGGACTTAACGTTAATTTCCATATATCCCATTTTCCACCTCTATTTGAATAGAAATAAATATATTTGCCATCAGAAGACCAGCAAGGACTTCTGTCACAGGAATAATTAGTAGTAATCTGGATTATTCCAGTTCCATCAGAATTTACAATCCAGATATTCCAATTTACAGGAATACCTTCCAATATACCTGCATTACTAATGAATGCAATTTTATTGCCATCAATTGAGCACACAGGGCCAATTGAATCACCATCCATAAAAGTAAGTTGTGTTGGATTGGCACCATCTGAAGATATAGACCATATCTGTGAATAAATCATTTTTCCTTTATTTGTTTCTGTTTCTGTTTTTCTGATAAAAAATATTTTTTTGCCATCAGGAGACCACTTTGGCATATCACCTACACATAATTCAGTTGGTTCAGAACCATCTATATTGATTGTAAATATCTTAGGCATACTAGCTCCCTGAACAATAGATGAAAATACAATTTTCTGACCATCACGTGAAACATCTGCATTAGAATCAGTTGATAAACCAAATGTTAATTGTGTAACACCACCTATTCCAGCAGCTCCTATTTTCCATAATTTTGTTATACCTATTTTACTATCTAATATCCCTTTTCTATCTGATGAATAAACTATATATTTCCCATCAGGTGTCCATGTAGGATCAGTATCATTTGAAGATTCGGTCACTATCCGGACAATTCCTATTCCAGTAGTAGAATGGACAGTATTTATATTAAAATTCTTGTTTCCTTTTAATGGAGTAAAAAATTCCTGATAGGCAATACGTGTTCCATCTGGAGATAATTCTAATTTTTCTATTTCAAAATTTGCATTATTATCTGTAACACGAACTATATCCAATACATAAATAGATTTTTCTGAAGTATTCATATCTACAGCATACTCTATTTCAACTGCTTTAGATATTTCTTCACCTGTTTTTGAATCCTGTTTTGCTTCAAATTCATGCCTGACCACTTTCATCTGAGAAGAACATCCTGTAATAAAAAAACCTAAGCTTATAATTATAAAGATTCTACGATACATTTTATCCCCCTTGGATAGTTATGAATCTATCCAAATAATTATATCAATTTTTTACAGTACATTCAAATGAATTATAATAACATCTGTATATCTAATGTATACGTCTTTTTGTAAAGTCTGAATTCAATATCATAGCTCTGTCTGAAGTAACAATTCAATTGAATTCTTTCATAAATATCTATGGCTATCCCTGAACGCAAAACAGAATCAGGACTTAATAAATTTAGTTTTTCCACATCCTTCTGGTCATACGAAAAATAAAATTTAATTTTGTTGAAATTTAAGGTTGGATTAAGTGATATAGCAGTATGTATATTTGGATACAAACCGCTATATTTTTCAAAGGAGCCGCCAACATTAATTACAGACAAAATCTGACTGTTAAACTCAAAATATCCACCATTTCTCATCTGATTTGTTTTACTAAGTTTTACCTGTTGCCAATCTATCGGCCGTCTTTCTTCATAATTATAATCTAAAATTCCCGGCACAAAATTCGGTGCGATATTACGATATTCTACTTTCACTTCAAAATTATTGATTTTTAAAGCAATCCCAGGGAATATAAAACCTTCTCCTTTATCTCTTATTTGTGCAACTTCTGTATAAATACAAAAATCCGAATCAGGTGATTTAATCAATTGGAAATCAAGACCTGCTGAAAAACCACCAAGTTGATCTGAACCAGAAAGTGGATAAACTTTGTCTGTCCTGGAATCATACCAATATTTGTTTTTAGAAGGAATAGAATCAGATATTACTATTCCATTCATTTTTATAGAATGAAAAAAACTTTTTCCTAATATATCAGATGGCATAAAAAATATATTAACAGCCTCTACCCTCTCATCAAAAACATCATTACCAAAATCTTCAAGACCGACTGATCCAAAATCAACTTTAAACTGTCTTCCAAATTTTCTTTCAAAATCAGCAGGTTGTGTATTATAGTAACGCTTTACAAGAAGCCCATGACCTAAAGTTATTTCCTCAATATTTCCACCCCTTAAAAACAACCCTTCATTCTCATATTTTATTTCACGAACCAAATTAGACAAATCTCTTAATTCATTCCAATCTTCTTTGCGAATCCCGGAATTTGCAAATAAAAATCTTATATCCATATCCGCCGTAATTCTCATATATTTAAAAACAGGCCTTATAGCTAAAAGAAAAAACGAGTTATCTTGTATTGCAGTAATACCTGAAGCAATAAAAAATTCAGTTTTTAACTCTTCAGAAATCTCTTCTGAATTCACAGAAGTAAATGTTGCTATTAGAATTACAAGCGAAATAATTAATTTCATAGTTTATCCTGTCATTGCGAACAAAGTGAAGCAATCTCGAGATTGCTTCGTCGCAAAGCTCCTCGCAATGACAATTTACGTAATTTTAGGGAAAAGAACTTCTTGCTGTAAAACTTTGATGCCAGATTGCGTTTTTCCCCAAACTTTTAATTCATCTAATTTATTATTAAGATAATTTTTGTCAAAGCCAAATTGTAGCAGAATTTTTTCGGATGTATTTGGCATAAATGGAGAGAGTAAAATTGATATTAGTCGCAAAGTTTCACAAGAATTATACATAACTGTATTTACCCTATTTACATTATTTGCTTTGAATAATTTCCATGGGGCAGTTTTATCCACATATTGATTTGCCATACGAATAAGCTCCCAGATTTTATTTAAAGCGTCAGCAAATTTAAATTGTTCCATAAAATTATCAACTTCTGCAAAAACTTCCTCTGTTTTTTTGTATAATTCAGTATCCAAACCATCTTTTTCTAAATTAGGTTCAGGCACTGCAAAATTACAATATTTCCCCAACATCCCGGTAATTCTATTTACTAAATTACCTAAATCATTTGCCAACTCATTATTAATTCTTCTTATTAAAGCATCTATTGAAAAATCGCCGTCAACTCCAAATGGAATTTCCCGCATTAGAAAATAACGCAATGTATCCACTCCAAATTCTGAGGAAATTTCAACAGGATCTACAATATTTCCTCTTGTTTTTGACATTTTTTCACCTTTAAACTGAAGAAAACCATGTCCAAATATTTTTTTTGGTAATGGTAAATCTAAAGCCATTAATATTGCCGGCCAGATAAGACAATGAAATCTGGTTATATCTTTTCCAATTATGTGTATATCTGCAGGCCAGTATTTATTAAATTTTTCTTTGTTGTCAGGATATCCAATTGCAGAAATATAATTTAATAACGCATCAAACCAAACATATACAACTTGTGATTCATCTAAAGGAAAAGGAATACCCCATTTAAATGTAGAACGCGATATACTTATGTCAGTTAAACCCTCTTTTAAAACATTCAAAACTTCATTTTTTCTTGCGTCTGGCTGAATAAAATCCGGATTGTCATTTATATGCTTAAGTATTTTATCTGTGTATTTTGATAACGCAAAAAAAAAGTTTTCTTCTTTTAACCAACTGGGTTTTTGTTTATGAATTGAACAATTTCCATCTACAAGATCTTTTTCTGGAAGATAGGCTTCACAAGAAGTACAATACCAACCTTCATAATGCCCTTTATAAATATCTCCTTTTTCATAAACTCTTTGGACAATTTCCTGTGCGCATTTTTTGTGTTTTTCATCACTTGTTCGTATAAAATCATCATTGGAAATATTTAGTTTCTTCCATACATCTTTATATACTGATATCATTTCATCGCAATATTCTTTTGGAGTTTTGCCTAAAGACTGCGCTTTGCGTTCAACATTTAAACTATGTTCATCAGAACCTGTAAGAAAAAATACATCATAACCTGCCAAACGTTTATACCGAGCTATAACATCTGCAGCAATAACTTCATAAGCAAAACCAATATGCGGTGATGCATTTGCATAAACTATAGCAGTTGTTACATAAAATTTTTTATTCATATTTTAAAATTGTAGTTGCTGATTTATCAGCAATGCCCATAAATGGGCAACTACAGCAAAAATTTATTGAGGTTTAGCAACAATCTTATCTATTTCGTTTGCAACATCATCAAGTGCCTGTTTTGGAGTCTTTCTGCCTGTCAAAGCATCGTATATTGCATTGCTTATTGCACTTTCTATTTTATCCCATTGCATCAATGGTGTACTTCTCGCTGATGAAATCATATCCACAAAAACTTTCCATTTTGCATCTTTTTGAAAAAAATCGTCATTTGAAACAGTAATTTTTTCAGGAACCATCCCAAGCTTTGCAAATGCCAATCTGTATTTATCCTGATATGCAAAATCTATAAATTTGGCACATGCATCTTTGTTGGCTGAAGAATTAAGTATAACTATATTATCAGTCACTATCTCAGTAACCTGAACATTCTCACGCGGAAGAGATGTCACTGAAAATTTTAAATCAGGAGAATTTTTTTTGATAGAATCCATTGCCCATGGACCAGTTTCAAGCATAGCCAATCTTCCCTGTTCAAAAAGTCTTTGCAATTCATTTTTAGACCAAGAAGTTACCTCTGGCTGAGTAATATGATATCTATTAACCAAATCAACATAAAATTGCAGTGCTTTAATACCTACAGTAGTATTTATTATACATTTTTTGTTTGCATCAAAAAATTCCCCACCTACTGACCAGAAAAACAAATAGAAATTGCTTGCGGTATCATTAACTGATTTTCCAGGCAAACCAATTCCATAAACACGCGGCGGATCATTCAAAGAAAGTGCAGTTCCTAAAAGCTCCTGCCATGTAGCAGGTGGCTTCAAATTCGCAGATTCAAACAAATCTGTGCGATAAAATAATGCCTTAGTTGATGCAGCCCATACTAAACCAATAAGTTTGCCTTCATACATACTTCGCTGAAAAAACACAGGAAAAAACTCAGCAGTCTTATTTTTATCAAAATATTTTTCATAAGGCTCAATACAGGATATATACTCGGGCATCCAGATATCCGGAATTATAAATAAATCCGACCCTTTACCTGCTTTTATCCATTCTCCAATTTGTGAATATGCAGCTTCCCAAGACCTAAGCTCAAATTGAATTTTTATATCTGGATTTGCAGATTCAAAATCTTTTATAAGTTGTTCATAAAAATCTTTTTCTCCAACCATTTCATAATCCCAAGCTGTAAATGTCAAAGCAATTTCACTATATGCGTTAATACTAAATTGCATTAACAACAAAAAACAAAATATTGTTTTTAAAATTTCCATTGCATTCCTCCTAATTATTGTAGTTGCTGATTTATCAGCGATTTTTAAAACAGTGATTTGTTTTTTCAAAAAATCACAACGCCCATAAATGGGCAACTACATCACTTATTTATTTGCAGTGATTTTCTCAATACCATCAAAATACGGTCGCAAAATTTCCGGAATAACAACACTGCCATCTTTACATTGATAATTTTCAAGTATTGCTAAAAAAGTTCTGCCTATTGCAAGACCAGAGCCATTTAAAGTATGGACATATTCGAGTTTACTTGTTTTTGATCGCCTAAATTTTATATTTGCTCTACGTGCCTGAAAATCAGTAAAATTTCCACAAGATGAAATTTCACAAAATCTATTTTGAGAAGGCAACCAAACTTCTATATCATAAGTTTTAGCTGCAGCAAATCCAATTTCTCCTGAAGAAAGCAAAACAATACGATAAGGCAATTTTAACAACTGCAAAACTTTTTCCGCATTTAAAACTAATTTTTCAAGTTCATCATAAGAATTTTCAGGTTTAACAAATTTTACCATTTCAACTTTATTAAACTGGTGCTGTCTTATTATTCCACGAACATCTCTACCGTAAGAGCCTGCTTCACGTCTAAAACAAGGTGTCCATGCAGTATAATATAAAGGCAAATCTTCTTCTTTTAATATTTCTTCTCTATGTATATTTGTAAGTGAAACTTCTGCTGTCGGAATCAAATACAAATCATCATCCTCACATTTAAAAAGCTCATCACGAAATTTTGGCAATTGTCCTGTTGCATTCATAGCATCAGCATTTACCATAAGTGGTGGAATCATCTCTTTATAACCATGTTCTTTTGTGTGCAAATCTAACATAAAATTTATCAAAACACGTTCAAGTTTTGCTCCCAAATTTTTATAGAGCACAAATCTTGAACCAGACATTTTTGCAGCACGTTTAAAATCCAATATATCTAAGTTTTCAGCAATATCCCAATGTGGCAAAGGTGAAAAATCAAATTTGGGCAAATCACCCCATTTCCTTACTTCAACATTTTCCTTATCATCCTTTCCCATTGGCACACTTATATCTACCATATTAGGGATATAAAGCAAAATTTTCTGTGATTCTTCTTCTATAGCATTAACTTCAATTTCATATTCTTTAATTTTTTGCGAGATTTTCTGTGCTTCCGATATTTTATCTTTTATATCCTTACCTTCATATTTTAATTTTGCTACTTCATCCGATATATTATTACGCAAAAACTTGAGTTGTTCAACTTCACGCAAAACTTTACGTCTCTTTTCATCAACAGTTAGAAATTCATCCAAAGAAAGTTTTGTTCCTCTGTTTTTTAGATTTTCTTTAACTGTCTCTATATTTTCACGAACAAATTTTATATCAAGCATATTTATTTTAATGTATCAATTATTTCTAAAGTTGAATTTTCAAATTGTGTTGCTATTCTCTTTGCACGTCTCACAAAGTAATTATATGCTACAACTGAAATTACTGCTACAAATAATCCTGCAGCAGTTGTAACCAATGCTTCTGCAATTCCCTCTGATACAACAGCAGGACCTCCAGCTTCTGCAATAGCCAGAGATTTAAACGCTCTGATTATCCCTAAAACTGTACCAAATAATCCAATAAATGGCGCAACTGCTCCTATTGTTCCAAGAATCCCAAGATTTTTCTCTATTTCCATAACTTCAATATCTATAGCTCTATATGCAATCTGAATAAGTTCAGATTTTTCTGTATCAAATTTGTTTAGAACTCTATTTAGAATTTTACCTATTGAAGCTTTAGATATTTTACAATAATTCGATGCATTTGATATGTCGCCTTTTTCAATTAAATTTTTTACATAACTTAGGACACTATATGTTTTTTTATTTGTTGCATTTAAAAATGCTACAATTCTTTCAACTATAACAGCAATTGAAATAATAGAACATACACCTAATACCACCATTGTCCATCCACCTTTTGCTAACATTGAAAAAAAACTAATGCCTTCAAACATATCTATCACTTCTCCTTTAAAATTCAACCCCATCTATATCCCCCTTATCAGGGGAGGGGATTTTAAAATTTAGCAGTTAATCCAACACGAAATGTAGCACTTAACTCGGGATATTCGAACCACTTTTCATAATATCGATTTAATAAATTTTCACCTGCAAAAAATACTTTAAGCCAATTTGTAATCTCCTTTGATATTTGAGTATCTAATAAAACATACGCAGGCAATGTTGCTGTGCCACTCTGAGTATATGGCCTTGCACCAATAACGTTTAAATACAAATCTGCCTCCCAGCCAGAATTTAAATACTGCCAGTTTGTTTTTAATTTATCTCTTGAAAGATATGGTATAGCTTTACCCGGTTCTATATTATTAAATGCGGAAATAAAATTATAACTTACAGTCTGAATTAATTCCGGAAGTATTTTCCAAACAATAGTAAAATTCATTCCAGCTTCAGAAATTGACTGAACATTTAAAGGTGTCCATAATTTATCGCCATCAGTATCATCCCAAATTATATAATTATCGATTTCTTTTCTGTAAACTTCAAAAGTTCCAGAAACTGTTTCACTAAAAATATGCTCTGCACCTAATGTTAAATCCAACCACTGCCAGGAAGGCTGCAAATTAGGATTAACTTCAAAATAATATTCGCCTGTATAAATTTGCGAAAATTTAGGATAATACAATTCTGGTTTGTATTTAAAATAAAAAGTGGTTTCACGGGTAATACCATAATAAACATCCAAATTGGGAGTAATTTTGGAACCACTATACGTAAAACCAAAATTAAAAATATATGGAGAGACATTTATATAATCACTTGCTGTAAAATTCCAAACCCCATTAAATATACTATCTTTCCACCATCCCAAAGATACTCTAATTGAATGATTTATATCAGTGGTAAAAAATTTTATATCAGAAAAAACATTTCCACCCTGTGCTATATTATCATATCCTTGTTCAGTTAATGATGTACCTTCAAAAAACGTGGAAAACCCGGGAAAAATATCTTTTGTAAACCCTGTTTTAGCAGAAATATCAAAAAAATAATGTTTCCGATGAAGTTTGTGGAAAACTGGATTTACAAAAGGAAATTCTTTGATTTTATCATCATATACTGTATCAAGTGATACTGCAGAATCTGTATCCAATTTATAATTTGTATTTAAAGCTATACCCTGAAAATCATTTCCGCTATTTTCCAAAGCTCCATCATCTTTATATTTAAAAATATCCACAAAATAATTCAGTTCACCTATCTGCATACCATATAACGTATTTAATTTATAAATATTATGATTACCTGCAGAAGTAGTAATTTCGCCAAATCTATTTTTCCCTTCTTCAAATTTTTGCATTTGTGGCATTATTTTTTCCTGTGTTTCTAAAACTGATGTCTGAGATGTGGTATTTAATTTTGGGGTAACATCAAAACTCTGCATATTCTTTTCTTTAACCGGCAAAATCTTGGATTCATTTTCACCAAATATCATAACTTCCGGCAATTCAATTTTGGGTGAATCAACCTCTTTTTTCTCCTCTAACTGAGCAAAAACCAAATTTACAGATATACACAATGATAATAACATTACATAAATTGTATTTTGCAACATATACTCGCTCTCCCCTAATGGTTACACCGTAAAAATTCAATAGCTAACATTGTAATATCGTTGCCTTACGGCAACCGCTACGGCAACTTTTCTGTCATTATTGCTTTGATTCTATCTCTTGCCATTTCAACAAATTCAGATTCAGAATTAGATTCAGAAATTACTTTAAAACTTTGTAACGCTGAGTCCAAATTTCCCATTTTATAATTGCATTCACCTACTTGATATTGCGCTTTCAAAATTTCTAAGGCATCTGGATACAGTTTTATAATTTTCTCATATTCTGCAATTGCACTGACATAATTCTGTTGTCTAAAATATATGTCCCCTAACTTCAAAATAAACTCTAAATCTGTCTCTGATTTAGGAACCCGTCTGATGTATTGCAAAGTAATATCTAATATTTTATCATAATTATCCATAGTTTCATAGCACCATTGTAAGCCATGTAAAGCATTTAATATATTACTATGTTCTATTGCATTTACAAACACATCATCATACACTTCAATAGCTTTACCGAAATTTCCAGAATTATACCAAGAATCAGCCATCTTAAGTTTTGCTTCAAATTTACGTTTATCCTTTGGGAATTTCGTAATAAATTTTTCATAAGAATCTACAGCTTTTTCAAAATCCTTTTTTGTAAAATATGCAAGACCTATAGCATACAATGAATCAGCAGTATTAATTTTCTCCCACATTGCAATAGCATTATCATAATTGGATTGCCTATATTCACACCAACCACTCCACATAACAGATTCAGGATTCCCTAACTTAGAAAAATACTGTTTTGCTTGTTTATATTCACCAAAATTATAAAGAGCAATTGCAGACATATAAGACGCGTCTAAATAATCTCCAGCTTTTTTAAATGAATCTGCAGCATCTTTATATTTTTCACTTTTATATAATACCCATCCCAAGCTATAATGCAATTGCACAATTAATTCCACATCTTTTGTAATATCAAGAGCTCGTTTATATGACTCTTGGGCCTTCATATAATTTTTAAGATTATAATAGGATTCGCCTATTCTAAATTGTGCTTCAGGATATAATGAACTTTTTTCATCTAAATTTTCAAATTTCAAAATTGCACCTGCAAAATTATTTTGCTTATACTCACACCAGCCAGCCCAATAAAAAGAATCATCTGTCAATTCATTTTTAGGAAATTCTTCTGTAAATTGCAAAAACTTTTGCTTAGCATTATTAAATTTTTCAATTGCATAATAATTGTGAGCAAGTAAATATAAAGCATAATTCTTAAATTTTGTGGCTGGATAATCCTGAAAAAGCCCAAGCAATAAATCTATTGAAGCATTATATTCTTTATTTTTATTTTTTTCAGTTGCCAAATGGTAAAGAGATTTTTCCAACAAATCTTGTGCCTTTAAGAACAAATCACCGTCAGGATAATTTTTAATTAAAACTCTCAAGGTTTCAATTGCAACAGATAAATTATTTAATTTAATTAAACACCATGCTTTTGAATAATATGAGTAATCTAAAAATTTCGAGCTAAATGCAATTGCATTTTCATAATATTTTAAAGCATCTTCTATTTGATTTAGATTAAAATATGATTCAGCAAGCCAAAAATATGCATCACCTAAAACTAAACTTTTGGGGTATTTTTTAACAAAATCAAGATAATATTCAGCTGAATCTTTGTATTGTTTCTGTTCAAAAAAACAATCTGCAATTTTAAAACTTGCCTTTTCAGCAGTTGAATCAACAGGAGAAAACAACACAATCCTTTTATATTCTCTTATTGCTTCGTTATACTTTTGCTGATTATACAAACATTCCCCAAGCAAATATTGTACATTTGAATATTTATTACTTCCAGTATTCCTTTCAGTCTCACTCCAAGGATAATTTATCAAAAATTTACGCAGTTTTTCCTCTGCAAGTATATATGCTTTATCATTATATAATTTAAAAGCAAGATTGTAATCGTCCTCTTCGCCTGCAAAACTTGTCCCTGCAGGTAATAAGCAGGGAATAGAACAAATAAATCCTAAATGCAAAATACTAAATTCTAAACAAATCCAAAATCCTAAATTTATAAATTTAAAATATCTTAATTTTAATATTAGAATTTTAGCGCTTTGATATTGTTTAGAATTTAGAATTTTATTATTAGAATTTTTCATCCTTATATCATAGAATACAACTAATCCCTGAAACTATCTTCCAGTCATACGATTTATAATTAACATCACTTATTGAAATAACAAGACCAAACTTAATCTTAAAATTGTCAATTTTACACCTAAGTGCTGTAATTAAATCCAATGTCGTTGGTTTGTAAACATCATTAACTTCACTCTCTGTTTTTACTTTATTTGTATAGTGTGTTCCATACGCCTCAGTAACAATATCTATAAAATCTATTGGTAATTCTGCACCAATTCCATAAAAAATATAATCTACAGGATTTATACTTTTATCATCTACATTCCTATACCTATTTGTAATTTTATATCCAAAATTCAAATTTAGAATTATTGGTTCAATTTCTTTAGAAATTGCAATAAATGGACCAAAATTAATACCAATAGACCAATAATCAGACGCTGTTGCTGGATTCCTCATTGAATTTGTAGTAGGGATATCAAAAATCGTACCTATAGCAATAGAAGGAACCTCACCCAATTCAGTGCAGAAATTATATTTGATATTTATATTACCATTACCTATATCAATATACTTAACATCTGGCTGACCTATAGCTACTGATTTCCAGTAAGAATATGCATCTAATGATACTGCAAGTTCAACATAATCAGACATACCCCATTTCAACAACACAGGTATATGCTTTTGTGTATCTTGCGTCCATAACTTAGTCAATATATCAGATGTCTTAGATAGCTTATATTCCTTGTAATATGCAAATTCACTGTATGAAAAATCAGCACCTATTTCAATTTCGCCAGAAGTTAAAACATTTTGAGCTTGCTGTAATACAAATGGTTCAGCCCAAACCAGAGAATAGCCAAAAATAAGTGTAATTATAATAATTTGTAAATTTACTTTGCATTTTACAATTTGCATTTTGAATTTTATTATGTTACCCAAGTGGATAATTCTTCTTTATTAGTTATTGTGACATAATGCTTATCCATATCAATACAATTAGCTTTCTTAAAAGCACTCATCAAAGTAGTAACCACCTCTCGTGCTGTTCCAACCATATCTGCAAGATCCTGATGCGTAAGTTTTAAATTTATTCTAATACCATTCGAAACTTTTTTGCCATGTTTTCGTGACAAATCAATTAAGACATTTGCAAGTCTACCTGGCAAATTTCTAAATGTTAAATTTTCTATTTGTTTATTTGCATCTCTTAATCTTTTACTTAAAGTTTTCATTATTTTCCATGCAACTATTGGGTTATTTACAATCTCTCTTTTAAAATCATTACCTTTAATTACATATACATGTGTATCTTCCATTGCCTGTGCACTTGCTGAACGAACTTCACCATCTAATATAGACATTTCCCCAAAAAAATCCCCAGACCTAAGATATGCCAAAGTTTTTACTTTCCCTGTAGAATCTGATTTGTAAATCCTGACTAAACCAGATAATATTATAAACAAATCGTTTCCTTTTGCATTTTCAAAAAACAAATAAGAATTCTCTTTGTATTGCTTATCCAAAATCACATCAGAAATTATTCTAAACTCTTTATTAGTCATCTCAGCAAAAAATGGGATTTTCTTCAATAAATCAAGGTTTTTATTTTGTATCATTTTTACCACCTCTAAGAAATAATTATACTTCTATAAAGTAATTTATTCAACCTATTTATTGGTAAAGAAAAAACGGGAGGGGGAAGTATTACTTGTTATCTATCTGATGTATATTGCAGAATAAACTACCTTTATATAATTTAATTTGAAGCTCATCGCCTATTTTAACAGGAGAAGTTTCAGTGATTAAAGATTTCTCAGGTAATTTTAAACATATACTATATCCACGTTCTAAAATATGAAGCGGACTCAAAACATTTATTTGAGATACTACACTGGAAAGGCTTTTATTTTTACGCTCCAGATTAACTTTAACATTTTTATATAATTGAGAAAATATATCATCAACCTCTTGCTGAAAATCATAAATCCTATCCAAAAACTGAGTAAAAATTGTTCTGGAGCTAAAAAACTCAAGTGTTTTACGTACATTTTCAAAAATAGAAGCAAATGCATTTTGCAATCTCAATTTTGAAGTTTCAACAATTTTAACTAAATCCTCTTTATTTTGCACTACTAATTCAGCAGCAGCAGAAGGAGTTGGAGCACGCAAATCTGCAACAAAATCTGCAATTGTAAAATCTATTTCATGACCTACTGCTGAAATTACTGGAATTTTTGAATTGTATATTGCCCGTGCTACGATTTCCTCATTAAAAGACCATAAATCTTCAATTGAACCTCCACCTCTACCAACTATAAGCACATCAAACCCTGAAAATTCATTAATATCATCCAATGCCTGTGCTATCTCTTCTGCAGCACCTTCACCCTGAACTCTCACTGGATATATCACTATGTGTACATTAGAAAATCTACGTGAGATTATTTTTAAAATATCACGTATAGCTGCACCAGTAGGTGAAGTAATTACTCCAATTTTTTTAGGGATACGTGGAATAGGACGTTTTCGTGATTCATCAAACAACCCTTCTTTACTTAATTTTTCCTTAAGTTGTTCAAAAGCAAGTTGAAGTGCACCTAATCCTGCAGGCTCTACATAGTCAACAATTAATTGCATCTCACCGCTTGCTTTATAAACATTTATCCTGCCATGCACAATAACTTTAATACCATTTTCCAAGGAAAACTTTAATTGTTTTCCAACATCTTTAAATATCACAGATTTTATCTGGCTATTTTCATCTTTTAATGAGCAATATATATGTCCAGAAGGTGATTCTTTTAAATTAGACATTTCCCCTTCAAGCCAAACATCTGGAAATTTACTACTTAACGTTTCAGATATTTCCTTAATTAATTCAGTTACTTTATATATTTGTATATTTTCCATAATTATATAATTGGTAAATATGTAGATACAGAGATTGTAATGCTTAGCGCAAACTAATATCGTTGCCTTACGGCAACCGCTACATTAATTTTACGTTTTTCGCTTTGCACTTTGCGTTTTTTATAGATGCTCTTTTTTTGCCTTACAGGTAATACAAAGACTTGCAAAAGGAATAGCTTCTAATCTCGCTTTACTAATAAATTTACCGCAGGAATCACAAATGCCGTATGTCCCATCATCTATTCTTTTAAGAGAAAGCTCTACATCATCAATGTATTTACGCTCAGTATCAGTAACACCATATATAAATTCACTTTCATATGAATCAGATGCCATATCTGCAAAATCTTTAACCCCTTCATTATATGTTTCTTTCCCGTCTTCACTTCTCCTTTTAACTTCATCTAATAAATCTTTTTTCTTATCTATCAAAAGATTTTTAAAAAACTTAAGACTCTGCTTTGGCATCTGCTTTTTTTTAGCAATTTTTGATTTTGTTTTCCTTTTTAATTTACTCTTCGTCTTTGTCGAAATCTTTGCAATCTTTTTCCTCTTCATGCTCTTTCGTTTCTTCATTTTTATCTCCTTCTATAGTCTACAAGTCTATAGTTTTTTTATGGTCTACTGTCTGAGATTCTTCACTTCGTTCAGAATAAATCAAGCCAAATATACAAAATTTGGCTTGATTTAATTTAATAACGGCTGAACACCCTCTTTCCAAACCACTTTAATAGTTTGCATTTTTTTATCATCCTGACCATTAATCCGAGCTCCAACATTATTTAACTCATACAAATAATCGTATATTTCACGTGTAATTCGCTCCCCAGGCACCAAAATTGGAATACCAGGTGGATATGGTGAAACCACCTCTGCACTTACAGCACCAATTGCATCCTTAAATGGCACTTTTTTTGTCATAGAAAACGCAGCATCACGCGGATTCATAGCTATCTGAGCAGAGAAATTTGGCCATACAATATTCTTAGTCATATTTTGGGAACTGATACTACATTTTTTTTCTACATTTGTCAATCCTGAAATTAACCTCTTTATATCTTTTTTTGTATTTCCTATAGTCACAATTGCAAGCATATTAACAAAATCAGCAGATTCCATTTGCACCTCATATTCTTTATTTAATATCTTTGATGTTTCATAGGCTGAAATTCCAGTTTTGCAAACATTTATTGTTAATTTTGTGCTATCAATTCCATAAATACTATTTTGGTTTATCATTTCTTTCCCGAAACAAGAAATTAATTTCATTTGGTTTATTTTAATCCTTGCTGTATTTGCTAAATCTATAGCATGGCTAAGCATATTCTTACCATACAATGCCATCTGCATACGTGCCACATCTAAAGCTGACATCAATATATATGAAGGACTTGTTGTCTGAATTAATTGCAAAATTCTCTTCAATTTTAATATATCTACAGTTTTTCGCGCATGCAACATTGAAGCTTGTGTTAAACCTGAAATTATTTTATGTGTACTTTGAACAATTATATCTGCTCCAGCTTCTATCGCAGATATAGGAAGATCAGGATGAAATTTTAAATGTGGACCATGTGCTTCATCAACAAGTAATATTTTTTTATAGCTATGCACTATTTCTGCGATTTTTTTAATATCAGCTACAATACCATTATATGTAGGACTTGTTATTAATACTGCTTTAGCATCAGGATTTTCACCCAATGCTTTGCTTACCTGCTCTGGAGTAATGTTACATATAATATTTAATTCTTTATTTATTTCTGGTTGCAAATAAATAGGTTCAGCACCACTTAAAATAACACCTGCTATAACAGATTTATGTGCATTTCTCGGAATAACAATCTTATCACCAGGCATACAAGTCGCTAATATCATAGCATGATTGCCACAGCTTGTACCATTAACCAGAAAAAATGAATAATCACTTCCATACGCTTCTGATGCAAGCCGTTGAGCTTCTTTTATAACACCACGGGGATCATGCAAGGAATCTACTTCTTCAAGGAGAGTTAAATCAATATCAAAAATGCGGGAACCAACAAATTCACGAAATTTTTTATCTATACCAGTCCCATGTTTATGCCCTGGAGTATGGAAGGAAACTTTTTTCTTCTTTGCGTATCGGACAACTGCATCATAAAGAGGCGTACGTGACTGACGTTCGTAATAATCCACTTTACGATATCACACTCCACATAATATTAAATTTTAGTATATTCATTATAAACATATTCATCAATTTTTGCAGATTACAATCTTCCATCTTTAAAAAGACGTTTTCCAAATTCGTTTGTTTCAACTATCTCAAAAGTTTGAAAAGGTGTTTTGAAAATTACAATGTATTTTTTAATGTTATGCATATTGGATTCATAAGGACTAATGAATTCTATTATCCAGTGGTTATTTTTAGCATCAATACCAGAATTTATCATTTTTGGGAATTCTATACTTATCGAAGAAAAACACTATATCTTTGTATTATCTTATCCACAACCACAAACTATAGTAGTAGATATGGTGCTTAATCTTCCTAAAATACTTAAACTTATTCTTGGCTTAAGGCTTGTGTTTTAACTTTCCATCGGGAACATTTAATGTGCCTCGCTTCAACTCAATAGCAGTCATATTTTTTGCTTTAAGTTTGCGATAGACATATTTATGTGCAACCCATGGATCTATTTCTTCACCACAAGTGAAGAAATCTAATGCCGCATATTTATGTTCTGGCCATGTGTGTATTGAAAAATGGGATTCAGCTATCACAACAACTCCACTAACTCCATGTGGATTAAATTTGTGAAATACCACTTCCACTATTGTTGCTTTAGCTTTCTTTACGGCATCAGTCAGAATATTCTGTATGCGATCATAATCATTCAAGACCTTAGCATCACAATCATAAAGTTCTACCAAGATGTGACGCCCAAGCGATTTCAACTATTTTCTCACCCCCTTTTAGATTAAAACTTTTCTTAGTAAAAAATATAGCAGATTTTTTGAAAATGTCAAGTGTTAGGAATATTTATTTTAAAAATTTATTCCCTCCCTGATAAGGGAGGGTTAGGGTGGGTTTAAATTTTAGAGATTTTAATTTTGTGAATTTGCCGTTTATCAGAATCTATTATAATAAATTTCAAATTTTTATATTTAATTTCTTCACCTTTTTTGGGGATACGTCCCATAAGATGGACAACAAAACCTCCTAATGTAGTAATTGTATCATCACTAACTAATTCAACTTTTAATTCTCTTGCAATATCATCTATGGGTATAGATGCATCAGCATTAATATTTCCATCATTTAAATATTCAATGTGCCTTTCATCAGTATCATACTCATCTCTAATTTCACCAATTATTTCTTCCATTAAATTTTCCAAAGTCACAAGCCCTGATATACCACCAAATTCATCTACAACAATTGCCATATGAATTTTCCCTTTTTGAAACTCTTTTAACAATTCACTTACTTTTTTTGTCTCAGGTATAAAATATGGTTGCCTTATTACATCCTGTAAAATAATAAGCTCCATATTTTTCCATAAGTTCAAAAGATCTTTTGCATATAAAATCCCAATTATATTGTCAAGATTATTTATATATACAGGTAATCTGGTAAATCCTTCTTTTACAACATTATCTAAAATTTTATCTATATTATCTTTCATATTTATACATACCATTTGTGTTCTTGGAACCATAACTTCTCTTACTACAGTGTCTCCAAAATCAAAAATACTATGTATCATACGACGTTCATCTTCCTGTAAAACCCCCTCTTCTGCTCCCACTTTAAGCATTGCTCGGATTTCTTCTTCTGTAGTTATAGTTAATTTTTTAACTGGTTCCTGACCTATTAATTTAAGTAAAGCATTTGCAATAGCTGTAAATATATTAGTGAAAGGCGCAATCCTATTGTCAAACCAAACTAATGGTTTTATCATAAATAAAGTTATTTTTTCAGGGCTATGAATTGCAATAATTTTAGGTGCTACTTCTCCAAATATAATTATTATCAAAGTAATAAACATTGCAGTAACTGTTCCTATTATCCAACGTGGCAACATATAAGTTTCTGCTATTCTAATTGCTATAAAAGAGCCTACAGCCGAAGATGATATAGCTACAGTATTTATCCCTATTAAAATAGTAGTTAATAATTTATTTGGGTCAGTTAACCATACACTTAATGCTTTTGCTTTATTTGGATATTGATCCATTAATGTTTTAATTTTTACTTTAGATAAAGCAACTAATGCTGTTTCTATTGCAGAAAAAAATGCGGCAGAAACAAAAAGCACTACCAATAATAAAAATTCAAATATTAAACCAATATCCATATTATCCTCACCAAAAAATTTGAGAAATAGCAGTTGTTATAAGTATTCCAATTAAAGCTCCAACTATCACTTCCCAAATATTGTGTATTCCTGTTTTTAATCTGGTTTGTCCCACAAGCAACGCCAGTAAAAAAGTTAAGAACGAAATAAAAAAATCCATAGCTATAAAAACTATAACAGACCAAATTGCAAATGCTACAGCAGTATGTCCACTTGGCATACCACCTTCCATTGGTGTACCTTTTCTAAAATATGTTTTAATAGCCAGCACTACAAAAACTACCAGGAATAAAATTATAAATGCAATGTGTGGAGGTGCCTGCTTTATTATTGTCAAACCAGACACTAAAGAAATATCAATTTTTGAATAAAATATTAAATATCCTGTTACTATGGCATTTACACTTGCTATTAAAACTGCTCCTGCTAATATATCTTTAATTATTCTAACCACAGGATGATACGAATCTTTTATAATATTTACTACTAATTCTGCGGCAGTATTTATCATTTCTATTGCTAAAACAAGAGTAATTGCAAAACCAAGAAGAATTAATTCTGATTTCGTAACATTTAAAAGAAAACCTGCAATTAATACAATTACAGCAGCTATAAAATGAATACGCATACTCCTCTGAGTTTTTAAAACATAAATTATACCTTCTATGGCATTATTAAAACTTATAAAAATTTTTCTTACTTTAGATTTAGACACAGTTTTTTCTCCATCCGCCTCATAATTTTATTATCTTTTTCTTTAATATGATCATATCCCAATAAATGCAAAATCCCATGCGATAACAATAATTTCATTTCACCCATAAAATCCTGCTCATTTTGAAGAGCTTGCTTTAAAGCAGTTTCAGCTGAAATTACTATATCACCCAAAACAACTACTTTATAAATTCCCCCTTTAACAAAGGGAGTAGGGAGATTTCCTATATCCTGAGGAAACGCTAAAACATCTGTAGGATAATTTTTACCACGATATCTTAAATTTAGCTCTTTAATTTGTTTATCTGTTACTATTGTAATACTAAGCTCAGATGACTTGGCATACACAGATAAAAGCATTTGAGTTGCAATATCTCTAATATCTTTAATTTTTATATTAATTTTTTTTTGAGAATCACTTACTAATACTTTTATTTTTTGATTTTTCATATTTTTCATACGCATTAATTATTTCCTGTACAATTTCATGACGCACTACATCAGTACTTGAAAAATGCACAAATTTTATTCCGGATATATCTTTAAAAATATTTTGCACCTGAATAAGTCCTGATAATTTATCACGAGGCAAATCAATTTGTGTCACATCACCAGTTATAACTGCTTTTGAATCAAAACCCAATCTTGTTAAAAACATTTTCATCTGTTCAGGTGTAGTATTTTGTGCTTCATCTAAAATTACAAATGCATTATTAAGTGTTCTGCCGCGCATATATGCAAGTGGCGCTATTTCTATTATACCACGAGACAATAGATTTTGAAATTGATCCACATCCATCATATCATAAAGTGCATCGTAAAGCGGTCTCAAATAAGGATCAACTTTCTCCTGAAAAGTTCCAGGTAAAAACCCAAGTTTTTCACCCGCCTCCACAGCTGGTCTTACTAAAATAATACGCGCCACTTTTCTTTCTATTAATGAAGCTACTGCCTTTGCCATTGCAAGATAAGTTTTACCAGTCCCAGCAGGACCTATAGCAAAAACTATATCGTATCTTTCCATAGCTTTTATATATTTGTGTTGACCGCTTGTCTTTGCCTTTATGTATCGCTTACGTGACGGAACAGGTATTGCTTCTGAAATATTCTTCAACAACTCACTATTCTCACTTTGTAACAATGACTTGCCTTTAGAATTTACTATATCAATTGTTTGCAAAACAATCTGTTTATCTATATTTTCACCATTTTGTATTCTTTTTTTTAATTCAAAAAATAATTTGCAAACTTTATCAACATTTTCTTTATTACCTTTTATTTTAATTCCATTCCCCCGAGCAGTTAATTTTATAGGAAATGTATCCTCAAGAATCGTCAAATTCTCATCATTTTCTCCAAATAACTGCAATACTTCAGCATTACTTTCAAAAGAAATCTTTCTTATATAACCCATTGATTTTTCCATCGTCTTATCTAACATCCATTATTTTATGAACTTGTGGTATTATTCGTACATCCGTCAATTGTGACTTTGCGATTACATACCAATTCAAAAGCTGTTTTAAAGTAGGAAATTTTTTAATCCCTGTTTTCACAGGAACAAGTTTTATTGTGCCTTTTGGAGTAGCCGGCTGTAAAACCAAAGGCACATTACAATTTACTTTAGAAATAATTTGTACGCATTTCTTAATATCACAGTTTAAAGTATATGGCGTAACAATTGTTTTCACAAAAGTATTCTTTTTACTTGCAATTCTTAAAAATTCTAAATGTTTTTCCCATAAACCATTTATTCCTGTTGAAGAAGGAAGTTTCATATCCATTGATATAATGTCTACATCGTTTATAACATATTTCAATTCCTTACTTAAAATTCCATTTGTTTCAAGATATATTTTAAATCCTTCTTTTTTAAAAATAGGGGATATTGTTTTTAGAAATTTGGCTTGTAATAATGGCTCACCACCTGTAAAAACTACTGTATTGTATAAATTTTTGGGGTTATTAAAAAATCTAATGGTTTTAACAACGTCTGGAATTGTTCGCAGATTCTTATTGGTAAAATTATTGTTTTTCGTGTCGCAATAGATACAGGATAGATTACACCCACACAAACGTACAAATAACTGAGGTTTACCTACATATATTCCTTCACCTTGAATTGAAGAAAATATCTCTGATATCCATGCACCTGGCAACGAAAATGTATTTTGTGGCAATCTCTTGCCACTTCGCAATGATTTATTCACTCTAATGTTTCAATTCTTTCTCTTTTAGCAATCTAAACTCTATACTATCTACCAAAGCCTCCCACGAAGCTTCAATGATATTTTCAGAAACTCCAACTGTCCCCCATGTATTCTCACCATCAGTTGATTCAATTATTACCCTGACTTTTGCTGCAGTTCCAATTTTAGCATCAAGAACCCGCACTTTAAAATCAGTAAGTCGCACAGATTTCAAAACAGGATAAAACCCTTCCAATGCTTTTCTTAAAGCATTATCTAACGCATTAACAGGCCCATCTCCTTCAGCAGCAGTATGCTCAAATACTCCCTGAACTTTTATTTTTATCGTTGCTTCACTTATCAACTTATTGTTTCTGTTCTCAACTATAACTCTGAAACCTTCAAGATCAAAAAATTTCTTATGCGATTTCAAAGCTTTTCTTATAATCAATTCAAAAGAAGCATCTGCCCCTTCATATTTATAACCTGCATGCTCCATTTCTTTAAGTTTTGCAAGTATTTCTCTTGTTTGTGGTGTATCCTTATGCAAATCAATATTATACTCAAGTGCTTTATATACAACATTACTTGCCCCTGATAATTCTGAAATTAAAATTCTACGATGGTTTCCAACTATTTCAGGTACTATATGCTCATACGCCTTTGGATTTTTCTTAACAGCATCAACATGAATACCAGCTTTATGTGCAAACGCTGAATTCCCAACATACGGCATATTCTCCCGAGGTGATTGATTTGCAATTTCACTTACATATCGTGAAATCCATGTAAGTTTTTTTAATTTCTCTGCCGGCACACAATCAATTTTGAGCTTAAATTGTATATTTGGAATAATTGAACACAAATTGGCATTCCCACACCGTTCTCCATATCCATTTATTGTTCCCTGAACCATATTCACACCTTCTTCTACAGCAACTATGGTATTTGCAACAGCCATATCAGAATCATTGTGTGTATGAATACCTACATTTGTTTTAATTTTTGATTTAACTGTCTCTAATATTTTCTTTAATTCCGATGGCAAAACCCCACCATTTGTATCACACAAAACAATCCAACCAGCATTAGCATCAACAGCAGTCTCAAGAACCTTAATAGCGTATGCAGGATTTGACTTAAAACCGTCAAAAAAATGTTCTGCATCAAATATCACTTCAGACACTTTTCCCTTAAGATAGGAAATAGTCTGATGGACAAGTTCAAGATTTTCTTCCAGTGATATTTTTAAAACATCATGAACATGCAAATCCCATGTTTTACCAAATATTGTAACAACAGAAACTTCTGATTTAAGTAATGCCTGAATATTAGAATCTTCCTGAACTGATTTTTTTGCTTTTTTAGTACTGCTAAATGCAGATACCTTTGCAAATTTAAGGTTAAGCAATCTAACTTTTTTAAAATATTCAATATCCTTTGGATTTGACCCAGGCCATCCACCCTCTATATAATGAATACCTATATCATCTAATTTTTCAGTTACACGCAACTTATCTTCAACTGAAAAAACAACTCCCTCACCCTGAGCACCATCTCTTAATGTAGTATCATATAATTTAATCTGTCGCATATTTTGATTGTATCAAACCAAACCTGCACTTGCAAGAAAAAACAATCTCCTTGATTTTGTTTTTTTTAAACAAATATTTGTTAAAACAGTTACAGTTATTATATTTATGATAAAATTTTATAAAACTAGAACTTACAAAACACAAGTTTGTTATGATTTATAGAAGGAATGATTTCTGCAAAACAAGAATAGCATAGATTGGATTACTAATTCTATTCTTACTAATAATTCAAACTCTAGTTAATTCCTTGCTTTTGGCTATAATATGTACCCTTTGGCACTTTATATCATATTTTTTAAGTATCCTATCCGCATTTTTCTTGAAATAATTAGTTAGTTCTTTGCCATACAGATTCTTTGTTTCTTCATATACAGTATCTTTCCATGCTTCAACTTCATCATTTGGACCATAGTATTTCTTATTCATAACTCACTACCTCCTTTGGCGTATTAATAGCTATATTTGTTAAACCTTCCAATAAGTTTACTGTTCTTACAATTTGCTGAGTTTTAAATTTAACTATATGTTCACAATTCCAGCTAATTAAAATATCCATTTCGGAAAGTGTTGCCATAGCTATATGTCTAGCATCGTCCTTCTTTTTTTCTGGAATTGCCTCGGCTAAAATATACTTATTTGCCAATACTTCATATGGAGTATCTAACTCAATTCCTATAATATTGAATTCACTTATTAATCTTAGCATTTTTTCTCTTTTAGAAAAATCTGGGCATGCATCCAATTCCCTGATTGTTATTTCTGAAACATATGCTTCAAAATTACCTTCTTTTATTTGTTCAAAAAGTTTTTTTGTATATGAAATTTCTTCCTCTCTTTTGGAATCTTTAAGAAAGTAATAATTAAAAACACTCGTTTCTAAATAAACCTTTAGTTTCACTGATTTCTCCTTTTTGAATTATCTATTTAAATTTTACAATATAGCTAAGAAAAGTCAATGTTTTTTTTAAAATCTCCTTGACGTAAATGAAAAGCCATATAAATATTAAATGGGGTAGATACTATTTTCACCAGTTTCCAGTCAGTCATTCTTTCGACCCTTTTTCTTCGTCAAAAGTTTTGCTGCTTTCTGTTCAATCATTTTAACCGAGCGGTCAAAATCGCTGTCTTTAACATCATTTGTCTTGATTCTTTTAAGATTGAATTCTTCATACTGAGTCTCTGCTCGTTGAACAGCAAGTTCATGGGATGTTTTGCCTACGTGCGTCAAAATATCACGCTCGTTTAGAGAGAGAAATCCATCAAGTTTTTTAATCCAATCTTTCATGTGCATAGGAATACGGCGCATAGCCTGACCTTCGGCAAAAACCAAGTATTGTTCCACAAGATTGTTAAGAGCCAGAAGTTCTTTTTCTGAAAGATAGTTCTTCGCAATAGAAACATCCTGCCTGCGGACTTTGACGCCGCGCCAACTGGTAAGCCCCATGTCCGGCTTTAAGCTATTGGCACGTTCGTATATAATTTCCGCAGCTGTTTTTCCGCTGATTGCCCAGTGCATTTTATTCTGAACAGTTTTGAAAAAATCAATACTAATTTTCAGTGTTGGATCATAATCCGTGCTGGTAGCGTAAATATCCGTTATTTTCTGATAGAACCGACGCTCTGATGTGCGGATATCCTGAATACGTCGGACAACTTCATCAAAATAATCAAATGGCTGATCAGGATTTTTAAGCCGTTCATCATCAAGCACAAAACCTTTTACGATATATTCCCTCAAGCGTTGAGTTGCCCACTGACGAAACCGTGTGGCAATATGAGATTTAACACGATACCCAATCGAAATTATCATATCAAGGTTGTAATATTCTATTTTCCTTTGAACCGGTCTTGCGCCCTCTGTTTGAACTGTCAAGAATTCCTTGACAGTTGCCTCAGACTTTAACTCGCCTTCTTCATAAATATTTCGAATATGAAGACTTATGTTCTGTTTTGTAGTCTGGAACAGCTCCGCCATCAACTGCTGAGTCAACCAAACCGTTTCATCCTGAAAACGAACATCAATTTTGATTTTTCCATCCTCACCCTGATAAATAACAAGCTGAGATTTATTCTCCCTTTTATCCATCTATCAACTCCTTCTTTAACTTTATCAAAAATTCATCGCACCTTTCTACCCGTCCCGTCAAACTAGAATTTACCTATAACATGCCAAATTTTTCTAATCCGCCTTTGGCGAATCACCGAACTTCACTCGGTTTAGCGGAAAATTCTTTTTATGGATTCTTTAATATTTTAATCAATTCCTCTGTCGATGCCTTTAATTCTTCTTGTGTGTAGCTTCCATTATTCATGTTTTCTGGATGATGAATTGAATTTCTAACAAATGTCATCAGCGTTGTGTCTTCAGACTGTTGCGCTTGCCCATTTTGGATTTTAGCCCACTTTTTTGATTTTGCAATGCTTTTGCTTGCAAAATATGCTTCAGCGTGATCAATTGTATATTTTTTCTGATTTTCTTGTAAATATCCATAAAGCTCATTATGAAATTCAATTGTAGATAAATCGTATGCAGAATAGTTTATTTCTCCCCAAGATGGACTCCATGGAAACAATCCAAACTGATTGCTTGTGTTTTCTATTGTTATTCCATCAGCACCGTTTTTTGTTATAAGCAATTCAATATTCGAATTTTTTAGACAGTTTTTGAAAAAATAAGGTGAGTGAGTAGAAATACAAACTTGATTAATTTTTGAAATTTCAATGAGGTATTTGATAAATTTTTCTTGTAAATCAGGATGTAAATGAAGTTCTGGTTCGTCAATCAAAACTATTATTTTTTCTTTTGAAAGTGAGGCAAGCGTTTCCAAAAATAAGAGAGATATAATCATTTCAACACCTGATCCAAGATTGGCAACAGACAAATCAAGATTATCTATTTTTTGTGATAAAAAAGCACTATCAAAAGGAGCGTTTCCATCAATAAATGAAATATCAATGTTTTGAAGCTCAAAACCCTTTAGCTTTTTGTTTAATACCTCAAAGCACTTTTTTACAGAAGCCTCATCCACCTTATTGATTATTTCTTTTTCAAAATTATTTTTCTTTGTGCAAAAGCTTTCTTGTCCTTCAACTAACTCTTCATCTCTAACACCTTTTGAAAAACGCCAATTAAAATCTTCAAGAACAGAAGATATTGAGGAATTAAATCCTTTTTGTAATTGTTTTCCTCTATTTTTATTGAAATAAAAACTTTTTGGGAAATTTTCGAGATCAACCTGCGATAAAGAAAGTAGTCTTTCGTCAAAGTGAAACAGTGATCCGTTTTTTCTCTGTATTTTCCAACCTTTGTCATTATTTTTAGGTATGTTGGGAACTACATAATGAGTTAAAACAATAATATCTGAAAAAGCTTTGCCAGGTGAAGCTTTATCTCTCTTTTTTATCTCCAAAGAAACACCCTTACATTCAACTTTTTGGGTTATATAACCATCAGGAAGTATTGCTGTAAAAACTGAATCAAATTCAATTTGAATAGTAATCGGAACATTTGATCCGTTGTAAAAATCTGTATGTTTTAGTCTAGCCGATAAAAAATATGGCGATAAGACATAATTTATTGCTTCAATTATTGATGTTTTACCAGTTCCATTCTTGCCAATAAAAATTGACAACTCTTTAGAATTAAAACTCTGTTCTTTAATCGCACGAAAATTTTTTATTGCAATTTTGGTTATCATAAAGTTACTTCATTTAACGTCTTTTTTTCTTCAATCTTGCAAATAAAGTTATCAATATCTATGATTCGCATCTCGAAACCGTCTTCTTTAATAAATTTGGCATATCTACAAGTATCGATAAAGGCTTTCGGCGAAATAAATACAGAATATACCTTTATACCTTTTTTGATATATTCTTCTAAATGTCTTTGTACCGAAAATGATTCTCTGATATGCTGTTGTGTGCCTGTTAAAAGTGTAACTTCTACCAAAACCGTATCTTTATTTTCCAAACATTCAATATCGGGATTGCCACCTGATGCAAAACTTGTAGGCAAGCCTTCGTCATCTGAAATAAAATTGGGCTTCACTATTACACTTGGCAATTTTTTGAGAATAGCTAATGAAGTCAAAAACTCTAAACGTAAGGGTTGTTCTATAATTTTTAAAATATCGTCCCCAGAAGATTTTTTTTGTGCCAAATTGAGCATTTCAGATTTAATGGTTTCCCATTCATAATGCTTTACCCATTTTTCTAATTCCTTGTCTGTGATTCTAACAAGCGCTCTATAGACCGAAAGCGTTGCAATCAAATTATTATCAACTGCTCCAATATACTCAAAAAATTGTCTTTCGGAAGTAAACTTTGGGTAAAAAATATAGTTTTTCAAAATATAATCTACTGTTGCCATTTCTTTTGTATTGATGTCAATAAAACGGCCACCACCACGCAAAGAAATTAAACCTGTCAAACGCATTTTGCGAATAAAATCATCAGGATAATCGCTTAAAATGGAATTATCGTCCCGTTTGGTTTCATTTAATAAACTGTAACAAAGCTCTAAAATCGTTTCGTTACTTGGCGAATAGTCATATTTTTTTCGCAACTTTTTGATTTCCCGATACAAACTTTCTGCATTGTCATTTTTCCAACACAGCAATAAAGGAATTTCTAATTTTGAAATACCCGCACCGTTAAAATCTTGATCTTTATTTAAAAGTTGGATTGTCTGAATAAGTAAAATCAAAGGTACGTTTTTATTTGAAACTCTGCGAAATGGATTGTGGCGTTGATATTTGGCAAAAGCATTAGCAAAAACCATTAGTTCGTTTTCGGGTTTTTCTTTGTTCAGTAACATTTTCCCGCTTTGCGAAAACTCTATTTTCTCGTTCTGCCAATACCATACAAAACCCAATTCTTTGGCTATTTTGTACCAAGTATCAAACCTTGATGGCCAACCTCTATCAAAATCTGCTTCTTTGTGACTTTGCGGATTGTCAGCAAATACATGTTTAGTTTCTCCTTCGCTTAATTCTATTTCATTTTTCCATTTGTCTTTTACACTTTGTGAAACTTTCATAGGTTGATATAAACCTTTTTGAATGAGGGTTTTAGCAACCTTTCCAACAATTTCATTCGTCAAAATTTTGCCATCATACTCACTAAAAATGGTTAAAAAATCCTTTAATCGTTCAGGATTTCTAATTGTCGTAGTAAATAACAAAGGTTTATATTCAGATTGACGTTTTTTCATAATTTAATAATTAGTAATCAATACCTCTTTAATTTTCTTTTTACCGTTATTGTGGTAACTAATATAATTGCTCTTTATCTTGTATGTTTTGTATTTTTTCATCCACTTAATCAATAATTCATTTTTGCTTCCGTTATAATGAGTTACATTTGATAACGCAAATCGGACACCTTTTCTATTCAGGCCATCAATTAAGTTTAATAAATCAGATTCGGATTTCTGATCCCAAAATTTATTATATTCACTTGCTGTTATTAAATAGGGGGGGTCTAAATAAACAAAATCATTTTTTAAATATTTTTTCCCGACAATAAATTTTCTAAAATCTTCTGAATCCAATGCTATTTTTTTACCGTGTACAAAATCAAAATAATTGTTTAATGCATTAACAACATTTTTATTAAAATCAACATTCCCCACTGGAAGATTAAATTGACCTCCACCATTAAACCTCAACATTCTATTAAAACCGTATATAAGCAAAATGTACAAAGTTAATGGGTCATTATCTTTATTTTTATTAACACGTTCTCTCAATTTTTTATAGCTCTCTTTGTTAAATTTAGCAAAATAAGTTTTTCTCCATTCTTTTCTTAGCGAATCAGGAATTATATCTTCTTTATAAGATCTAGATAAATTATATTTATATATTATTTTTTCAACACTTTTAAAGAAAATGTTTGGATTACCAGAATTTTTGATTAAAAATTCGTGTATATTAATAAGATTTTTATCTATATCATTTAAATAAAATCTCCTTGCTTCAACATTTAAAAATACAGTACCTCCGCCCACAAAGGGTTCATAAAAATTACCTATTCCTTGCGGAAATAAATTAATTAATTGTTTCATTAACTTATATTTATCTCCAACATAAAACAGTGGAGATCTTTTGATTTTATTATTCATAATTAACCTTAGCTACAAATAAATATTCCTTGTGATTATTAAAATTCGTATTACCTGCATTAAAATGTTTATAACTTTTTTCAAAAATTTTAGTCCTTCCTTTTGCGTTCAAAATCTTTTCGATTTCTTGGAGTGTAATTTTATTTCTTGATGAATTACTT
>JBBTED010000078.1:0-1170 GCA_038042445.1 Candidatus Firestoneibacteriota bacterium
GTGAGACCCTCTCAGTTATTTTATCAGCTTTAACATATTCCACCCTTTCGTGCTTAAAGAAAAGGTTCTCCTTGTCTGTATGAGGCACGAATTTTTGTTGTCAGATGCTGTCAATAATATATTGCATTATCGCAGAGCCAACTGAGATAGTTGCTCAAGCCCAAAAAACTAGTTTATTATTCAGATACATATTTTTTCCATCTTATTTTGTTATTTGAGTTTTTTGAAATTCCAAAACCGCCGCCTATTAGAAAAAATTGAGTTGTCATTGTTATGTTCCCAATCATAAACATATGATTCAGAATTTAAATCTTTACTGAAATGGCGAATAACTTCAAAGTTATTATTTTCAAATATTCTCTCTATGTAATATGGACCAGGACGACTTCCAACTCCATCGAGGGCTTGACCAAGGCCTTCCGGCTCTTCTAAAAAAAATATTTTTGAAGGATCAGTAGAATCACAAACAGTTCCTTCAAGTAAAATTTCATCAGACATTTTTGCACAACAAATCAAGTGCTTTTCGACATTTTTTAAATGGTAAATAAGTCCAAAATTAATAATCATATCAAACTTCCCGAACTCAGAAAAATCATTCTCCATGTTAAATTGTATGCATTTGTAATTCTTAATTTTAGAGTTCTTTAGATGTGCCAAAGATACATTTATAGTTCTTCCTTCCAGAGATAGCACTTCAGCGCCAATTTCTGCAAAAAAACCTCCGATATCTCCCTGCCCCCCCCCAGTTCAAGAATTCTTTTATTTTTAAAAAAATCGAGTCCGTATAATTCTAAAACTTTATTTATACGCTTCATTGTCCATTTAAAATAGTTATCGCCTAATGTACCAGTTTCATCTGCAAAAACTGTATTAAAATAAATATGACGCTCAACCGGTGACATAATAGCTGTAGGTGATAGATCAAGCATAAGATGCTTTAGATGCTTTAAAAATTTTAGATACGTCCCAAAACCCAGCCGCTTAATAATTTTTGTCAACATAACTATCCTCCCTATCCTATAGATTTATACAAATAAACCTCTATCCTAAACGTAATACATTCTTAATTTTTGTAAAACTGGGAATTATTTTATCTGCTTTTAAAAGATATTTTTTATCTAATGTTGATGTTATAGCAATACAATACATATTAGCATTCTTGGCTGCTTC
>JBBTED010000079.1:0-20174 GCA_038042445.1 Candidatus Firestoneibacteriota bacterium
AAATGCCAAGAGATTTATGGGACACCACACTAGATTTTGCACTAACTGTTATAAGAAATGGAAAAAGAATGAGGCAAATGAACGAAAATCACTAATATTAGCAGAAGCACTAAGACTAAGAGAATCACTTAAACCAGGAGAATTACTCGAATCAGAAAACGAAAACATAGAGATTGCAGACAAGATTATTGTTACGAGAAATGTGCAAAACAAATTACTAAAAAGAGCGCAGTTATCCAGTTTTGCTTATCGTATGATTCGAAATCCCCGACTTTTTTACCAATACTATTTCTAATATACATAGTTGGGAATTATAATATTTAATATATGGACGAGCAATTTATAGAAGAATTCGCATTTTACAGTGAATTTTATCAAATTTAAGTTTGTATTGACAATGAATGTTGACATATTTTATACTACAGCAAATAAAGAACATAATAAAATTTAGTCAAATTATCCAAAATTTTAAAAATGAAATATAAATCAATATTTATAAATATTATTGCGGGATTGGTTTTTTTGCCATTTGTTTTTGCGTCTGATGAAATCTCTAAGGTAACACTTGAAGATGCTTATAGGGCGGCATTGAAAAAAACTGAAGTTTTGCCAATTGAAGAAAGCCAAAAAAGACAGATGGATGCCAGGATAGAACAGGTGGATGCAAATTTTTATCCTAATTTTTCTGCAAAATTAAATTATCTTTTGCAAGGTGGTGATACGAAACCTACAGATCAGGCAACACTGGGTATTTCTGTAATTCAACCGATTTATCAAGGCGGGAGATATCAAAATGCATTCTCTATTGCAAAATCAGAAAAACTTTCAAAGGAATTTGCCTTAACATCTTTGCGAATAGAAACTTATTCTAAGGTTGCGTATTATTTTTATAGTATTTTATCAGCCCAGCAGGATATAAAAAATCTTGATACAACAGTTCTACAGACAAAGGAAATAATAGGAGAATTGCAGAAAAGGGAAAGTATTGGAAAAACGAAAAAAAGCGAAGTTTTAATGGCTCAATCACAACTTGTTATTTTGCAATCAGAGTTAAAAGCTGTGGAAGGGAAACTTATCATTGCAAGGGAACAATTTGCATTTGTTACGGGTCTTAATCACAATACTACTATTAATAATACTGAAACTTTTCCTGAACTTAAAAATTTTGAATATTATTTGGAAATTGTTAAGAAGAGGCCTGATGTTGAAGTTTTAAATACTAATTTAATAATAGCTGGGGAAAATGTAAATAAAGAAAAGGCAGGGCATCTGCCGTCTTTGAATTTAATAGGAGATGGATATCCTTTAAGAACGGGTTCAATGAGCGGAGTTAATTGGGATATTGGGCTTGCTCTTACTTTTACTATTTTTGAAGGAGGAAACATTGGGGCAAGAGTCAAAGAGGCAATAGATAAAGAAAAAGAAGCTGAATTGCTTTTGAGTCGAAAGAATCGACAGGTTGAAACAGAAGTCAGAATTGCATATCAGAATTTAATAAATTTGCGTGAACAAATTAAGACACTTGAATTAGCTTTGGTGATTACAGAAAAAAACTATCATGAACAGAAAAAAGATTACAGTTTTAGTTTAGTAACAAATCTCGATGTTTTACAGGCTTTGAACTCGTTTCAGAGTACGAAAAGATCTCTTGATAGAATACGTATTGAAGTTATGTATGCCTGGGCAAATTTAATGGTATCTATAGGACAAATTCCTTAATGGATGCATCACCAAATGATAATCGTAGGGGTGAGTTTACTCGCCCAATAAATGGGCAGGTAAACCTGCCCCTACGCTGCGGGAATGACAAACTATTGGTAATTAGTAGGGGTGAGTTTACTCGCCCGTTTATTGGGCGGATAAATCCGCCCCTACGCGATATGGTTTGTTGTGCATAATAAAGGTATTTAAATATGAATATTTCAGAGATATCTATTCGTAATAATGTTTTTTCATGGATGCTAATGGCAGCCCTTCTTATTTTTGGAGGTATATGTTTTAATCGCTTAGGGATAAGCCAGCTTCCTGATGTTGATTTTCCTGTTGTCAGTATTAGTGTTAGTCTAAATGGTGCAACTCCTGATGTAATGGAGCTTGAAGTTGTTGAACCTATTGAAGATGCTCTTACTTCTGTGCAAGGTATAAAAAGTCTTTCATCTTCATCAAAAACAGGAAGCGCAAATATTTCAGTGGAGTTTGATCTTGATAAAGATATAGATGTGGCAGTGCAGGAAATTCAAAGTGTTCTTAGCCGTATTCAAAGAAGTTTACCTTATGGAATTGAACCACCGTCTATACGAAAGTCTAATCCGGAAAACAGTCCTATTCTTTGGGTAAGTGTTAGCGCTGATAATATTTCCCAAACAGAGCTTATGAAACTTGTTCGGTATCAGATTCAGGATCGTTTTTCGTCAGTTTCTGGTGTTGGTGAAGTTATGATTGGTGGTTTTGCTGAACCCAATTTAAGAGTTTGGCTCAATCAGGAGAAATTAAATAAATATCAATTAACTGCATCAGATGTTATCAATACAATTCAACGCGAACATTCAGAACAACCAGGAGGCAGAATTGAAACAGGTAAGAAAGAAATTAATATACGTACTTTAGGTGAGGCGCCTACAGTCAAAGATTTTGAAAATCTCACAATAAATAGACGTGGAGGTTCTCTAAATTATATACCTATACCTCTTAAAAATGTTGCTGTTATTGAAGAAGGAACTGAAGATATTAGAAGTATAAGTCGTGCACAGGGTAAAGCTACTATAGGTCTTGGAATCAGAAAACAGCCTAAAACTAATGCTGTTCAAGTTGCACATAATATCAAAGAGCGATTAAAAGAAGTGGCTGCTCGATTACCTAAGGGTGTTGATATAGCAGTACGTTTTGATGCAACACAGTTTATTGAAGAATCAATACGTGAGCTTAATTTTACTCTGATTCTTTCTGCTGTTTTAACTGCATTAGTTTGTTGGCTTTTTCTTGGATCATGGACAGCAACAATTAATGTAATTCTTGCAATTCCAACTTCAGTTGTGGGAAGTTTTATTGTGCTTTATGCTCTTGGTTTTACTCTTAATAGTTTTACACTCCTTGGTTTATCACTTGCAATTGGTATTGTAGTTGATGATGCAATTATGGTTCTTGAAAACATTGTTCGTCATAAAGAAAAAGGGAAAGACAGAATGCTTGCTGCATTAGATGGTTCACGCGAAATTACATTGGCAGCAATTGCCGCAACAGCTGCTATTATTGCAATATTTCTTCCTGTTGCTTTTATGGAAGGTGTAATAGGCAAATATTTTTTTCAATTCGGTGTTACACTTTCAGTAGCAGTGGCTCTTTCTTTACTTGAGGCTCTTACACTTACTCCTATGCGGTGCTCACGTTTTTTAAATGTGGAAAACAGAACTTCTTTTATTGGGAAAATGGTTGAAGGCGGGTTTGTTAAAAGCGCCAATTTATATCGGAAATTGATTCCCAAAACACTTAACCATCCTTATGTTACTATTATTATTACCACAGTTTTTTTTGTGGCAACACTGTATATTGGGAAAATGTTGAAAAGGGAATTTGTTCCTTCACAGGATCAAAGTAGATTAATGCTTAGTTTGAAAACTCCTGTTGGTTCATCACTTGATTTTACGGATGATAAATTGAAACAAGTGGAAAAATATCTTGCATCAAGACCAGAAGTAGACAACTATTTCAGTAATGCTGGTGTTAATACGGGTTCGATATTCTTAAATTTAAAACCGCCGAAAGAAAGAAAGCTTAGTGCTCAAAATTTTGCAGGTGTAATACGAAAAGATTTAGGCAAAATTCCAGATGTAAAAGTAATAATACAAGATCCATCTCTTTCAGGATTAACATCAAGAAGAGGATTCCCTATTGAATTTTCAATCAGGGGACCTGAATGGAATAAATTGATAGAATTGTCTGGAAAAATGACTGATGAAATGGAAAAAACAGGTTTAATGTCTGATATTGATACTAATTATCAGGGCGGTATGCCGGAGATAGAAGTAATTCCAAATCGTATAAGAGCTCGTGAAAGAGGAATAGAAATTTCTGAAATTTCCCAAACAGTTAATGTAATGATGGCGAGTACTATTGTGGGAAAATATTCAGATGCAGGTAGACGTTTTGATATACGTGTGGGATTACCTTCAAAAGACCGAACATCAATGGAAACCATTAAGACGCTCAAAGTAAGAAATAACAGGGGAGAACTTATTCCTCTTTCAGAAGTGGTGGAATTAAAGCAAAAAAATAGTCTTCAGTCTATTTCAAGAGAAGATAGGCAAAGGGCAATTAGTGTTTATGCAAACGTAACGCCAAATAGTTCACAAGCAGAGGCAATTGATGCTGTTCAAAAAATTTCGCGCAAGATACTTCCTTCTGGTTATTATACTGTTGCAAGTGGAAGTTCCAAAACATTCAATGAATCATTTCAAGGTCTTATTTTTGCATTTATTCTTGGAATTATTGTTGCTTATATGGTGTTGGCTTCGCAGTTTAACAGTTTTATAGACCCTTTTTCAATTCTTATTGCGCTTCCTTTTAGTATTTCAGGTGCATTTATTGCGCTTTATTTTACTGGGCAGACACTTAATGTTTATAGTATGATTGGATTGATTTTACTAATGGGTATTGTAAAGAAAAACTCTATTCTTCTTGTAGAGTTTACAAAACAAATGCGTGCTAAGGGAATGGGTGTCAGGGAAGCACTTATTGAAGCTTGTCCAATACGATTGCGTCCGATTCTTATGACTTCTATTGCAACAGTTGTAGCGGCAATTCCGCCTGCACTTGCTTTAGGGCCTGGAGCAGAAAGCAGAAAACCGATGGCTATAGCAGTTATTAGCGGAGTGATAGTTTCAACACTTCTAACCCTTTTTGTTGTTCCATCTGTTTACAGTATTTTGAATAAAATACGTGGAGAAAAGAAAGTACAGTCTGATGAGAAAGGAATATAACTTGGAAAAATTTATTGATTTGCATGTTCATACTTACATTTCAGACAGCACATTTTCTCCTGAAAGAGTTGTAGAAGAAGCAGTAAAGCAAAAATTTTGCGCTATAGGTATTACTGACCATGATACAGTAAATGGTATAAATAGGGCAATGCAATCTTCTCAGGAATATGACCTTGAAATAATTCCAGGAGTTGAGCTTTCCACAGACGAAAATGGTAAAGAAATACATATATTGGGATATCTAATTAATTGGGAAAACAAAGAATTTTTAGACAGGTTGAGTTTTTTACGCGATGAAAGACTGAAAAGAGCAAAACAAATAATTGATAAATTACTAAATCTTGGAGTTGAAATAAATTTTGACAGAGTTCTTGAAATTGCAGGGCAGGGAGCTGTTGGCAGAATGCATATAGCTCAGGCAATAAAAGAAGCAGGTTATATTTCTGACATTAGAGACGCTTTCAAAAAATATCTGGCAAATGATGGTCCTGCTTATGTAAAGAAATATCATCTTTCTCCACAGGATGCAATAGAAATCATAAGAAATATAGGTGGTGTGTCAGTATTAGCTCATCCATCAATTATTCAAGATGATGATATAATTCCAAAACTTGTCCAATGTGGACTTTGTGGAATTGAAGCTTATCGATTTGAACATTCAGGAGTTAAAGCTGAGTATTATAAAAAAATTGCTCAGGAAAATAATTTAATAGTAACAGGTGGTTCAGATTGTCATGGTCTTTTTAAAGGCAAAATGTTGCTTGGAACAGTAAAAGTGCCATACGAAGTTCTTGAAAAATTAAAACAATGCAAGGGAAGATAATTTTAATAACAGGCGGAGCAAAAAGCGGAAAAACCAGCTTAGCTATGAAAATGGCTAAGGGGTCAGTTGTTTATTTAGCTACAGGAGAGCCTCGTGATTCTGAGATGAAAAGACGAATAAATATGCACAAAAAAAGCAGGCCTGAAAACTGGAAAACAATTGAAGAGCCAATAGATATAATTTCTGCTGTCCAAAAAGAAGTAAAGAAAAAACAAACCATAATAGTAGATTGTATCACGCTATGGTTAAGCAATATTATTGCTAAAAAAAACATATCAGAAGAAAAAATAATAAAAACCCTGAAAACATTTCTAAATATATGCAAAAAAGGTAATGCTACTATTATAATTGTATCAAATGAAGTAGGGTTAGGTATTGTTCCAGAAAATAAACTTGCAAGATATTTCAGAGACATAGCAGGCAACACAAACCAAACAATCGCAAAATACGCAGACAATGTGTATTTAACCATTTCAGGTATTCCACTAAAACTCAAATGAAATGTGTTCTTTTTTAATAATTTTAAGAACTTGACATCATCAAGCTGTCTGTTATAATTGAGAAAATGTTTAATGAAATATTAACTAAAATTTTTGGGAGTAGTAATGATAGGTTGCTTAAGGGCTATTGGTTAATAGTTGAGAAAATAAATCTGTTTGAGACGGATATTAAAAAATTAACTGATGCTCAGCTTCGTGCTAAAACAGATGAATTTAAAGAGCGGCTTTTAAAAGGTGAGACTTTAGATGAGCTTTTACCTGAGGCATTTGCTGTTGTGCGCGAAACAAGTGTTCGTGTTCTTGGGATGAGGCATTTTGATGTTCAGCTTATTGGTGGAATTGTATTGCATGAAGGTAAAATTGCTGAAATGAAAACAGGAGAAGGCAAAACATTAGTTGCTACTTTGCCTGTTTATTTGAATGCACTTACAGGAAAAGGTGTTCATCTTATTACAGTAAATGATTATTTGGCAGAAAGAGATAGTTTTGGAAAAGGCAATTTTAAAGGAATGGGAAATATATATGGATTTTTGGGTCTTACATTTGGGTGCATAAGACACAGTTCAACGTCTGAAGATAGAAGATATGCATATAGCTGTGATGTTACTTATGGAACGAATAATGAATTTGGGTTTGATTATTTACGTGACAATATGGCAATGCATATTTCTGAGGTAAGCCAGAGAGAATTAAATTATGCAATTGTAGACGAAGTAGACAGTATTTTAATAGATGAAGCAAGAACTCCGCTTATAATTTCCGGACCTGCAGAAGAATCTACAGACAAATATTATAAAATCGACAAAATAATTCCGCATTTAAAATCTGATACCGATTATAAAATTGAAGAAAAAACAAAAACAGTAGCATTAACTGAAGAAGGGGTTGCAAAAACAGAGAAACTTCTGGGAGTTGTAAATTTATATGATCCAATACATTTGGAATTGGTTCATCATGTAAATCAGGCTTTGAAGGCACATACACTTTTTAAAAACGATGTAGATTATGTTATTAAAGACAATCAGGTTCTAATAGTTGATGAATTTACCGGAAGGCTTATGCCTGGAAGACGATATAGTGATGGATTGCATCAGGCACTTGAAGCAAAAGAAAAAGTAAAAATTGCCCGTGAGAATCAGACACTTGCTACAGTAACTTTTCAGAATTATTTCAGAATGTATAAAAAACTTGCAGGAATGACAGGCACAGCATTAACAGAAGCTCATGAATTTATGGAAATATATAAATTAGAAGTGGCAGTTGTTCCAACAAATCAACAAATGATACGTATTGATTATCCTGATGTCATATATAAAACATATAAAGAAAAATTGAATGCTATTGTTGAGGAAATAGTTGAGTTGAGTAAGCAAAAAAGACCGGTTCTTGTTGGAACAATTTCAATAGAGAGAAATGAAGAATTGAGTTCTATTTTAAAAAGACGTGGTGTTAAACATCAGCTGTTAAATGCAAAATATCATGAAACGGAAGCAGAAATAGTTTCACAAGCTGGCCAGCCTGGTGCAGTTACAGTAGCAACTAATATGGCTGGTAGAGGGACAGATATAGTCCTTGGGCCTGGCGTGGTGGAAATGGGTGGAGTGCATATACTTGGAACAGAAAGGCATGAAGCTCGTAGAATTGATAATCAGCTTCGTGGAAGATCAGGAAGACAGGGTGATCCCGGTTCATCAAAATTTTATTTATCATTAGACGATGATTTAATGAGAATATTTGGTTCAGATAAAATAAAAGGGATTATGGAAAAATTAGGTATGGAAGAAGGTCAGGAAATTACACATCCTTGGGTTAGCAAAGCAATTGAGAGGTCACAAAGAACAGTTGAAGGACATAATTTTGATATACGAAAACATCTTTTGGAATACGATGATGTGATGAATAAACAACGTGAAGTTATTTATGCTGAACGTAAGATGGTATTAGAAGGCAAAGATTTAAAAGAACATATAACAAAAATGATAGACGATGTTTTTGAACATTCAATTTTTCTTTATTGTCCTGAGAAAGTATATCCTGAGGAATGGAATCTTAAGGGATTATTTGAATGGGCAAAAAATATATTTTTAGTAGAAATTGATATTCCCAAAGATGAAATTGTGAGTTTAACACATAGCACATTGAAAGAGACGATTATAAATAAAATAATGTTTGCTTATGAGGAAAAAGAGAAATCCCTGACTTTGCCTGTGATGCGGCAATTAGAACGTGTTATATTATTAAATACAATAGATTCTAAGTGGAAAGATCATTTGTATATGATGGATAGACTCAAAGAAGGGATAGGACTGCGTGCTTATGGACAGAAAGATCCACTTCTTGAATATAAACGTGAAGGTTATGATATGTTTATTGATATGATGGATAGAATAAAAGAAGAAGTTGTACAATTTATTTTTAGGGTTCAGGTTATGCAAAATGAAGCACCACCTGTTGCACCCGTAGGACAGTCACCAAAAACTACTGTTCAATTTCAGCATGCTGAATTCGGACAATTTGATGCACTTGGAAAAATGAAGAAAAAAGCACAAGCAATACCTCCAGCTTCAAACACAAATTTTGGGCCAACACCATACCAGTTTGGCCAACCTCCTGAGAACCAAGAAGAACCTAAAGTAGAGACTATTATTCGCTCTGACTCGAAAGTCGGAAGAAATGATCTCTGCCCTTGTGGAAGCGGAAAAAAATACAAAAAATGCTGCGGTGAGTAACATCGAATAATGGTAATGGATTTGATAGTCGCCTGCCTAGGCGGGCGTGAAATACCGCAGGCTAAAGCCTGCGACTACTATCTCTAATTTATTCATTACGGCTAATTCCAAAAATTTCTTGCTATGACAATAAATTATTGATAGGATAAATGACTATGTTAAAGCAAATGAAATCCCGTGTGGCAAAACATATTGTAATTGGAATAGCTATTGGTATTTGTGCAATTATTTTAACAGTAGTTTTGTCAAAATTCGAATTATTTGATACTTTAGAGCTTAAAAGTTTAGATGCTAAATTCAGATTAAGAGGTGCAAAAACTCCTACATCGGACATAGTGATTGTTAATATAGATGATGAATCTTTTAATGAACTTGGCGTATTTCCCTGGCCCAGAAATTTTCATAGTAAAGTAATAGATAATTTAAAAAAATCTGGTACCAAAGTTATTGCATTAGATATAGATTTTTCAACTCCTGGGGCTTTTGGAGAAAAAATAGACTCTGAATTTGCGAATTCCATAAAAAAAGCAGGTAATGTAATTTTAGTAAGCACGTTTACTGTTATTAATGATTCTAAATTCTCTTATGAAACTCCAAATTTTCCTATACCTGTTCTAAAAAATGCAGTAGCTGATTATGGATTTTCAAAATATGATATGGATAAAGACAGTTACATTCGTCACTCAAAACTAAAAATTAATCATCAGAATGAAATCCATTATGCTTTTCCAATAGCAATACTGTCAAAATTTCTTGGAGTGGAAAAAAGTAATATTGTTAAAAATATAGGTTCAGATGAGATGTTTGTAAATTTCTGTGGTGTGGCAAGGACATTTAAAAATATTTCATATCATCGTGTTTGTAACTCAGAGGAATTTGCAAAACTTCCACGTGATTTTTTTAAAGATAAAATTGTAATGATTGGTGCAACAGCTGAAGTTTTACATGATATATTTCCTACATCATTTGGATCTATGCCTGGAGTTGAAATACATGCGAATACAATTGATACAATACTTAAAGGGGAATATATAACGAAAACAGGAAGATTTTTGGATTATATAATTTTAATAGCGCTAACTTTATTAGTTTCTTCCATTGCAGTTAAATTTTCTCCACTTAAAAGTTTGTCTGCATTTCTTTTTTTAATTGTGTTGTTATGGGTGATAAGTTTTTACAGTTTTTTTAGTTATAGAATATGTATTAATTCTATGGAGCCATTTGCAGGAATGTTTTTTGCTTATGTTGGGAATACAATTTACAGTGTTATAGTTGAGGGCAAAGAAAAACGAAAAATAAAACATATGTTTTCACGATATGTTTCCCATAATGTAGTTAATGAATTATTGAGAAGTCCTGAAAAGCTTTCTTTAGGGGGAAAACGTGAGAAAGTTACAGTTTTATTTTCTGACATAAGAAATTTTAGCACAATGTCTGAGAAGATGACTCCTGAACAGGTGGTAGCAATGCTTAATGAATATTTTACGGAAATGGTTAATGTTGTGTTAAAATATGATGGAACAGTTGACAAATTTATTGGAGATGCAATAATGGCTGTGTTTGGCGCTCCAATTAAGCATAATGATGATGCGAAACGTGCATGCTTAACTGCTTTGGAAATGCGTGAAGCTCTTGCGAGGCTCAGAACAAAATGGCAGACAGAAGGAAAGGATTTCCTCGTAGATAATGGAATAGGGATAAATACAGGTGAGGTAGTAGTTGGAAATATTGGTTCTGCGATTAAAATGGAGTATACAGTTATAGGTGATAATGTTAATATTGCATCCAGATTAGAAGGTTTGACAAAAAATCTTAAAGCTCCTGTGCTTATAAGCCAAAGTGTTTATGATGAAGTAAAAGATATTTTTGAAGTAAAAGCACATGGCAAACATCCTTTAAAAGGCAGAGCTGAATTAGTAGAAATATACGAGATTTTAAAAGTAAAAGAGGGGTAATTATACTGTGTCTTTAAAACATACAGCATAAGGGAGAAAACTATGATAATTGTATTAACACCTGAAGTAACGGAAAAAGAGATAGAACATATTATTGAAAAAATAAAAAAAGTTGGATTGGCACCTCATATTGTACGGGGTGTGGAAAAAACGATAATAATGGTAATAGGAGATGAACGTGCTTTTACATCGCTTCCTTTGGAATCTTTTCCTGGTGTTGAAAAAGTTATGCCTATTTTGCAGCCATTTAAACTTGCAAGCAGGGAATTCAAATCACAGTCTACTGTTATAAAAATAAACGATAAAGAAATAGGTGGAAATAAAATTGCTGTAATTGCAGGGCCTTGTGCAGTTGAGAATGAAGAAATGATATTAAAAATAGCAAAAGATGTTGCAAAAGCTGGTGCTAATTTTTTAAGGGGAGGAGCATTTAAGCCAAGAACATCTCCATATAGTTTTCAGGGATTAGGTGAAGAAGGTTTAAAATATTTAGCTAATGCCGGAAAAGCTGAAGGATTACCTGTAGTTACAGAAGTTATGGATACACGTTCTGTAGAGCTTGTTGCAAAATACGCAGATATTTTACAGATTGGCACAAGGAATATGCAGAATTTTGATTTACTTAAAGCTGTTGGTGATTGCAAGAAGCCTGTTTTATTAAAGAGAGGAATGATGTCTACAATAAAAGAACTTTTAATGGCTGCTGAATATATAATGTCCAGAGGAAATTACAATGTTATTTTATGTGAAAGAGGTATAAGAACTTTTGAAGATATGACAAGAAACACTTTGGATTTAACAGCAGTGCCGGTTGTCAAACACTTGAGTCATTTGCCTATTGTAGTTGACCCGAGTCATGGCACTGGGAAATGGAGATGGTCAATTCCAATGTCAAAAGCAGCTGTGGCGTGTGGAGCTGACGGATTGATTTTAGAAGTTCATCCATCACCTGAAGATGCAGTTTCAGATGGTGACCAGTCAATTCTGCCTGAGAAATTTAAAAAACTTGTTAGTGAATTAAAAAGTATAGCTGTAGCAGTTGGACGGACTATTTGACATTAAAATGACCTGTGGTTTGCTATAGGGAATTTGTATGTCATCCGCCTAGTCGGATTCAGAATCTTGTTTTGGCAGTATTTTAAAGACACTGGATTCCCGATTAAAGAATTCGGGAATGACAAAGAAACAATATGAGAAAATTTGATGTAGTTACGATAATTGGGGTTGGATTAATTGGGGGTTCAATTGGGCTTGCTATTAAGAAGAAAAAGCTTGCAAAAAAAATTATAGGTGTTGGTCGTTCTATTAAAAATTTACGAATTGCAAAAAAACGCGGATGTATTGATATAGGAACAACAGATTTAAAAAGAAGCGTCCAAGATGCTCAATTAATTGTGTTTGCAACACCTGTGCAAACAGTGCCGATTATACTAAAAAGTATACTGCCTTATTTAAAAAAAGGATGTCTTATTACTGATGCAGGTAGTTCTAAGGAAGATATAATAAAAGAGATAGAAAGAATTTTGCCTTCACAATTTCATTATGTGGGTGCGCATCCAATGGCAGGTTCTGAAAAATCCGGTTCAATATACGCAAGTGCTGATTTGTTTAAAAATGCAGTCTGTATTTTAACTCCAACTAATAAAACAAACAGGGAAGCATTATTAATTATTAGAAAATTCTGGGAATCTTTGGGTTGTAAGATTTTATTTCTTTCACCTTTTGAACATGACACTATTATTTCAGGGACAAGCCATATTCCTCATTTGATAGCATGCGCATTAGTTGATTTTATAGGAAAGAAAATTCAGAAAGATAAATCTGTTTTAGATTTAATTGGTAGCGGATTTAAGGATACTACTCGTATAGCTTTGGGAGATCCACAGATGTGGAGTCAGATATTCTTATCCAATAGAAAAAAATTGAGTGCGGATATTCAGAATTTTTGTGAAAGTATAGCAAAAATTGCAAAGTATATAAAAAAGAACGATAAAAATAATGTATTAAAGTTTTTGGTTAATTCAAAAAAATTACGTAGTAGAATTTAAGCTGTCATGCCGAACTTGTTTCGGCATCTCATTAGATCCTGAAACAAGTTCAGGATGACAAAAAGGTCAGTAGAAAATTTATTTATGAGCTATATAAAAATTTCTCCAGCCAAAGGACTCAACGGTGTAATTAAAATTCCAGGTGATAAATCTATTTCTCATAGAGCTGTGATATTAGGCGCATTGTCTTGTGGAGATACAAATATACATAATTTTCTTTATGCCCAAGATACAATGCGAACTGTCCAAATATTTCAGGATATGGGTGTTGAAATACAGGGTGCTGATTCGGGTTCTACTAATATTACAATTTATGGAAAAGGTTTGCAGGGTTTAAAACCTCCAACTAATGTTTTATATGCCGGAAATTCAGGAACTACAATGAGGCTGATGCTTGGAGTTCTTGCAGGCCAGAAATTTAAAACTGTTATTACAGGTGACGAAAGTTTAAAAAAAAGACCTATGCACAGAGTTGTTGAACCATTGCAATTAATGGGAACAAAAATTTATAATGGCAAAGATGGAAATTTCGCACCACTTACTGTCCAAGGTGGAAAACTGAAAGCTATAAAATATATTATGCCTGTTGCAAGTGCTCAGGTTAAATCTGCTGTGCTTTTGGCAGGGCTTTGGGCAGATGGAGAAACTGTAATTACTGAATCAGTAAAATCCCGTGATCATACAGAGAGAATGTTAAAATTTTTTGGTGCAAGAATACACAAAAAAGGGAATAAAATCGCAATTAAAAAAACAGACAAGTTTGTTGGTAAAAAGGTGTCTGTTCCTGGAGATATTTCATCAGCAGCATTTTTTCTTGCTGCAGGATGTTTCTGCAAAAATTCTGATTTGATGCTGTTAAATGTGGGAATAAATCCAACACGAATAGGTATTATTACAGTTTTAAAGAAAATGGGGGCTGATATTGAAATCATAAATAAGCATAAAGAGGGGTTTGAACCAGTTGCTGATATTCGTGTTAAATCCAGTAATTTGAAAGGAATTATTATTGAAGGTGGAATAATACCAAAACTTATAGATGAAATACCAATAATTGCTGTAGCTGCCAGTTTTGCAAAGGGGAAAACAATAATAAGAAATGCCCAGGAGCTGAAATTCAAGGAGAGCAATAGGATTATTTCTATTATTACAAATTTGAGAAAATTAGGTGTAACTGTTGAGGAATTGAATGATGGAATGGTTATTTATGGTGGGGAGCCTTTAATAGGTGCAAATTTGGATTCGTATGGAGACCACAGAATAGCAATGTCTATGGCAATTGCAGGATTGTCTGCTATAGGAGAAACAAAAATAAATGATACTGAATGTATTAACACATCTTTTCCTGAGTTTATGGATATTTTAGAAGAGATTAGACAATAATTTCCCATTGTATTGTAGGGAACGGTCGCGACCGTTCCCTACAGGGGGAATAATACAAATGTTATTATATAAAATTGGCAAGACAGTTCTTTTTCCATTATTCAAAATGTTTTTTAAATTAGAAATTATTGGTGAAGAAAATATACCAAAAACTTCTGCTGTTATAATTGCGGCAAATCATTTAAGTTTTCTTGACCCACCTATTTTAGGAACAGCAGTTAGAAAGAGGCACCTGCATTTTTTAGCAAGGCGTTCTTTATTTAAAAATATTTTTTTTGGATGGATATTGCGTAATGTTCATACATATCCTATTGCCAATGATTCAATAGGAAAAGGTGGAATTGAAACTGCAATAAAATTACTTGAAGAAGGAAAGGCAGTCGTAGTTTTTCCCGAAGGCACAAGGAGTCATACAGGCGAACTTCAGAAGGGAAAATCTGGAATTGGTATGGTATCCTATAAGTCTAAATTTCCGGTTATTCCTGTATACATAGACGGGACTTATGAAATATTGCCGCGTGGAAGCAAAATGTTGAAACCTGCAAAAGTTACAATAAAGGTAGGCAAAATTTTAAAACTTGATGATTTATATGCAATGCCTCCATCAAAAGAAATTTACAATGCAATAACTGAAAAAATAATGTTTGCTATTGCCCAGCTTTCAAATGAAAAATATGGTCCGGTGGAAAAAGACGGACCATACTGTAAAAAATATTGACGCAAATAGATATGCTTGGATATAATGAAATGCGGTTGTGTTATATTGTATTATAGTGGTAGTCGCAGGCTTTAGCCTGCGGTAAAAAACATAGACGTTTAGTTCGCAAGACCGCAGGCTAAAGCCTGCGACTACAAAAAACAATGGCATAAAAAGTTGTTTGTGAGAATGGATGTGATGATAATTAAAAAAATAAAAAAAAACATTTTTTTAGCAGTTATTGGTTTAATATTTTTGGCTGGATGTGCTTCAGGGCATAAATATTTAATGAGGCCGTATAATTCGCCGCAAAGTATTGCTGTGTTACCATTTGCAAATGAAACAACAAGTTTAGATGGGGCAGTTTTGTTAAGATATTTGGTGTGGCAGGAGCTTAGGGCTAAAGGTTATGATGTCCTGGATTTAGAAGAAACAGATAGAATTTTGCAGGAGCAAGGTATAACTGATGGGGGACAGCTTTCTGCAATTTTAGAAGATGAGTTGGGAAAAATGCTTTCTGTTGAAGCATTATTATATGGCACAGTTAAAACATTTAAACATATTATGCTGGGATTTTATGAAAATAGAGTAGTAGAGGCAGAATTTAAATTAGTTGATGCTAAAAGTGTTGCATTGTTATGGAATGATGAACGTGATGAATCTACAAAAAGGTTTAGATTTGGAGCATTGGATAGTGTGGGTGCATTGGCTGGAGAAATAGGCAAACAAGCAGCTGTTGCAACTGCGAAAAAAGTATTGTTTTCTTCTCCACTTCGTTTTGAAGCAGAACGTTTGATTAATAATTCGTTTAGAACATTGCCAAATAGATGGTGAAAAAATATATAGGTATTTAGTCGTAGGGGCGAGTTTGCTCGCCCGTTTATTGGGCGGATAAATCCGCCCCTACGTCCTATGTAGGGTCCGCCTAGGCGGACTAATGCAAACCTAAAGGTTTGCCCTACAGTAGTTTATACTTTAATTTTTAAATTATATGAAGAGGGGGAATTGAATGAAAAAATTTGTAATAGTAATTTGTTGTATGGTTTTAGTGCCTGGTTTGTTTTTATTATCGGGTTGTGGGACAAGTACGTATGTTAAAGGCGAAAGTCTTAGTTCGGATGCTCAGGCAAGTGATAAAAAAGAAGATGTGTTAGTTGGTCCTAAACGTAGAGTGGCAGTAGTTGATTTTGAAAATAAAACAATATACGGTAAACGTAGATTAGGTTCATCTGTTGCAGATATTCTTGTGACAGAGTTGAAAAAATCAGACCGTTTTATTTTAGTAGAGAGAGAAAAAATAAATAAAATACTTGAGGAACAAAAATTTCAATATACAGGTGCAGTTGCTGAATCTACTGTAGTTGAATTAGGTAAAATTCTTGGAGTAAGCGCTATGATTACTGGAAGTGTATCTCAATTTGGAGTTAAGACAGAAAGTGGTTCTGCAATAATTTCAGAGAGCAAAACACAAACTGCTCAGGCAGTAGTGGATGTGCGAGTTGTTGATATAGCAACTGGTAAATTGCTGTATGCGGAATCTGCAAAGGGAACTGCTAAAAAAACATCATCTTCTTTTTTGGGTATAGGTGGAAGTTCCGGGTATGACGAAACTTTGGAAGGAGATGCATTGCGAGAATCAATAATTCAGCTTGTGAAAATAATTACATCAAAAATTGATTCAATTTCCTGGAATTGCACTGTAGCAGAAATTATGGGGGACAAAATTTATCTTGATGCAGGCAAAGAATCAAATTTGCAAATAGGTTCTAAAGTTGATATTTTCAGAACTACTAAAGAAATAAAAGGTTCATCAGGTGAAGTAATTGGTAAATTGGAAGATAAGATATGCACATTAGAATTAGTAGAATATTTTGGAGAAAACGGTTCTATTGCGAAGTTAGTATCCGGTGAAGCTCCGCAAAACGGGGATATTTGCAGGGTTGCGAAGTAGAGATGCTGATGAGATGCTGATGAGATGCTGATGAGATGCTGATGAGATGCTGATGAGATGCTGAAACGAGTTCAGCATGACAATATAAATATGAATGGTCATTATTGTGTGTATATTCTTACAAATAAGTCTGATAGAGTTCTTTATATCGGAGTAACAAATAATCTTGAACGTAGAATGTTTGAACATAAAAATAAATTGATTGAAGGTTTTTCAAAAAGGTATAATCTTAACAAGCTTATTTATTACGAAGTTACAAACGATGTAAGTGCTTCTATAAGTAGAGAAAAACAACTTAAAAATTGGCATAGGGATTGGAAAATAAATTTAATAAATCAATTTAATCCTAATTGGGAAGATTTAAGTGAAGAATTTTAAGAGATCCTGAAACGAGTTCAGGATGACAAAAAAACAGAAAAGTTGTCACCCTGAACTTGTTTCAGGGTCTAAAAGAGATGCTGATGGGATGCTGATGGGATGCTGAAACGAGTTCAGCATGACAAAACTATGTTACGGGAAATACATATTAAAAACTTTGCTATAATTGATGAGATTACTGTTGAATTTGCAGAAGGGTTAAATATATTTAGCGGTGAAACAGGTGCAGGCAAATCAATAATAATAGATGCTTTAAATCTTGTTTTGGGTGAACGTGGTTTTACTGAACAGATTCGCACGGGTGCTGATGCTTCTGTAATAGAAGCGATATTTGATGTAGAGGCAGGTCGCGACCTGCTTCTACGGAATAAAGGTATAGATATTGATGATAGTAACATTCTCATTTTAAAGCGTGAATTAAATAAATCAGGAAAAAATAAATGTTATATAAATAGTAGCCCTGTTCCATTAAATACACTCTATGAAATAGGTGTCCAACTTGTAGATATTCATGGCCAGCATGAACACCAGGCACTCTTGAAGTCTGAAACCCATATAGAATTTCTTGATAATTTTGCCGTATTAACCAATAAAGTAACAGAAATAAAAGAATTATTTTTGAAATTAAACACACTTAAGACAAAAAAAGAGAATTTAACAATTGATGAGCATGAAAAAACAAGAAAAATAGATTTATTATCATTTCAGATAAATGAGATAGAAGATGCTAATTTAAAAGCTGGGGAAGAAGAGGAGCTTAAAAGCGAAAAAACAATTCTTATGAATGCACAAAAGATTTTTAATCTTGCAGATGAGTCTTATTCTAAATTAAAAGGCGAAGGTGTAAATGTATTAAATGAAACAAATAAAATTATAAATATATTAAAAGAAATTTCTGCGATGGATGCAAAAATTTCTTCTTGCGTTGATGTGTGTGAAAAAGCAAAAGCAGATTTAGATGAAGTGGGGTATTTTTTGCGCGAATATAAAACTAAAATAATAGCTGATGATAAACGCCTTGAAGAGGTAGAGGACAGATTGGATTTGGTTGGTAAACTTAAGCGAAAGTATGGGGATAATTTTGATGCAATATTGGTATATAAAGAAAAAATAAAGGAAGAATTAAACTCTATTATTAAGTCAGATGAGGAAATAAAAAAAATAGATGAAGAAATAATAAAAGGACAGGGAGAACTTGTTAAGCTATCACTTGAAGTGTCAAAGATGCGTGAAAAAGCAAGTAAGTCTTTGCAGGAAAAAGTTGTAGCGGAATTGAAAAATCTAGGTATGGAGAATATAAATTTTAGTGTTTGTATTTCGCATATAGAGGAAAACAATCCCCCTATCCCCCCTTGTCAGGGGGGGGATAAGTACAAAGTTTTTGAAAATGGGATGGATATAGTGGAATTTTTAATTTCTCCAAATCCAGGCGAGGAATTAAAACCGTTATCTAAAATTGCATCTGGTGGTGAAATATCAAGGGTAATGCTTGCTTTAAAAGTGGTTTTGGCAAAAGTTGATAAAGTGCCTGTAATGGTTTTTGATGAAGTTGATTCTGGAATTGGCGGTAGAATTGCAGAAGCTGTCGGCAAAAAATTAAAAGTTGTGAGTAAAAATTATCAGGTTATATGTATTACACATTTACATCAGATTGCAGGTTTTGCAGATATACATTTTAAAGTATGGAAAGAAACAAGCAACAAAAGAACAAAAGTGTTAGCAGAGAAACTTGATAATAAAGGGCAAGTGGAAGAATTAGCGCGTATGATTGCAGGAGAAAAAATAACTGATAGTGCAATCAAACATGCCCAGGAACTACTTTATTCCTGCAGAGTCAAACAAACTAAGTAAACTCGATGTTTTTTGCAGTTCTTTTGCTTCTTTTGCCTGTCGGACTTTAAAATATTCGTCAGCAATATTTAATGCAGAAAGAATGGTTATTTTATTCATATTTACTAATCCAGTAGCTGTAACTATTTCCCGTATTTTGGAGTCAACATATTTAGCAAGCTGAGTTATGTATTCTGGGTCAGCATCTCCTTTAATAAGATATTCAATACCGTATATTTCTACTTTTACTACATTTTTTTGTGACATATTTATTTATCCTCCTTTGCTTTCTTCAATAACCTATTTTTGTCATGCTGAATTTATTTCAGCATCTAATAAAATTATTTGAGATCCTGAAACGAGTTCAGGATGACACTCTTCCTTTAATTCCCTTATGTGTCATTGATAAAGGGGTGGGGAGATTTTTACAATTTTACTTTTTCTAATTGAGCTAATATTTCTTCAATTCTGTTTTTCATTTTTTCTTTTTCTGCTTTTAATGTGTCAAGTTCAGCAAGAGAATTTTTATACATTTCAATGTTGTGTTCAAGTTTTTTAATGTTTTCATCTTTTTGTTTGAATTCATTTATGAGTTTGTTATTTGCATCGTCTAATTCTTTTTTTTCTTTGCGTAAACTTTCAATTAATTCAATTGCATTTCTAACTTTTGCCTCAACTAATTCCCAATTGTCCATTTAACCCCCTTTAATCCCCCCTTATCAGGGGGAAATTACCTTCTTATTTCTACAGATAATTCTTTTGTTAGTTTTTTACATAAGTTTTCATACGCTACATTGACTTCTTCGTCAGTTAATGTTCTGTCTTTTGCGCGGTATATAATCTGATATGCTACACTTTTTTTGTCTTCTGGTATGGATTTACCGATATACATATCAAAAAGCTCTAT
>JBBTED010000080.1:0-1176 GCA_038042445.1 Candidatus Firestoneibacteriota bacterium
ACCTTAACAGTTGCATTAGTGTTGTTAGCAGGTAATAACGAATAAATTGGATAAAGCCCCGTATCTGTGTTAAATTGCCCAATTGCCGCAGCTATAGTTCGCGCATCTGCCTGGGCGCGTCTTAACTTCGATTCACTCAAATAATTAAATAACATCGGGGTAAGAAATGCGGCAATGACACCCATTATCGCCAGCACAACTACTATTTCTATTAACGAAAAACCTTTATTATATTTCTTCTTCATATATCTCAATTCCTTTCACGTTTAAAAATTTCTTATTTTTATATTAATCCAATGTTTAATCCCGCATACATCTCTTTTACTTATTTCTCTTTCATATCCCCACCTCCTTCTTTTGATTTCCTTTGGTGTCTTAGTAACTTTGCTGCGACTTCAGAACTTCTGTATATACGTTAAGCAACCAATATACCCTACTGTAAATTTTTTAGCAGGAAGCGGTAAAAAACCATGAAAGACACAGGCAATATTCATATTACTACCTTATTATTTTCCTTGTACATTTTCAGATGAAGATTACGAATATACCACCTCAACTGTAGTCTTAAGTTATTACTACATTAGCCCTTAGTGAATTGCGGAATACGGAGTTCCCGGAAGTATTTTTGATGTTCCGTATGTAAAATGCGCCTGCTAAGCAAGTCAAATACGCTCCTTTTTTATGATGGAAATATTTCTGATTATTTTTAGAATTTTGGCGAGTGGAGGTGACGTGAACTCAGGATAAAAAGCTACAAATTTTGTTGAAGCTACAAATTTTGTAGCTTCCAAAGAATGAAGGTTGGGTTTTAAAAGGCAAAACCCAACAACTCCCCATTTACACGAGGACAGGTTTTATTTTTTACCCACCCCTTAGTCCCCTCCCAAGAGGGGATTTTTGCTTGTTCCCAAACTCCGTTGCTTTGCTTGGGGCTGTCCAAAAAGTATCACAGGTGGGGCTATATACCCATAAAAGGTGTGTTTTAACACCCATTTGTGGGGATAGCCCATTATTATACAGGCCTAAGTGGGGAATAAATTTGCAAAAATTTACTTTTTGGACAACCCCACACTTGTCTGTGAAACTCTGTTTCACGCAAAGCAAAAGCTTTTGAAAAATCTGTGAGGATATAAAAAACAATGTAGCCCCGTTAGGGGCGATCTGTTTGTAGCCTAA
>JBBTED010000081.1:0-57964 GCA_038042445.1 Candidatus Firestoneibacteriota bacterium
CCTATTCTACGAGGCTGATAAAACCAAAAATCTGCATCACAAAAAATATCTTCACCTTTTAAGGTAAACAATAATTTAGTCTGTACACCCCAAGCAGTCTCATGAAATATCTGTAGCTGTGGTCCAAATAACGTTTCTCTTACCTGAATATGCCCTTGAGAAAAATCAGGTGTAATACACTCAGCAGGAGAAACTCCTGTAGGGTCTTTCAATTTAAACTCCGGGATACTTAATTTTGCTGATATTTTACCTTTTTGTAGTTTTATATATGAACCTTCAATACTAACTGAATAAAAATTATTAGTAATCTTTTTCCCTAAGTTCCAAAATAATTCAGATATAAATGAATCTTTTTTAAAACCTAATAATGTCCACCCATAATCAGGAAATGCAACTAAGGCTTTGACAATATATCCCATATCCTGTGCATATATATTACACGGCAATTCTTCACCTAATGGGCTTAGTAATTTCCCAGGATAGAGCGTTCTAATCACAATCTCAGATTTTCTGGCACGAGTTGAATTAAAAGCAAGAAAAAATCTATCTGCCTCTTTCAAGGTATCCGGCACAACTATATCACTCGCTATGCTATCCAACGCTTTCATCATTATCTCATTACCTAATATCCGTGCCCGTTCAAGTTCACCAATACGATGTTGCAAACGTGGCTCCCATGATGCCCAACCAATAGCATCCGAATTGGTACCAATAAGAATATGATGATAAGCACAAGAAAGCGCTGTACTTTTATTCTGCCGATATAGATACTTTTTCTCATCTTCTGCAAATTCCCGTGTATGTTCAAACATAGTATCCCATGGATTATCAACTGCTGGTGAAACAATTTGTTCTATAGGTAAATCTATTTCAACTTTTTTAGGATTTAATACTCCAGTAATAAGTTCAGCACGACGTAATGATACCATAGCCGAAAGTATGTGCTGTCGCATTTTAATATCTAATGGCTTAAGTAACCATCGCGAAAAACTTTCCCTCTCTAAAGGTTGCTCAAACCCACTTCCTATAGGCATATAATCAATCACTTTCTCTGGAATTCCCCTTTCAGCTAACCACCTGGGGAAAGTACTGAAGCATAACTCTACATTCTGTGTATCATTAATCTCCTGAACCTTTTTTTCCAAAACACCTAAATCTGTAGGAGTTTCAAAATCACTACCAATAAGTAAAAATGATCCATCAGAAGCTTGTTCACAAAGTTGGCTTAAGTTTGAAACTTCTGCATTGTTTGCAATTGCATTTAGAGTAGTTCCATCTAAACCTCGCACTCTCACAGGCCAATGGCTACCATAATGGCTCATAAGTATAACCCATTCAACACCTAATTGGCGCAAAATCCATGGCAACTGGCAATGATATGAGAACTCCTGAGGAAAAAATCCCTTTACCTGTGGTGATAAAGTTTCACGTAAGATTTCCAGACCTACTCTAATACTTTCAAAAGTCGTACGTTCATCAGTATTTATATTTACACTGCATGCATACTGACAACCTGCTAATGCAATCTGACCACATTCGTTAAGGGTACGAAAATCATCCAGTATATCATTTGCATTACGTTGTAGCATTCTAATCGTCACACCACTTAAATCTATATGAGCAGTAATATTAGGATGTTTCTTTAATTCTTCAATAACTTTACGATATCCTACAGGAAAATAACGTTGTATTACCTGTTTTGTATAGCGGTCATACGACATATTTGCATGTAATATTATAGATAGATAGATTTTCTTTTTCATAGTTATAACCTACTACTTTTGTCCTATAAACTCAATAGCACCAATATCTCGTGATTTACCATAAACAGAATTCCCATAAAAATCCTTCAAAAATGGACCATCAAATTCCCATTTGTATAATTCTTTTATTGTCGTTTCTGCATCTTTTAATGTCCCGCGAGAAATACGCAAATAATCCAGTATACCATCAAGAAAATTACTGTTATCTTGAAACTTACCTACTATAAAATCTCCATCGTTTAATAGACTTTCTTTGCTATCCATTTCGCCTAACCAATCTTTATTTGAGAGATTACCATCTATAAAAAGATTTATAGATTTTTTTTCTCGGTCAACCTCTACCAATATGTGATGCCACTTTCCATCATTTACAGAGTTCAGGCTTTTGCGAAAGCAAGATATATTCCCAAAGTTTAGCTTCATATTTATTTTTCCATCTGCTTCTACTGTCAATGAATAACCTATTTTATTACTACCACTCGACATCTTTGATACAATTACACCTTCCTTTACATTAGCAACAACTTCAATCAAAAAACTGTTTGTATCCATATCAAGTCCTTTGCCATCTTTTATATAACAATACTGTGTTTTACCATCAAACTTGAGCGCACCATCTACCCAATCTTCAAGTATACCTTTCTCGTAATTTTGTTCATTAATACCGATTCCAAGAAGATCATTTCTTATTCCCTTCCAGTTATCTGTCCAATAATGAAAACTTTCATCAATAATCTTTTCTGGATTACTATATATTTTATAAAATCCCCATTCACCTGTCACTTTATAAAGCGCCCAAGGCACAAAGATTTTCCTCGCGCTATCTATAGCTATAGAATTCTCACTTAGTTCAAATTTGTGACTTTCTTTATCTACTACTTGTTTTGTTAATATCGATTCCCCTGTATCGTTTATCATAGCTTTTTTCTCTTTTAACATATCTTGCCATTGTTTAAGCGTATTGCAAGTAATACCACCTCCCCCTCCACCCAATATTCCAAATGATGCACTGAGTGAACCTTCAAAAAGATTATATCCGTATGCAAGCGTTTCATGCTCAATGCTTGAATTACGTGGTTCATGGAGAAAAAGCATGCTACCTGAATCAATAACCAGATTATTTAAATAATAACATCTATTATGTTCTGTTTGCGATTTATGAAATCCTAATACTACATTGTAAATAGTATTATTAAATACATAATTTAAAAAACCATTTGCTTCCTGTATACCTGCTGCATTATAAATAGGATCATTTACTTTGTTATTCTTGCCCCAGAATATATTATTAAAGACATATCCCTTATATTGGTGATCCATATAAATACAAGGGGCCCAGCATCTTCTCCGAAACCAATCCATTATTTGAGTTCGTTTATGTTGAGCATATTTAACACCTACAGCATTTCCTGATATATTATTATAAATATAAGTAGGTCCATAGAACCATGCCTCAATTCCTCCGATATCATCCATATTTATAACACTATTTTTAACTATATTTCTATAAACAAGCGTCCTGTAGAATGGAGAAAAACTTATATGGCGAGAAGGAGTATTTTCTCCAACGTCATAAAAATATTTTGATCGCACTTCTATTCCTGCAAGTGCTACATAATCTACAACATTATTTGATATCTCTACTATCTCTCCCCCTATTACAGCAATTGCACCTACCATTGCTCCTGGAGTTCTTTGACGAAATTGACAATTATTTATCTTATTACCGGTAATCAATATATGTTTTACTCGGCAATTTTTTAACTGATGTACATATAATTCCTTTTCCGGGATAGTTAGATAATATATATTAAACCCTGCTGTAGCATGAATAGCGCCATCATCTATGTTTCGAATAATATTATTCCGTATTTCAAAACCATCTAAAACCTGTCCATCTTTGTATGGAAAAATCATAATGCCCATACCTGCGTATTCAATCGTACAATTAGCAATAATAATATTCTTGCTTTCTCCCATTATTCTGAATACCGGAGCAAGGCATCGAGCATTTAAAGAAGCATGTTGTTTGGAAAGTTGTTCATCAGCATAATCAATAGTATTAAAAAATCGTATTTTTAACCCATCAACCATAATATGTTCCTTTCCATCAATATCAAGGAAAATGTAATACTTTGCCGCTTCAATAATTGAATCATTCGGATTGCGATCATCTTTAAGGCGGACATAAAGACGGTGTTTATTTTTATCATAATACCATTCATTCGGACTATCTAAAAGTATAGGAATATTTTCAATAAAATAACGGCAGTATTTACGAAATGATCTATCGGAAAATAATAGTTCATGTTTTTCAGGATTATAGCCTTTAACTATCTCACATACAACGTTTGGGAAAGACTCACGTTCACCCCAAACAGTAGCCCCTAACCAATAACATGGATCATTTTGTGTTAAATGTACATCATCTTGCATACGGTTATAAAACATTTCTCCTTTTCCTAAAAATTCTTTCCAATCTTTTGATTTATCCAAATAAGATAACCCTTCATTATCTTTTCTTGCGAACGCTTTGATTAGTGTACTAACCTTACCATTAGTTATCACAGCCCCAGGAATAATTTCTAACTTTCTCCATACTTTTCCCTCAGGTATTACATTTTCTGGAGTTTTTGTCTCTTCTACAGCTAACCTTAACCAATTTGGACCTACCTCAAGGATTTGAACTCCCCCGCCGGCAAACCCTAAAATTGGCTCTGCCTCTGTCTCCCTTTTTTCACCTGTAGCATTTATAGAATCTCCTTCCTTAAAACCAGATATATCTTCTACACCTACTATACATTCCATGATACCTCTTGTCCATTCCCACCATCCCTCTTGAGGATCATCAGGATTTGTAATCTCCCAGTCAGGCTCCCTTGCAATGTCTATTTTGATAATACGTCCATCTCTAATTTCATATAACATCTTTGGAAGATAATCCCCTTTTAATTCTTTATACCATGTCTTTGATCTGCCATTCGCTGGGATTTCAGAAGTTTCTTTATCTGTACATCTTTTCCAGTCTCCAGTAAATCTTTCAGAACCATAAATTTCTGCTTCACCAGTTCCCCATAAAGGATCTACTGTTAATTGAATAGGATTAGCTTCATCTCCGGATTCCATAGCCTTTAAACTTCCTCTGTAGATAACACCTTGCTTTAAATAGTAGGTATGTTTGCCTGCTATGGATGCTGCCGTACCTGTAGCTTCCATATCCCATGGATGATGTTTCCACGGTTTTTCTTTTGTCCCAAAATTAGCATCATTTCCATTCTCAAAATCTATATAAAATTTACCAGGAGGTGCTATTTCCCTCGCACTCTCTGCCAAACTATTAACATTTAAACCGAATAAACATAAAATTAAAAACCAATATCTTACCTTCATCATTTTGTATCCACCTCGCTTTTATCTAAAACAATCTTAATATCCCTTATCTGAACATCTACTGGTTGATTTTGATATTGAAATTGGATAAAATCTATTTCTTCATGTTCCGCAAAATCAGAAATAGGTATATTTACTTTTTGCCAGGTAAAGGGATCATCATCTATAACTTTCGCGTCAATATACGATTCTAAAGGACAAGATTTATTAAGAAACTTTCTTATACCGTCAACTATCTGAGAAGGACCCAAATATATAATAAGATAATGTCCACCCTGATGCTGGCCATAGATATTATTACCACCATTTATTAAAAAAGATAAATATGCATTTTTATCCTTAATTATTATGGTAAATTTTTTGTCCCAAACTTTTAGTCCAAAACCAGGCCATTGTTTTGTACTTTCATTAACCGCTGTCCTTAAAATACCATTATCTATCTTTACCTCCAGCCCCCCCCAAACACTTGCTATGGTCCAGCCTTCCCGAAGCTCACTGGTTAAAATACCAATCTCTCTGTTTTCTGCAAAACAATTAACAATCAACCCCAACAAACATAAAATTAAAAACCGATATTCTATTTTTATCTTTTCCTCCTATGCAATGTCTTTAAAGTTATTTGCATAATAATGTATTGATTTAACGCTTAACCACTATGCAGAGTATACTACAATTCCCAAATTTTGTCAAGGCGAATTTGCAAATCTGTGAAATTCCCCATAATCGTATAACCTTAAATGTTAAAAATTTGACCTTTCAAATCATTGACATTTTCGGTGTTTTATACATAATATTTATAATATGCAATTAACTTCAAAAGAACGGGCACTTATTTCTATTAATGGTAAAGAACCAGATAGAATACCTATTGATTACTGGGGAACAAAAGAAATAACAGAAAAACTGATAAACTATTTCAAGTTTTCTAATTATGACCAGCTTTTAGAAAAATTCAATGTTGACTTTAGATATATTTTCCCTGAGTATAACGGCCCTGAACTTGAAGTATATCCTGATGGAAGTTATAAAGACCTGTGGGGAATAATAAGAAAAAATCAGATTGTAAAAAATGGGTCTTATGAGGAAGTAATAAAAAGTCCTTTGGCTGATTTTACTTCTATAGATGATATTGAAAATTATAACTGGCCAAATCCAAACTGTTATAACTACGAAAATATTAACGCACAATTATCTAAATATAAAAACTATGCCACAATAGCTGTTGGAGACAGAACCAATAGAACATCAATTCTGCACGCTGGAATTTATTTAAGAGGAATGGAACAAATACTTCTTGATTTATATGAAAATGAAGAATTAGCTCAAAAACTATTTGAAAAAGTAACCAATTTTTATCTTGAAGTTAATAAACGAATATTTGAAGCAGGAAAAGGCAAAATTGACATTTTTATGATGGGTGATGATTTTGGAACACAAAATAGTTTATTGATATCTCCAAAATTGTGGCATAAATTAATAAAACCTCACCTGATAAAACATATTAAACTTGCAAAAAATTATGGTTTGAAAGTTATGCTTCACTCCTGCGGTGCAATATTTGAGTTAATACCGGATTTAATAGAAATAGGAATAGATATTTTAAATCCTATTCAGGTGCGAGCTGATAAAATGATTCCACAAAAACTAAAAGAATCTTTTGGAAATAAATTATGTTTTCATGGTTCAATTGACATACAAAAAACTTTACCACTTGGAACAAAAGAAGATGTTATTGAAGAAGTAAAAGACAGAATTAAAACTTTAGCCCCAAATGGAAAATTTATAATATGCACAACACATAATATTCAAGCTGACACACCTATTGAAAATATACTCACACTTTATGATTCAATAATTCAATACGGAAAATATTAAAACGAGATTCTTCGGTTTCACCTCAGAATGACATCTTTCAGTGAATAGTTATTTTTGCTGGCGCTTTTCTATTTCTTGTTTTAGGCAATCTTGATAATTAGGACATTCATCACAACATACATCGGATTCGCCTCTTTCACCACGAACCCATTTTGTAATACAATTGTTAATTTGTAGACATCTATCGCAACATTTCATTTTTAATATTCATCCGGTAAAGCGAGCATTTGCTTGTATGTAAAAACAGGTCCGTCTTTGCATACGTAAATGCTGCCTATATTACATCTTCCACATTTTCCAAGACCGCATTTCATTTTTAATTCAAGAGTAGTAACAATATCATCATCTGAAAAACCTAAATCTTTTAATGCTACAACAGTAAATTTAATCATTACTGGCGGGCCACAAGTAATTGCAATAGTATCTAATGGTGTTGGGTTTAATTCTTTTAGAACAGTTGGAATTAATCCCACTTTTTGCTTCCACTCATTATCTCCTTTATCTACAGTTAGAAAAACATCCATCTCACCTTCTTTTTGCCAAACAGGTAGCGATTCTTTATAACATAAATCCTGTGGACTTCTTGCTCCATACAGCAAAAACCTGCTTTTAAAATCCTGTTTCATATCAATTGAATATTCAAGTAAAGATTTTAATGCAGCCAAACCTATTCCACCACCTATGAATAATAATTTCTTACCTTTTAGCTTGTCTACAGGAAAACAATTTCCATAAGGACCACGCAAACCAACTGTATCCCCTATTTCAATATCGTGTATTGCCTCTGAAACTTTGCCGACTTTCTTTATACTGCACTCTATATAACCTTTTCTTGTTGGAGAATTTGCAAATGTAAATACTGCTTCGCCTACTCCAAATACAGACAATATCAGAAATTGCCCTGCAGAAAAAGAAAATTTTTGCCCTGCTTCAGTATCCTGAAAAATAAATCTGAAAGTCTTAACATCAGGAGTTTCCTGTTTTATATAATCTACAGTCATTAAATGCGGTTTGTATATATCTTTTTCCTTCATTGGGCCTCCGTTAATACTTTTCGTATGTCTATGCCTACAGGACAACTTTTTATACACCTGCCACAACCTGTACAAAGGGGCTCCCCCATATTTTCTACAAAATATTTAAATTTGTGATTAAATCTCTGCCTGAATCTTCTTTTTGGATCAATTCTTGGATTTACTCCACCACCCATTTTTGTAAAATTAGCAAACATACAAGAATCCCATGTTTTAACACGTTCTCCTGAAGTTTTAGCTAAATTATCCGCTATATCAAAACAATAGCAAGTAGGACAAACATAAGTGCAAGCACCACAATTCACACACGGAAAACTTGCTTCATCCCAATATTTGCTTTCAAATGAAACATCTAATTTTGATTTAATCTCTTTTGTATTTATTTTTCTCTTAATTTTGTTTTCTGCTTCTTTTGCCAATTTTTCTATCTCTTTTTCAACATCAGCAGATGCAGGTTTTAAAACAGATTTTATTTCGTTTAAAAACTCCTCGCCTTTTTTAGTTATTTGTTGAATATAATACCCATCTTGGACTTCAGTTAATAATAAATCTGAACCCTGTTTGGAAAATGGATGTCCCTTTTCAATTGAAGTGCAAAAACAACTATCTGGTGGATTAATACATGAGAAACTTATAATTGTCGCTTTATCCCGTTTATTAAAATAAAATTCATCTTTGTAATTTGCCCAATTAAAAAGTTTATCTAATATTTCAAAAGCAACAGCATCACATGCTCTTGCTCCCCATATAAGTATTTTTTTGTTAGATTCCTCGAGTTCTTTTAAATCAACTTTGTTTTTTGCCAAATTAAATTTAAGCAACACTTCAGTTTGTGGGAATACAACACCTTTAGGTGAATTAACAGTATAAACATCACTTAAAACTTTGTCAGTTTCAGTAATATGCTCAAACACAGGTAAACCATTATGCAATACAGGCGCAAATATTTCATAACCTGCAGAAATTTTGTCCAATAATGTTTTTACCTGATTTTTTTCAATTATATAGTTCATAACATTTTGTCAAATTCTTCTCCTGGCTTAAATGTTTCAAGTGGAGGCAAAGTTGTTATATCTGCACCAGGGACATAATCAAATAATTCTTTTGCCATTTTTAGTGAATTTGCTGTAATTAAACTCAAAGGTATACCAACAGGACAGGCAAGTTCACAAGCACGGCAATCTGTGCATCTGCCAAATACATGTTGTGTTCTTATAAGATGAAACATTATATTTTCCATAGGACTAACATTAGTATTTATCCATTTGGGCTGTGTGCACTCTGCAAAACATTCAGGGCAATAGCAAGCAGGACACACTTCCCTACAAGCGTAACACCTTATACATTTTTCAAACTGTTTTTTCCAGAATTCAAGACGCTTTCCGGGAGTCAATTTTTCCAATTCTTCAAGTTTTGCAAGTAATTCTTTGTCTGCAAGTTCTTCTTGTGTTATCTGCTTAATTTTCTCGTTACCTATTATATAATCCACATCTTCTTTGGGAATTTTAACCCCACAGTGTTTACATTTAGCTGCTAATTTGTCTTCATTTTGCTTAACAGCTTGTCTGTCTTTTATACCATCACAGGTAAGTGCTATTATGATTAAATCCTCCCTGTTTACCTGATGTTCTTTTATGATTTCCCGCAAAGAAAACAAATCACAACCTTTTACAAATATACCTATTTTTTTACCTCTTACTTTTAATACATACTTTGAAAGATTATGAAAACAATTACTATTGAATATCAGTTTTTTTACAGAATCAGGAGAAAAAATTATACAAGGCATAGGATGAACATCATCAAATCCCTGTTCGTATCCTATTATACAATCCACTTTTTTCTCAGTTAATAAATTTTGTGCTGTTTCTTGTATAGTCATAAATTATTAAAGTGGATCTTTTTTACCCAAAAACTTGTCATGCCGAACTTGTTTCGGCATCTCATTAGATCCTGAAACAAGTTCAGGATGACAAAAAATAAGTTCAGAGCTTGTCCTGAATTTATTTCAGGAATGACCTTTCAGGTCATTTTGTCAATGGTCCTAATTCTCTTATTTTTTCTGTTACATTTTTTACTACTTCTGAAAATTTTACTCCTTCAGATGCAGATACCCAGCTTGCAAAAAACCTGTTTTTATCAATTCCAAAATTATTCAGAAGTTCACTTACAACTAAAAACCGTCTCTGCCAATAAAGATTGCCTTTGTTATAATGGCAATCCCCAGGATGACATCCTGATACTAAAACACCGTCTGCACCAAGTTTAAAAGCTTCAATTATAAACATTGGATCCATTCTTCCAGTGCAGGGAAGTTTTATTATCTTTATATTTGCCGGATATTCCTTTCTGGATAAACCAGTAAGATCAGCCCCAGCATAACTACACCAATTACACAAAAATCCAACTATATTAGGTTCCCAATTATTCATATTATTTTATTCTATACATACGGCTTCTAATTCTGCCATTATTTGTTTATCTCTGAAACCTCTTAAATCTATGGCTTTGCAATAACAAGATCCAACACAGGTTCCACATCCTCTGCATACTGATTCTATAACATTTGCTATTGAACGCTTTACGCCTCTTCTGATTTCTCTTTCCCGCATTTCAATTGCATTAAATGGACACACTAATTTACAGGTCTCACATCCTGAACAAAGCGAGAAATTAACCTGAGCTATTGTTGGCTCGATTTCTATATTGTCTTTTGAAAATAAAGCACAGACTTTTGCAGCAGCAGCTCCAGCTTGTGCTACTGTATCCGGAATATCTTTTGGACCAGAACAAGCGCCTGCTAAAAATATTCCAGATGTAACTGTTTCAACAGGAGCAAGTTTTGGATGAAGCTCTGTAAAAAAACGATAAGTATCATACGGTATTCCAAGTGTCTGTGCAACTTTAACTGAATCATACTTTGGAACCATAGCATCTGCTAAAATTACCATATCAGCATCTATTTCTACTTGTCCGCCTGCTAATGTATCAGTTCCTAATACTCTTAGTTTTTTGCCCTTTTCATATATACGTGAAACTCTGCCACGTAAATATGTTACCTGATAATCAACCTGCGCACGTCTAACAAACTCTTCATAGCCTTTTCCAAAAGCTCTTATATCAATATAAAATATATACGCTCTGGAATTAGGCAAATGTTCTTTTAAAAGTATAGCCTGCTTTGCTGTCCACATACAGCAAACTCTTGCGCAATAATCCTGTCCCTTTGAAGGATCTCTGGCTCCAACGCATTGAATAAATACTACATCTTTTGGTTCTTCCTGATCAGATGGCCTTAAAATATGGCCATCTGTTGGACCAGATGAGCTAACCATTCTCTCAAATTGCAAACCGCTTAGTACATTTTTATATTTTCCATAACCATATTCACCATAATTTGAATGGTCATAAATATCTATGCCAGTAGCTACAACAATTGCCCCAAATTTTTCTTCAACAACTTCATCTTCCTGATTGTAAATTATTGCATTTGATGGACAAAATTTCTCACAAACTTTACATTTTCCTTTAAGAAAATATATACAATTATTTTTATCTATTACAGGAACATTTGGCACAGCCTGAGGAAACGGAGTATAAATTGCTTTTCTGTCTCCAGTTTTTTCATTAAATTCACTGGAAGTTTTTGCCGGACATTTTTGTGTGCAAACACCACAACCTGTGCATTTAACCATATCAACATAGCGAGCTTTTTTTCTTATTTTAACAGTAAAATTTCCAACATATCCTTGAACTTCTTCAACTTCAGCATAAGTATAAATTTTTATATTTTTATTTTGTGCAACTGCAACCATTTTAGGAGAAAGTATACACTGTGAACAATCTAATGTTGGAAATGTTTTGTCCAGCTGCGACATTCTTCCGCCTATTGAAGACTCTCTTTCTACAATAACAGTTTCATGACCCGCATCACCTAAATCAAGACTCGCCTGTATTCCTGCTATTCCACCGCCTATTACAAGCGCCCTTTTTATTACAGGTGAATAAAGAGGAAAAAGTGGCTCATTGCGAAGCACTTTCGCAACTGCTATTTCCGTAAGCTTCATTGCTTTTTTAGTTGCAGCTTCTTTATCTTTCTGATGCACCCATGAACATTGCTCACGGATATTTGCCATTTCAAAATAATACGGATTTATTTTTCCTTTATTAACACAAATTCTAAATGTCAGCTCATGCATTCTTGGTGAACAGGAAGAAACTACAATTCTATCAAGTTTATATTCTTTTATAGTATCAAGTATTAAGTTTTGTCCGGGATCAGAACACATATACTTGTATTCTTTTGCTATTGCAACTTTTTGCAATGTCATAGCATATTCCACAACTTTTGGAACATCAACTGTAGACGCAATATTCACTCCACAATCACAAATAAACACACCAACTCTAGCCATAGTTTATATTAATCCTTTTGAGGATAACAATTTTTCAGCAGATACCATATGCCTTTTCAAGCCCAATCCTCTTATATCTGCTCCCATACTCAAACCTATAAGCTGTGTGAAATAAAAAACAGGTAAATTATATTTAACTTTATACTTTTTCTCAACTTCTTTCTGTCTTAAATCTAAATTTGAATGACAAAGCGGACAAGCAACCATAATACAATCCGCTTTTTCATCATAAGCATTTTGTAATATATCATTTGTTAATTTTAAAACCAACTCTTTTTTAGAAAGCGAAAAAGTAGCTCCACAACATTCTGTTTTATATGCCCAATTCACAGATTCAGCTCCCAAAGATAAAACAAGATTATCTAAAAACTGTGGGTCTTCAATTCGGTCAAATGTTGCAACCTTAGGCGGGCGTGTTAACAAACATCCATAATAAGAAGCGATTTTTAAACCTGACAATTTTTTTGCAACTTTTTTTTCAATTTCTTTTAACCCTATTTTTTCAATTATAACCTGGGGCAGATGGTAAATATCTACATTGCCTTCATAAGTTTCGCCCAAAACTTCAGAAACGTTTTTCTTTAGTTCTTCATTTTCTGCAACTTCAAGATTTGCTAATTTTAGTCTAGAAAAACATTCACTACAAGGAGCAGCAACAGGTAAATTTTCAGTTTGAGCCCATAGAAGATTTTTGGCAGGCAGTGCAATACTTGCAAGTGCATTAGTTCTATGAATTGGTGTTGCTCCACAGCAAACCCAATTTGGAATTTCCACAAGTTCAATGCCTAATCTGCCACATACAAATTTGGTGGAAGCATCATATTCCTTTGCAGTTGAATGCAAAGAACATCCGGGAAAATATGCAAATTTCACTTAAATATTCCTTTCTAACGGGATTTCGATTTCTCAAAAATTTGTTGGACAGCTTTACTATTGACACGTGAAAAAGATATAGGCAATTTGCCTTTAATAAACATCTTTGGAAAAAGCAAAACATCTTTAAACAAATTAAAAGTCAGTGCATTATTTAATGCTCCAAGTAAAAATTCTGGAGGCCTGCCAAAAACTTCAACTAATTTTGTAAAAATTTTATCAAATATAGCTATTCTTAATTCTCTTGGTTTAAACTCGCCATTTTGAGAAACAATTCTGGTAGCATCCATTAACTTTGCGATATCTATTTCTCTTGGGCATCTTGTAGTACAGGTTTCACAGGAAATACAAAACCAAGGTGTATTGCTTTTTTTTATCTCTTCTGTTACTCCTAATTGCAAAATTCTAATAAAACGGGTAGGCCCCAAATCCATAGCATAAGCCAAAGGACAACCTGCTGTGCATTTGCCACATTGATAACAATTTGCAACAACTTGGCCACTGATTTTTTCAACTTCTCCAGTTATTTTTTTATCCGTATCTTTGAGTATAATCCATTTCATAATAGTGCTTTAATTTTATTTGAAAATTATGTTTGTGTCAATAGCAAATCATGTGGAGTTTCCCCATTTTTAAAACTTACCTGTTGTTTTGTCATTCTGAGGCTTTAGCCGAAGAATCTATCTTTAAAAGTCCTTTTAAAACAAGATTCTTCACTTCGTTCAGAATGACATAAAAAAACAATCTACCATTTTATCGATTTCTTCTTTCCACTTCTTATTTCTTGTTTTTACTTGATTTTAAAGAGCTTACATCATTTCGCAATCAAATTTTGGGGAATCTCCTCCAAATCATAAAACCATTATAATCCCATAAGTTTATGAGAAAAATCTGCAAAAGGATTTTTGCTGGTTTTCATTTCCTGATAAAGATGTAGTTTCAATTCTTTTAAGATTTTTGTATACTTTGGATTATCTATTAAATTGTTTAACTCATAAGGATCATTATTTAAATCATATAATTCATCAATATCAGATGGAGTAAAAATATATTTATAATTTTCAAATCTTATCATATTTTGAAAGTGCATACCGCGAATGTCAAATCCATAGAATTGGCCTGTTACATTTTTTCTGGCTTTCTCCTGCCTGCCTTCAATTACTGGAAGCAAACTACAAGAATCAATATCATTCGGCTTAGAAACCTCACAAATATCCAATATTGTAGAAAATATATCCATATTACTTGCAAAAGATGAACATCTGTTTTGGACAATATTTTCACCTGCTCTGATTATCAATGGAACTTTATATGTTTCTTCATACATATACGGTCCTTTATCCCATAAACCATTATGACATCCAAGTGTATCACCATGATCAGATGTAAAAATTACTATTGTATTCTTATCAAGTCCAAGATTTTTTAATTCATTAAGTATCTTCCCTATCTGAAAATCTATCATAGACATAAAATCAAAATGTGCTGCAATTATTTTCTGCCATAATTTCCATCCTTTTGCAGATAAACTTTTATGTAAATATTTTATGTATCTTTTTTGTATATGTGGTTTATTAGAAAGATCATCACGAAAATTTTTCCATTCCTGTATATTTTCAGGATTGTGCATTCCTGCAAATTCAGGTGAAGGAAAAGCAGGATGATGCGGCCCCCAAAATGCTGCTGTTATAAAAAATGGCTTGTCTTTATATTTTTTAAGCAATTCTATGGTTCTGGCAGCAACAAAACCAGATTCTGTAAGATTTGTTGGTAAATCTATCACTCCTGAATATAGGTTACCACAATTTACTTCTTTTGTCAGTTCAGGTAACAGCCACGTAGTTTTTTGAGAAAAATCTGTTTCTCCTATTGGATTTTTTATTTGTATTGTATCCCATCCAAAATGCCCTTGTTCTTTTAAAAATTCATCGTAATCTTCAACAAAATCAGGTAATCCATAACCAGCATGCTTTGTCCCTTCAAAACCATATTCACGCGGCCCTTTATTTACTCCTATATGCCATTTACCTACATATCCACATTTATAACCTGCATTTAAAAGATAATGCGTTATAACACTTTTCTCATCATCTATTTCACTCTTGCCATACGGTTGTGTTGTAGTATTATATAAAATGCCATGTCTGTGTGGAAGCTTGCCTGTAAAAATAGATGCTCTTGCAGGAGAACAAATAGATAACGGAGTATACGCATTATCAAAAGTTACTCCCTCTTTGGATAAATTATCTGTATTAGGTGTCTGACAAATTCCAGCATAAGAACCAAGAGTATTTGCTATTACCTGATCCACCATTATAAACAAAACATTTTTTTTCATACCTAATAATTTATTTTCCGGAAGATATCATAACATCAGTAATGTAAATACCGGATTGGGGTTTGTCGTACATAAATTGAAAACTAAGACTTACTATACCAATTATTTCTTCTAAAGGTGGACGCAATGCATCAAAAATTACTTCTAATGGAATAGCTACTTTCTGCCAGGTATTAGGATCACTATCTATAGTTCCTTCATCTAAATATTTGTCCATTGCTATATAGTTGGAATATTGACCTGTTTTATCTTTAGGTGTATATTTTGTATTGTCACGTTTAAGAAATTCACACATTATCATAAATTTCTGTCCTCCTTGAAAACGACCTGATATATCTTTTCCACCATTTATATAAAAACTTAAAACTCCATCTTCTAACTGAGACTTTTTAAGCATTATTGCATTTGAAAATTCTTTAGTATCTTTATCAAAAAAATTTGAACCACAAAAAGGCCTTCCTGTCTCAGGATGAATATCAATTAAAAAAGATACAACTGTTCCTTTTTTTACTACTTCCTTGTTTTCAGTCGTAATAGTTCCCCAGAATTTCGGAGATGAAAATGCCCAGCCAGAAGCAAGCCCTGTTTCCCCAGAAATAATATAAACCTGTTCCTGAGCCAATATATTCCTTGCTATAAAAAAACCAAAAACTACTACTATTCCCATTACTACTTTTACTTTTGTAGACATATAAGTCCACCTCCTATATAGTAAATTGTAGTCGTCCGCATAGGCGGACAAAATTAAAACTGCTGATAAATCAGCAACTACAATATTATTTTATAATTTTTCTCCAGTAATTGCTACTATTATTGGAATTATTTGACCTGTATATGATTCTATATCAATACTTGTAATAACTTTTTCTGGATTTGGATTTGTCCATTCATAAATATATAATCCTCTATCTTTGCTGTTTTTCCATCCTACACGAACTTTATCATTCAAATCTTTTGGCTTCCACCAATCAGCTATTTGCGCATTTTCTGGCTTTTTGAAATTTGCTAAAATATCCTGTTCTATCTTCGTTCCATCAGAATAATTTATTATATATTTGTGTGAATTTCCATCAGCAGTCCACGCAGATACATGTAAAAAAAACAACTTCTTTGCCTGTCTGTTTACTGGTATGCCTGCAACTTTCTCTATACCGCCTTTCATTGATTTTGAACTCATCACTATACAAGATGTATCCTTATTCATATCAGGCCTAATTATATCAAATGGTACATTTAAAAATGTCTGCATTCCATTTCCTATTTCTTCTAAACTATTTTGCCTTCCCTGGTCAGTCCAACCTCCTTTTGCATCTCCTTCCACCTGGTCCATAAATTCACGATTCGTCCATCCCCTTATATCTACAGTCCAACAATTATTAGGATTAACTGTAAAGTTTCGCTTCTTCTCTTCTTCTGTCTCAACTGTCTTTCGTTCTTCTTCTTTATTTTTTTCTTCCATTGCTATTTTTTCATATTCCTTTACTATTAAATTCTGTGTAACCTCATTAAGCTTTGTTTTATTCCATTGGTTCTTAGAAAATACTATTACCACTCTATTTTGCGGTTGAAGTATTGTCCATATTCCTTCTTGTAATTCTTTACTACTCCATTGTTTTGAACCGCTTGGGCTTAGAGCCAATTTGCCTTCTAATGGTTCTAACACATAAACACTGCCTTTTATGAAATTACCGGGAATTATTACTTTGCCTGACTTTGTATACAAATCCCAATTCCATAGAAATACTGCTTTTGTATCGCCTCTATCTACTAATACCATCTCTACATTTGGCACTAATTTGTTTTCTTTATCTACTACCTGAACTGGTGTATTGATTTTTTCTTTTTCTAATATACTTACAAGTATTGACATTAAATGATAATCTCTAAATAATCCTCCTATATAATAAATCTTACCTTTTCCCTGTGTCTTCATTGTAATAACAGATTTATCTGATGCCTTTCCTATAACTTCTGCTGTTTGAACATCTACATCTCTGTTTAATAATCCACGTATTTTACCTTCTATTAAATTTGTCTGAGGTATTTGCAATGTTATGTCTTCTACTTTAGATTGTTTGCTTACTCCAACTTTTACTCCTGCCCACCCTACACCACTCACTTCGTTCGGGTATAGGACATGCCCGTATTCGTCATTTGCTATTGTATCCAGGCCTAAGATTAAAATTCCGCCGTCTTGGACAAAATTCTCAAGATTTTCCCGTACTTTTGGCTCTACATAATTTATACCACCTGCAACTATTACTTTATACTTCTTCTGGATATTCTCATCTCTGATTTGTTCATCAAGTATTGTATCAAAAGGATAATGACTATATTCCAATGCAGCATAATAATTCATCATCTCTTCCACCATTGTTGGCTCTTTGGAAATATAAGAAAATCTTCTGGATGAGTATGAATGTAAATATGCTATTTCTGCTTGGACTCCTTTGGGTCTTGGAACTACTATATCATCTACTAACAACATCTCTTTCTTGAAATCTAAAATGCCAGGCAATGACGAAGTCGGATATGCATAAGGAATTAATATCATATATGGAAAACGTCTAGCTAAATCTATACCTGCTTCAACAGTTTTTGGATTCCAGTCCCATGCTCTTCTTGTCCATACAAAAAGATACCCTGCATTTTCTCCTCGCATCATAACGTTCCAAAATGCATTTCTCATCCCTTCTCGTGTAGGTAACGGATATGACATCTCTCCATCTACTATTGGCTTATTTGGAGCAATGCTTCTTAATATACTCATTGTTAAGCTACTACTTATTGCTCCTGAATTTTGCATAGGGACATCAATAAGTTCTTTTGTTGGTCCTTTTAAACCCATTCCATAACGCTCTGGGCCTGCACCTGTAGGAGTCTGTATTGTCGTAAAAATTTTACTCATTTTATAGTAGTTATATGATGATGTATGTGCATTTATTGCTTCGCCACCCATTGGCTGACATGTAACCTGAACATCTTTTCTTGTATCTATTGCTTTTATCGTTTCTATACCCTCTTTGTTTATTTGGACAAATCTATCCTCTAAAAATTTTGTGTAGTCAACATATAATCCTATATTTTCAAGTTTACTCTTAAATTTACTAACTTCTTCATAAGATGAATATTTTGTATTCCACATTTTATTTAGCTCTTCTATATTTTTATATTTCGCATCTAACCATACAGCAAATTTTTTGCGATTTTCATCACATTCACAAAAATATGATGGCTCATTAAACAATTCATAAAAAAGTGGCTTTGCTCCAAATTCTACAATCTTTTTTGTCCCGTATTCCCATTTTGATTTATAAACTTTCATTCCATCTTCGTTATCCGGATCATAAGACAACCAATGTTGTCCTAATTTTAAATCTGATTTAGCTTTCTCAGGTATTAAATTAGTCGTAGATAATCTTCCACCTCCCCATGAAGGCATTGAAAAATCAACATAAATAGGCAATTTGATTTCTTTAATAAATCTATCTTGTCTGGGATCACTCTCCTTATACTCTCTACTTTCCCAAAATGTGAGTTTAGTATCATACTTTTCCATCCAGCCATTTGAAGAGAAAAAACCTAATGTATCAAAACCTAATCTTTGTGCTTCTTCATATCCCATCACTTTTTCATATATCCACTTGTGTTTTTCTGCATATCCCGGTGTTGTTGGCGACTCAATGCTTGATGCTATCTGCCCTGAATATTGTGCCCCTGTAAGAAACCTTGGCTTACCAGAAACAATATAATTAGCTCCTTCTATTTTTATTTCAGTAGGCATAAGAATATTTTTATCTAAATCTTTGAATTCAGAAAAATATGCATCTTCTTCTAATTTACTATATACTTTTTTTCCTTTGGATTTAACATCCTGTTGTTCTCTAAAAGAAATTTTGACATCAGTAATATAAATACCTGATTGGGGAGTAGAACCACCATAAAACTGAAAAGAAAAACTTACAATCCCTATAATTTCATCAATATTAACTTTGTCCAAATATAACTTTAAAGGAATATTCACTTCCTGCCATGTATCAGGATCATTATCTATACTTTCTCCTTCTAAATATTTGTCTATTGCTATATATTTAGAATATTCACCTGATCTAGGTAGATATTTTGTATTGTCACGTTTAAGAAATTCATAAACCACCATGACTTTCTGTCCCCCTTGAAACCGTCCTACTATATCTTTCCCGCCATTTATATAAAAACTTAATACTCCATTTTCTAAATAAGACTTCGCAAGCTGTATTGCATTTGAAAATCCTTTAGTGTCTTTATCATAAAAAGTTGAGCCACTAAAAGCTTTCCCAGTCTCAGGATGAATATCAATTAAAAAAGATACAGCTGTCCCTTTTTTTACTATTTCCCTGTTTTCAGTTGTAATAGTTCCCCAGAATTTTGGGCTTGAAAATGCCCAACCAGAAGCAAGCCCTGTTTCTCCGGAAATAATATATATATCTTTTTGCGTTTCAACTTCCTGTGCATTGACAAATCCCAATGTAACGACTGAAAAAAGCAGTGTAACCATAAAAATAGAACTAATCATAACTTTTAGTCTATCATTCATACTTTGTCTACCTCCAGCTTATGGTATTAAATCTCCCCTACCCCTCTTTTCCAAAGAGGGAGAACTCACTAACCATAAAAATTTATGGGTTTGAATTTATTATTTTGAAGTTGAAATACAAAATTTAATTCTTTCTCTAATTGTTTACACTCTTTTGTTATATCAAAGTTTTTATTTTTATGGAGATTCATAAAAAAATTATAGATGATATTTTCTATTTGTTTGTTTCCAGCTAATGAAGACATCTTACTGTATTTGAGTTCTTTAGAAAAAATTTCATCAACATCTGGTTTTAGTACAGTTTCATCTGCTACAAAAAATCTACCAAGATTCGAAAGCCGTAACTGGCTATCAGAATTTGTCAGTGTTTTAACAAAATCAAATGCTATTTTGGGGTGTTTGGTAAATTTGCTTATACAATATACTTCTATGCTAAATAAAGTTACTTTTTTCTTCTTTTGTGGAAGCGGTAATATACCTATTTTTTTATCTGGTGCTTTATTTTTTAGATAACATAAAAATGAACTTGTCCAAGGAAACATTGCAAACTCACCTTGTATGAATTTGTCAAACAATTCAAACATCCCCCATCTTTCATTTGGAAGGACAGGTGAAATATTAAAAATATCAATAAAAAACTTCATAGCCTCTACGCCATCTGGAGTAATTGTGCCATCTTCTGCAACAAAATTGGTATTGTTTTGCCACAAAAAAGGCAGTAAATTCACCATATATGGCAACATAGCACAGCCATATTTCCCTTTTTTAACATTTGTCAACTTTATAGTGTAATCCATAAATGTATTCCAATTCCAATTTTGTGAAGGATATTTTATTTTCTCTTCATCAAATCGCTTTTTATTATAAAACATAACTAATGGAGAATACACTCTTGGAACACCATAGATTTTTCCATCAATTTTCATTGCATTCCAGATTTTCGGACTAAACCTTTTTATATTGAGTTCGTTTTCTATAAATTTAGTGCTATATATATCATTTAATGGTAAAAAATCCTGGACATTATTTTTATCAAATATTCTGGCGTATTGAACTACATCTACATCACTATAATCAACTCTATCATAAGGTAAGCCCTCTGCAGAAATAATTTTAATATTATTATATTTTTTCTGAAATTGTTCAACTACCTCATTGTGAAAAATTTTGTCGGGTGTATAATGCATTCCTAAATGCACCCTAAAAATTTTCCCCTGAACTGGAATTTTACTATTGCAAACAAAAGTCCCAAGTCCATGACGTCTTATAACTACACCTTCCTGTTCCAGCAAAGAAATTGTTTTTCGCACAGTTGTAATACTTACTTTGTATTTATCAATCAATCCTCTTTCCCCTGGGATTTTATATCCTTTTTTTTTATCCTTAATATCTTCCAAAATAGCTTTTTTAAGTTGCATATAAAGTGGTTCTGTATCTGTGAATATTTTAGGGTTATAATGAGAATCTAATTTATTTTTTTTGAATAATTTCTTAGTGCGTGCACTCATAACCATAATATACTACAAAACATTAAAAATGTCAAGTTTTTTCGTAAGGTGGATTTTGGATTTATTTATAGGCTAACGTATTAGTGCAACAATTTAGTAGTTGTAAGTCATTGATAAACATATGAATTGTCATTCCTGCGACAGCAGGAATCCAGTGTCTTTAAAATATTTGTAAAACAAGACTCTGGATTCCCGCTTAATACATGCGGGAATGACATGCATTCTTTTACCATCACTGAATTATTACGTATTATTTTAGAACTTCTAATACGGCTTTTTGGATAAAAGGTGAAGTCAAACCAAATTCCTGCAGAAGTTCTGCTGGTTTGCCTGATTCTCCAAATCTGTCTTGTGTACCAACTAACCGCATCTTCACAGGTTTGTTCTGCACTACAACTTCTGCTACTGCACTGCCAAACCCACCCATTACAGTATGCTCTTCCACTGTAACTATACCTTTTGTTTCTTCACAAGCTTTAATTATTGCTTCTTTATCTATAGGTTTAACACTATACATATTTATTATCCGAACACTTATATTTTTCTTTGCAAGTTCATCTGCAGCTAACATTGCTTCATAAAGCATAAGAGAACCAATACCGATAATTGTAACATCTTTGCCTTCTCTTAAAACAGTTGATTTGCCAATTACAAATGGAGTAGAAGCAGATGTTATAACCGGTACTTTTTCTCTTCCGAATCTTATAGCAACAGGACCTACATATTCTACGATAGCAGCCATACATTTTTCCATTTCAACAGCATCTGCCGGTACTAAAACTGTCATATTCGGCAAACATCTTAACAAAGATATATCTTCAAGTGCCTGATGAGTAGCACCATCTGGTCCTACAGAAACTCCACCATGAGCAACAGCTATTTTGACATTTAAATTAGCATAGCATATTGAAATTCGAACCTGATCCCAGCATCTTCCTGGAAGAAACACACCATAAGTTGCTATAAATGGTATTTTGCCAGCAAGTGCCAAACCTGCTGCTGTTGCAGTCATATCTTGTTCTGCTATCCCCATATCAAAAAATCTTTCTTGGAATTCCTTTGCAAACTTCCACGTCATTGTAGACTTAGATAAATCAGCATCCATTACTACTATATTATTATTTGTTTTTCCAAGTTTAACTAACATATCTCCAAAAGCTTCTCTTGCTAATCTCATTTCCATCATAATTTTTCTCCTTTAAAAAATATTTTATTTTTGGTAGCCGCAGGCTTTAGCCTGCGTTTTCTACAAGCGGACTCCTGTAGCTACCATTTCTGCGCAGGCTAAAGCCTGCGACTACCTTCTTTAAGAAAGGACAACTTCAAGTTCCTTTAATGCAAGTTCAGTTTGTTCTTTTGTAGGTACTACTCCATGCCATTCAGGTTTATTCTCCATAAAAGATACGCCTTTACCTTTTATAGTATGTGCAATAAGAATAGACGGTTTACCTTTTGTTTCTCTTGCTTTTTTAAATGCATCTATAAGTTCTGGAATTGAATGGCCATTTACTTCTATTGCATTCCAATTAAATGCACGCCATTTATCTGCTAATGGTGCAATACCTTTTACTTTTTCAACATGTCCGTCTATCTGCAACTGATTATAATCAATTATAGCACAAATATTATCTAATTTATAATGTGCAGCAGCCATTGCAGCTTCCCATACAGAACCTTCCTGAACCTCTCCACAACCCATAAGACAATATGCTCTATACGACTTTTGGTCAAGTTTAGATGCAAGAGCTAATCCATTTGCCACAGACAAACCCTGTCCCAAAGAACCAGAAGACATATCTATTCCAGGTGTTTTTAATCTATGTGGATGTCCTTGAAGCCTGCTTCCTAATTTTCTAAGTGTTTTTAATTCTTCTACAGGAAAATATCCGGATTCTGCAAGTGCTGCATATAAAACAGGACAAGCATGACCTTTAGAAAGTATAAATCTATCTCTATCTTGCCATTGTGGATTTTCCGGTTTATGATTCATCTCAAAAAAATAAAGGACTGTCATTATTTCTGTTGAAGAAAGAGACCCACCAGGATGCCCTGAACCTGCTTCTGTAAGCATAGCTAAAATATCTCTTCTTATTTTTTTTGCCATTTGTTCCAATTTTTTCAAATCAAATTCTTTTGCCATTTGTTTCCCCCTTTAAATTCAATAGTGGTAGTCGCAAGCTTTAGCTTGCGGTCTTTTCTGGTTTTTAGCTTTTTCCCCGCAGGCTAAAGCCTGCGACTACCTTTACGTAATAATTTCTTCCAAATAAATAATAAATTAACAGTCTATGGTCTATTGTCTAAATTATACTCTTGCCCATGCTTCCTGCCATGTTCGTTTGGTATTTGCAATAACCACTTTTGCAGATTCATCAGTCAATGGTCTAACCTCAAAACTTATTATTGGAGGATTTTCCATTGCTTTATTTTTCAAAAAACCTATTTCAAAAAGTAATTTTATAAATTCAGCAAGTTCCTTAACTGAATTTTCTCCTCCAACAATTCCAAATCTTGGATGACAATCTCCATAAGCAGGATGTGTCCTATCTTTAAGTATACAATTACCTACATGAATATGGTAAAGATGTTTTTTAACAGTTTCAAGTGTATACTTAGATTTTTCATTTAGAAGTGGAAGATGCGACAAATCAACTGTCAAACCGAAATTTTTATATTTTTTCTTAACAACATCAGCAATTTCAACTGCAAAAGAAGTAGGACCTACCAAACATTTCTTGTCTATTTTATCATCAAATGTTTCAAGAGAAACAGCAAGATTAGAATTTTTGGTTTGAGCGTATTGGCATATCTCATTTAATGATTCAATAAGCAATTTTTTTGCAATATTTTTTTTATCTTCACTAACTGCAGACCCACTTAATATTATCACTGCTTTTGCATTTAAAAAATTCGCGGCATCTATTGACTGCTTGACATCAGCAACTGCCTTTTCTCTTTCCTCTTTTACTTCACTATTTAAATTGAGTTTACCTACTAAAAGTGGAGGCTGACCTGCAATAATAACATCTATATTTGCAGATTCTAAAAGTTTCTTCATTTGCTCTAACACATTTTGGTCATTAGGACGCCTCACTTCTACAGCACTAAAAAAATCATCTTCAACAATAGAGCTAAGTGTTTCAAGTATAGGACCATCGCCTTTAAGAACTTGAGGATATATCATAGGATGAATTATCCCAAGCCTTACCTTGCCATACCAGGATTCTTTCATAACAACTCCTTTCTTTTAAATTATATAATTTTTATAAGTTAAGTTAAAGCAAAATTTACTTCATTTTTCAAATAACATTTTTATTCCTATTATTATAAAAAATATAGCGAAAATTCTTTTTAAACTAATATCAGATATTTGATTAGTTAAAACTGCACCTATATAGGCACCGCCAATTGCACCAACTGAAACTGGAATAGCCTTTAACCAATCTACATTACCAAGCTGATAATGTTTCATAGAGCCGATAAATACCGTAGGCAATATACATATTAATGAAGTCCCTATTGCCTGGTGAAATGACATTCCCAAAAAACTAAGAAACGGTACAAGAATAACCCCTCCACCCACCCCTAAAAGCCCGCTCAAAATACCTGCTACAAATCCGCCTACTATCAAAATCATATTGATTCCCATTTTTAACCCTCCAGCATAATTTGAAACCCATTTATAATAACAGTTTTAATTTTGCAAATATATTTTTTGTCTTTTTTGATATTCATTATCACAATATCGGCAGATTTATCTGGTTCTATACTTCCTATGGATTTATCAAATCCATAAACTTGTGCCGGGTAACACGATAAAAGTTTGCTTGCCTCAATAATTGCTTTATCAAAACTTAAATCTTTATCAAACAAATTTCCAACCAGATAACCCCATTGGTTACTGATAAAAAGATTGAGAAAATTTTCAAATGCTTTGTCCATAGTCAGACAGCTTCCAAATAAAGTATTAGATGAATCTTTTACTTTAAGTACTCCATTATTGACAATACCAGTTTTACTTCCCATTTTAAATTCTTTAATTTTTTCCAAAAAACCTACAACAAACATTGCATCAGTAATTCCAATAATATTAAATCTAAAATTCTTTATGAAACTTACAAGCCATCTTGGATGGATATGACAATAATCACATATCAATTCTGCCCATACTTTATCTTGTAAATAAAAAAGTGCGTCTATTACTCCTCCGCCTTTAAAATTTTGGCTCATAGGTCCATTACCACAATGCACCACCACTTTAGTTCCCAAATCATAAGCCTTCATAACTTCATCATAAGTAGCACCACTATGTCCTACACAAGACACTATTTTATTTTTAGTTAAATATTTTATCAGGTCATACCCTGCTTTTCCCCATTCAGGAGCAACTAAAACTTTTTTTATTGTATTATTGGACAATATTGTAAGTTTATTAAAATATTTTATATCTGGCTTTTTAAAAAACTCCGGGCTTTGTGCACCGGCATATTTAGGATTTTTCAAAAATACACCTTCTAAATCCAGTCCTAAAAGTTTGGTGGAACCCGGAATATGTTTTTTTGTATAGTCCCCACCATATTTCGTAAAATTGTGCATATTCATTTCTGGCATTGCACTTGCTGTCAAAAACATAGAAGTTGTCCCGAAACCCGCATGAATTTTTAAAGCATCGAAAATACCGCTTTCATAATCATTCTCTTTTGCAGAGAATTTTTTGTTTTTTAAGATATATTTGCCAGAAGATGTATCAAACAAACCACCGCCATGGCAATGTGTATCAAAAAATCCGGGTAAAACATAATTATTTTTTGCATCTATTACTTTATCTGCTTTGACTCTGCTACGGGAATTAGAATTTTGAATTTCTTTTATATGCTCATCTTCTATAATCAATACAGCATTATGCTTTATCCCATAAGGAGTGCAGATATTCCCATTTATTATCGCAGTTTTCATATTTTTTTGACTACGAACGCGTTGTCATGCCCGAGTGTATTAATCGGGCATCCAGAGTCTTGTTTTATCAATATTTTAAAGACACTGGATTCCCGCTTACTACTGCGGGAATGACAAACTGATTTTATTAGATCCCGAAACAAGTTCGGGATGACACATGTTTGCTTTTTTTTACCAAACCTTAATTTTTTAACCTATGTTTTCTGCTTCTTTTTTAACAGCATTGCTGAATTTTTATCTAAATACAAATAGATATTTTTATGTTTTCTTAATATGGAAGCTGGAAATTTTGGAGAAACTTTTCCTTTTAAACAATTCTTAACTGCCTCTGCCTTTCTCTTGTCCGGAACAACACATATTATATTTTTTGATTTCATTATTTGTTTTACTGACATACTTATTGCCTTTTTAGGTACATCTTCAAGTGTCTTAAACCAACCTTCACCCAATTGCTGTTTTTGACATTGTACATCAAGTTTTGCAATAATATAAGGTTTTTTTGTTTTAAAATCTGCAGGTGGGTCATTAAAAGCCAAATGTCCATTCTCGCCTATACCTACAAATGCCACATCCACTTTATATTTAGAAATGATTTTATTCAGTTTTTTACACTCCACCTCAGGACGAAAAGTATTTCCATTGATTAAATACACTTTTTTTGGATGAACTTTATTAATTAACCTCTCTTTTAAATATTTCCTAAAACTTGCAGGATGCGTTTCAGAAACACCTATATATTCATCTAAATGAAACATAGTTGTTTTAGACCAATCAATACTTGCCTTTTTAGTCAGTGCATTTAAAAAATCAAATTGGGACATACCTGTAGCTGCAATAAAAACTGCTTTATTTTTGACTTTAATTGCTTTTTGTAAAATCTCGCAAGCTTTGTCTGCAGCTGCTTTTCCCAATTCTTTTTTTGTGTTAAATATTTTTATTTTCATTTTCGCTCCTATAAAAATTAAACTAATTTAGGTATAAATATTTTTTCCAATCGCGCATATTTGGGAAGTGGTTCTCCAATAAGAGGTTTTGCATAATTCAAAAATGCCTCAGATACAAAATTACCTTCTGAATTAATAAATTCTTTTGGAACTTTTTTCTCTTTATTTGCCACGTCTTCAAGTTTTGCTAAAGAAGTTGTACATTTATATATTGCACCCGCTTCTCTTTTTAGTATCACCATATAATCTGTCTTTCCTGATATTGCTTCCTGAACTGCAACACTGCCAACTTCATAAGCCTCTCTTGCATCAACTTTTGAAACACAAACCTGTGATACTCTTTGTATTGTTGCAGGTTTATCACAACGTGCTTTTATTTTTAAGTTTGATGCTATTGTCCCTACAAGAAATTCTCCCACTCCACCTAATTGTTTGTGCCCAAATTTATCTGTATCTATATCACGTTTTGAAGAAGTTACGTATTCACCATTTTCATCCTTTAAACCCTCACAACAGGTTATTACCAAGTATCCAAGTTTTTTATATACACGTTCAACATCTGCAAGAAATTTTTCTTTATTCCATGGAACTTCCGGTAAATAAATTAAATGTGGAGCGGCATCTTCATATTCTTTTGCCAATCCAGTAGAAGCTGTTATCCATCCTGCATTACGACCCATTGTCTCAATAACTTTTATTGTATCACTGGTATAAATTGCCTCAGTATCCAAACCCGCATCTCTGACTGCTATAGCAAGCCATCTTGAAACAGAACCATATCCAGGACAATGGTCAGTTACAGGCAAATCATTATCCACTGTTTTTGGTATACCCATTACCCGCATTTCATATTTTTTTTCAATAGCCATTTTAGAAATCTTCATTGCAGTATCCATTGAATCATTTCCACCAGCTACAAAAAAATATCGTATATTATGCACTTTTAAAACTTCTAAAATTCTGTCATAATCTTCCGGCTTTAATTTGTATCTACAGGAACCAAGTGCAGAAGACGGAGTCACTTTCAAAAGCTCTATATTTACTGGGTCTTCTTTGCGTATATCAACTAAATTTTCTTTTAGCACCCCAAGTATTCCATTTATTGCTCCATAAATTTCTTTAATTTCGCTATACTTCATTGCTTCCTGTATAGCACCACACACACTACTATTTATAACTGCTGTTGGTCCACCAGATTGAGCAATTATCATATTACCTGTTAATTTGCTTGTCATATTTCCTCTCCTCTTGCTCATTTTGTCATGCTGAACTTATTTCAGCATCTCTTTCAGACCCTGAAACAAGTTCAGGGTGACAATACTCTTATCTAATTACTACTTAATATATTTAGCAAGCACGTCTATTCCTTTGCCACGATTCTTCATTAAAAATTCTACTGCAGAATCATAAGATAATCCACTGTGAACTATATTGTTGACAGCTAATGCAACTGTAGCAGGATCATCTTTTCCTGGATATAAAATATTTCTTCCAACTAAAGCACCACGGACATTTTTCCCGGCTTTTAGTCCATTTATAAATTCCATCATTGTGCCTGTTGGGTCACCTTTTGATTCTCCACCCAAAAGTAATATCGGACAGGTTGTTGCTTTTGCAACCGTTTCAAAATTTTCAGCATAAGGGATTTTAAGCCATGTATTTCGCGAGGAATCACCAAGTGCAGATGCAACCCCAATCACTTTCACTAATTCATTTGTAGTTTTTACAACTTTATATCCCTCTTTTGAAACATAAAGCGGCTCTATGAATGAAGGAATTTCATATTTATTTAATTCAGTGACAACATTTGCCATATAAAGAAGTGTCTTGGCAGAATCATAATTTCCGGGTTCTAATCTCACCATTACTTTTGCTCCATCAAGCCCTAATTTTCTTATGCTATCAACTGTCCAGCAGGTCATAGTATCGTCCATTTCAAAAATCGCACCTGCAAGCCCACCACGATTCATTGACCCAAGAATAACTTTTTCATCCAGAAAACTTGGACCACCTGCTTTTTTTACAAGATAATTTACGATAAATAAATCTTCTATAATATCCGTAGTTCCCATTACTCCATCTACAGATTCTCCTGCTGTAATGACTCTTAAAACCCTGCCTAAATATTCCTGCCGATTTCCCATTGCTATTGGCTCATCACCTGATTTTGTAACCATTCTCGCTGGATGATCAGCCGCAAGAATTGTAAGCTTGCCATCTTTAGTTAATGTTTTTCTTTTTTTGCGGCTCTCTGCTTCCTTCAGTATTATCTGAGGATTATTAACCCTTATATCTGTGATTTTCTCAAATATATTATCCGGAAAAAATTCTTTTAACTTAAATTCATAATTTCCTAATTCATATTTTACACTTGCCATTTATTTCCTCCTTTTATATATTCCCATATTGTGAAAAGTTTTTAATGCTTTGTTGGTAGTCGCAGGCTTTAGCCTGCGTTCTTTCATAGTAACCAAAATACATTTTTTTCGCAGGCTAAAGCCTGCGGCTACCTATTTTCTCTATTTTACCGGCGATTTTTTTAATAAATCTTTTACATTTATTGGCTTACCAAGTGCTATTGAATAATTTGCTGAAATACCTGTAAGAATTGACATCGCACCTGCACGGGTTCCAGCCATATGTCCCAACGGGTCTTTTAAATCTCCTACAAATAACATACGAAGTAAACGTTCATCACCTCCACCATGTCCTCCTTTAGATTTTGGAACAATAATTTCTTTTATTTGTCCTTTCCTATCATAGAACATTATTTTCTGATTTTTACCAGAAGCTTTATGTCCACTCTCAAATATTTCGGCTTCTAATCTTCCATTTGTACCATTAATAGCCATACGCCAACCTTCATACGGTGAATGTGCAATAAGTGAATAAGTCATAACTGCTCCTTTGTCATATTTCACACATAATGCCATTGTATCTTCAATATCTATTTCAACTGCAAAAACACATTTATCACGATAATAACCATCGCATTTTTCTGCTTCTAAATATAATTTTTTGAACTCTTTACAGGAAATATCCATATAAAATTCACAACTTGATTTATATTTGCAGGTTAAACATCTTTGTCCTCTTTGTTTTCGTTTTGGACCATAAAAATTTAATCCACCAAATGCAAAAACTGTTTCAGGCTCCTGATTTATTAACCAATTCACAAGATCAAAATGATGTGTTGCTTTATGAACCAACAATCCACCTGAATTTGCTTTATTTCTATGCCATCTTCTAAAATAATCTGCACCATGGCGGGCATCAAGAATCCACTCAAAATCAACAGATAGTATTTTTCCAATCGCCCCCTTAGAAATCAGTTCTTTTATCTTTGAAACATAAGGTGTAAATCTATAATTAAATGTTACAGTAACTTTTTTCCCTGTTCGTTTCTGGGCATTCAGAATTGCTCTGCATTTTTCATCATCTATAGTCATAGGTTTTTCTGTTATTACATCAGCCCCAAATTCCAAAGCTTCAATAATATATTTGTGATGAAATTTATCTATTGTAGTTACTATTACAGTATCTGGTTTAGTAACTTTCAACATCTCTGAAAAATTTTTAAAAGATGCTATATCTCTTTTTACTCTTTTTTTAAGCACCCCCATTCTCTGCAAATTTACATCAGATATTCCAACCAATTCTGCAACATCTGAAAATTTCTTAACTATAGGAACAGCAAACATTTCAATACCGCGGTTACCACATCCAACAATAACATATTTCTTCGTATATGATTTCATATCATCTCCTATTCTATTTATATATTACTATAATTTTAAAAATCTGTATTTATAATTTTTTGATAACTTTTTATACTTTTTTGACTATAGCATACACCATACTTTTCGTCCAGTTTATCAACTTGTAGTTGCCGATTTATCGGCATAACATAATTTATAGTTATTGATTTATATTTTAAAGATAAACTAACAAAAATTACTGCCGATAAATCGGCAACTACATATTGCGTTTTACAAAGGCTATTCTGTTACTTTTTATTTAGTATTTAATGAACGTGAATATTCTGTCGGAGATAAAGCAAATTTTTTCTTAAAACTATTGCTAAAATAATGAATATTGGGATACCCCAATTTTTCTGCAATCTGACTTACATTAAGGCTGGATTTTCTCAATAAATATTTTGCTTCATTCATTTTTAAATTATTCAAATATTGTGAAATTGTAACACTTGTTTGTTTTTTAAAAACCCTGCAAAGATGTCCTAAACTTACTCCAAATTTCTTATTCAAGTCAGAAGAACTTAAATTCTTGTAAAAATTTTTATCCAAATATTTTTTTATTTTTGAGATTAAATCATTATTCCAATTTTCATGCGTTAAAACAGGCAAAAATTCAGGATGTCTATTTTCCCTCGTATGTCTTGCCAGTTTTATTAACAACTCAATCAGTTTCGCCTTGAGCATAAATTGATTTCCTGTTTTCTTAAATTTTGCCTCTATCAGTAAATCTTTTAAAATAGAATGTACATCTAATGAAATTTTAATTTTTCTGTTTTTTATAACAGAAATCAGCATAGAAATATTCTCGTCATCCGGAATCTCAAAAGAAATATTTATTATATTCGGTGGCTCTTTTAAATTACCTTCCATAGAATGAAACTGACCTTCGCCAAATAAAAATAAATCTCCCTGCTGGGCTTTAAAATTTTTGTCGTCTAAATGAACAATTACTTTTCCCTTGTCTATATAATATATTTCCAAACCATTATGTGAATGGACTCCCCATTCATAGAATTTTGACTTTTCCTTATATTTTACCTCTATATTTGAAATATTGATATTATCCTGCATTTTTTAAAGTTTCTTTGTAGCCGCAGGCTTTAGCCTGCGGTATTTTTTTACCATTTTTTCTCGCAGGCTAAAGCCTGCGGCTACCTTGTATAACACAGTCTGTTAATTAATAGAGAGAGATTTTCTCCCTTATTGCATGTCACATTATTCTTTAATCCAACTATGTTTAGGATCATCACACGGAACAAGCAAACGCTTTTTGCCAGCTAATATCCACAAATAATAAAGTTTATATCCCGGAGCTGCAACAACAGGATGATATCCATAGGAAATTGGCACAATTGTATTGTCAAATAAAACATAAGTTTTATCCAAATTATGTTTAGGTGAATATATTCTCTGTATACCAAATCCCTGTTTAGGAGATACCTTAAAAAGATACAACTCTTCCTGTTTGGATTCTACTGGTAGATTTTCAACATCGTGTTTGTGTGGCGGACTTGATGACCAATTACCTGGCGGATTCATTGTTTCCCCAACTAAAATTCTATGTGCAGACACATTTTTATCTACAATATCATATACTCTCCGCTTCCAATTTCCCTTTCCAACAACTCTAACTTTTACATCTTTTGGTTCAATAATTCCTGCAGTAAATTTTTTATGAGCAAGCGCTTTACAAATCGCGATTTCAACTTTAGTTACTGCCTTTATTTTATATGCGGAGTTTATTGGAATATAGAGGCCATACGCCTTTCCTGAAAAAACATCCTTTCTTTTGCCAATTACTCCAAAATTTTTATTGTCAATTTCAATTTTGCACTTTCCGGATAATACCACTAAAACAGTTTCATAACTTTTTGTATTCTCCCTCCAGAATTTATCTCTATTCAGATTCAAAACTTTAAACTTTATATATTTCAATTTATTCTTATTCATTTTTTTCCCTATTATGTTGTCATAAAAAGACTATAAATATAATAACACAATTAGTAATACCTGTCTTTATAATTTATTGATAACTTCTTATATTTTTTTGACTAGGGTTTTTTAGAAATAAAATTTTAATTTGTAGTTGCCGATTTATCGGCATTTTTAAAATTGCCTACAAATACGCAACTATAAATTATGCCGATAAATCGGCAACTACAAATAACTCAGTTTTTTGGCTTTGCCTTTTTTACCTTCTATTTGGCGGATTGTTGAAAATGATTTTTTTATAAACCAAGGCCAGGGTTTTTTAGAAGAATACCATATTTTAAGCCAGTTTATTGTTTCTTTATCTCCTGCATTTCCAGAGCCTATTGATAAACCACTTAATATATATTCCGGATTTTCATTAATGGATTTTACTATTTTCTCTCTTTCTCTTTTTGCAATAAGTGAAGCTAATTTAGCCTCAAGATATTTGTCATCAGATTTTGGAGCAACAATAATTTCAGCGTTTTGCAAAGCAAGTGAATCAAGAAATTTTTTAAGGGTATCGCCTATCCCATAATTATCAATTGTAATTCGACATTTTGATACATCAATATTTTTAACTAAAGATACTAATGCTTTTTGATATGTTACATCCATGATTTTATTTAGATTGTATTTATCTGCATCAGATGGTGAAATTTTTTCCTCAACAAACTTTAATCCATCTTTTAAAAAGAATGAAATTTTATTAAACAAATTATTCCAGTAATCATAAGTATGTGTTTTTTTAGTGTCTGCAATACCAACCAAATCTTTTAAAGATTGAAAAAGAATGCTCGGGATTAGAACTCCAACAATATGTATATTTCCGACAACTTCTCCTTTGCCTGTTTCATCAAGCCCTATTAAAAATTCTTTTGATGGCTCAACAAAAACACTACCAGCAATTTCATCAATATGATTTATTATTGGATTTTTTGAATCAGAACAAGTGGTATATAAAGTGCCATTTTTATAACAGGTTATTTTTCCATTCAAAATTTTAATTCTGTAAATTTCACTTGCTGAATAAACAGTTTCTTCTATTCCACCTGCTTGTATCAAATATTTTTTTATTCCTTCTATTTTTTCGCTATTTAAATTTATCCATTTTCTACCAATCATATATATTTAAAGTAATAAGTTGTTGGTTCTAAATGTCATTCTGACACTGAACGAAGTGAAATGGAAGAATCTTGTTTTTTAGAGATTCTTCGGCTTCGCCTCAGAATGACATATTAAGCATAAGTATTCCATTGCGATTTAAAAAATAACACCTTCAGTGATTCCGTAGATAATAACCCAATACCTTATGCAAAATTAAAGCTATATCATCTATATCTTTCTTTGTGTATTTATCAGTAAAAATCCATCTTAATGTTTTCCCTATTAACTTTTTTGCGTTTGGTGTATTCTGAACACTATATTTTATTTTCCTTTTTCCCAAATGGCAATTAAAAGGACAATCAGTATTTCCGTATAAATGGAATCTATCTTTTAAATAAGTGTGGCTATCCGGTACAAAATAATATGGTGCAGGACTTATTCCTTTTAAACCTTCTGCATTCATAGCTTTACTGATTGTCCATAAATCAGTCTTGAAATACGATAAATCCAAAAAAATTGCATATAACCAATATATATGGTCACATCCTTCAGGTATATATAATGGAATAACACCGGGAATATTTTTGATTTTCTGATTTAAAATAGCTCCTAATTTTCTTCTGTGTTCATTTTGATGTGATAAAACTTCAAGTTGTGCTAATCCTACTGCTGAAGAAAGTGAATTAAACCTGTAATTCAATCCAAAACTTGTGTGAACTCTTCCATAGTTTTGCTTTTCTTCACTACCGCGTTTAATTGCAAATTTTCTTACTTTATCAGCTAATTTTTTAGAATTTGTTATCACCATTCCACCATGTTCTGTGCAAAGATGCTTTATACCTTCAAATGAAAAACAACCGATATCTCCCATAGAACCTGACATTCTTCCTTTATAAGTTGCAAGTGGAGTAAGACAGCTATCTTCTATTAAAGCTATGCTTTTTTGTTTTGTCAGCTTTAATATAGGCTCCATATCGCACATCAATCCCCACCAATGTGGCAAAACAATTGCTTTTGTATAAGGTGTTATAACTTTTTTTATATTTTCTGCAGTAATGTTTCCATTGCGTAAATCAACATCTGCAAAAACAGGCAAAGCATTTTGCGCCAGAATACCAGCAATTGAACCATAATCAGTTATAGGACTTGTTACCACTTCATCACCGGGTCCTATATCTAAAGCAGCCAATGCACTATGCACTGCTGCAGTGCAATTAGCTACTGCAATAGCATATTTTGTATTGCAAGCTTTTGCAAATGCTAATTCAAATTTCTCCTGCACTTTAGAAGTAAATCCTGAATCTAAAACTTCTTTAACATATTTATAAGCATTATCTGGAATTTCTCTTGGAAAAATTTCAGGCAAAGGATTATTTTCCCCCCGAACAGATTTTCCACCATTAATAGCTAATTTTTCTTTCATATTATTTGTTAGTTTAACATATAGTAATAAAAAAGAACAATCCTATTCAAGACAATTTTGCAGTGTAAAAGCAAGATTGTCTTGACGTCAATATCTGTTTATAGTATAAATCAAAAAAGTCATTATTATAGTATCCCATAAATAAGTTTACATATTTTGTCATTCCTGCGAAAGCAGGAATCCAGAAAAATAAATACTGGATACCGCATCAAGTGCGGTATGACTGCTAAAAATATTATAAAGAAACGTTAAGGGCAATTAATATTATATGTCAAAATTGATTCAATTAAACACAGAGCAAAAAACAATTTTTATTGGAGATATTCATGGGGATTTAGAAACTTTGAACAAAATTTTAGAATTATATAATCCCATAGAAAATAGATTAGTGTTTTTAGGAGATTATGTAGACAGAGGAAATAAATCAAAGGAAGTACTTGATATTTTATTTGAATTAAAAAATCGTTATGCGAATAATATTATTATGCTTATGGGAAATCATGAAGCATATCCTGTTATTTTTTTTAAACCTACTAATTTCTGGGAAGCTACAGAAAAAGATGAAGCAATGTATAAATATTACAGCCAAAATTTAGTGAGTCTGCCTTTAGCTGTTTCTATTGGTAATATTATAGCACTTCATGCCGCTCTTCCTGATATTGCAAATATAGAAGAGATAAGCAACATACCTATTGATGCTTATAATCAAAATTTTATACGAATGATATGGGCTGATTTTGCAGACAATGTTACTGGCAAAGAAAGAAGACCTACATTTGACCAAAACTATTTCACAAAAATAATGGATAGTATCGGAAAAAAAATATTAATACGAAGCCATGACCCTAAAGCAAATGTTTCAATGTTTAATGAAAGATGTATTACTTTAATGACTTCAAGATTTTATTCACAGGGAAAAAGAATTGCAATAGTTTCAGGAGAAGATATAAAAATAGAATATATATAAGTAATTATATTATAACAGATAGCAGGACAAGAATGTCCTGCCTATCGATAAGTTGGGTTTTCTAACCCAACCTATATTACTTTTTCAAATTTGTCTTTTCCTACACCGCATACAGGACAAACCCAATTATCTGGTAATTGCTCAAAAGAAGTTCCGGGTTGTATATTTGCATCAGGATCCCCATTTTCTGGTTCATAAATATATCCGCAAACAGTACATCTGTATTTATCCATTTTTGGAACCTCCTTTATTTTTTCTTTCATATAAGTTGGAGCATTTTCTGGAGTTGTGCCATGCTTTATTTCGTGATAATAGGAATAAGTCATTGCTTCTGCTTCTTTTAATATATCTGCCTCTATTATTTTCCCAATAAAAACTATATGCGTCCCAGCATCTACCTCGTTGATAACTTCTGCTTCAATATATCCTATAGCATTAGTTAAAACTATAGGACACTTTAAACGTCCAATATTATAATCTAAATCAACAAATTTATTAATTTCTCTGCCTGATTTAAATCCAAATTGCCCAATAAATTTAAGTGGAGTATCTTTTGATAGAATTGACAATGTAAACACTTTGCTTTCTTTAATATATTCATACGTAAGATTTTTTTTGTTGATACTTACAGCAATTGTTGGTGGTTCTGATGTAATTTGAAAAACAGTATTTACAATCTGGCCATTAATTTTATCGCCTTTTTTGGAGCAAACCACATACATTCCATAACTAATTTTATTCAAAACCTGCAGGTTCATATTTTTTGTAAATCCTCAGTGAACACCATTCCATTTCTTTGTCATTCCCGCATATCCCCTGTTTACTACATACAGGGGTAAAATCCAGCGGGAATCCATACAAAATGCTTCTGGATTCCTGCTGGAGTTTATCCGCCGTGGCGAGCAAGAATGACACGTTCATATTTTACCCTAAAATTATTTAAAAATTACTCCTGTTTCATTACTCCAAAGCAATAAATCTATATGGCTCATTGGTATTTTAATTTTATTGGAAAATTTTTTCATTTTCTCTTCTATTTCATAGTATTTTTGTTTGGTCAAATGTTTTGGAACTTCTTTAATTACCTTTAACAATACTAAATTTTTTAATATATGTCTATCAAGAATTGCAATATTTTCACCGAATCCAATGTTTCTAAGAAAATGGCTTGCTTCTTTAAATCCAATTCCTTTTACATTTTCAACAATCCATTCTCGTGTAGCAAAAATATTGTTAAATTGCTTAATCTTAGATTTAATATCTATCGTATTCTTATCTACAAACAGTTTTCTTGCTTCAATAATATAATTTGATTTTTTATATTTAAATCGGACACCAATTAAATTTTTGAGAATCTGACTATATTTTCCGATTATTAATAGGTTGTTTTTTAATATTTTTGTAATTGCCTGCAGCATAATTTCGCTTTAGATTGAGGTGTTAATATACAAAAAGATAATTCAGCAAATATATCTTTTTCACTACCTTTATTCCATATATATTTAAACTCTTCAAGTCGTAAACATATTTCTTTTTTCTTTTGCAAATATATGCTTTTTATTTGATTCTCTTTATTTGGACACTCCAATCTTTTGGACCTTTTTCTATATATTCCCATTCGTATTTTCCTTTTTGCTCTGCTTCAAATTGATAGTGTAATGGTTTAGGGTCATGGTCATTTATGATTTTTAAAGTATATCCCGATTTTAAATTGTCCCATATATTAAAAATTTTCTCGTGCCTTTCAAAAGGTGGCATTTGCCTTAAATCAAGCTCAACAATTTTGCTGTTTTCTTGATCTGCAGGAGTAAAACAGCAATATCCAATTTTGTCGCATCCTTTTTTAACTTCACCCCATTCTTCTTTAGTTAAAATTTGTAGTGCTATCTGATAGAGAATATTATCCTCTTTAAAAATATGACTTTCAAGTTCTTTTGTCAAGTACTCACCTAATCCTATAATCTTTTTCTTGAAATCTGTAAATTCATATTGCTCAGAATTATTTGCGATTTTGAACAGCTCCTGTTTTCTCTTTCTGAATTCCAAATGATCTAATTTCATAATATTAGGTGGCTCAACTACATTATGTTTCTCAAGTGATGGAAACAAAACATCTTCTTCTCTTTGGTGATGATTTTCTGCCTCAACCAAGTGATGCGCAATATCTTTTAACTTTTCCATATCATCAGCCATATCTTTAAAATTATTCTTATTTTTTAGTCTTTCTATTAACCCCTTTAATTCACTCAAACTATTAAGGATAACTTTATGCTCCTCCATAAGAGTATTTACAGGATGCGGTGCAGACACTTCTATTCTTTTTGAAACCAACGTATCTCTTAAAACATCAAGGTGTATGTCACATAAACTTTTCCTAATCTCATCATGCGAAACACCTTCTTTTATTAATTCCTGCTCTATAAATCCTAATGTTGTAACATCAACTGACTGTAGAATTTTCTTTGCCTTTTCTTTTGTTGCTTCGGATATTTTATCCTCTTTTAACTCCTTTAATAATTCTTTAAAAGCTTCTTTCTTGTTCTCTTTTGAAGCAACTTTTTTAATATTTAAAATCCATTCATCCGGACCTTCTTTTTCATAAGCAATATCAAACCCTCCCTTTGCATTTAACATATAAACCAAAGGCATAGGATTAAATTCAAAAATAACCCTTAAAGTTTCCTGTTCTTTAAGTTCATCAATACTCGGAAAAATCAAGCTTTCCCTTTTGCTATGCTCCAACCCTCTAACATCAATTATTTTTACTGTATTCATTTTACTCACCTCTCTTCTATTTTTAACCAGTTATTAATTTCTTTTCTTTCTATAAGCATATTTTTTACTTTTTCCATCCAGAGATTCTGAAATTCTTTTTTTTCTTCTTCTTTTGCTGCTTCCCATATAACTTTTTCTAAAAGTTCTCCTAATTTTTCTTTTTTTTCGTCAGGAAATGGAATTGCCCATGGATAAAATTTGACTAAAACTGTTTTATTGTTATCTAATCTTTTAAATTCAAAGTATACAGCTTCTGAATCTGGTTTATTTGGATTAAATTTAAGCAAATCTTTCCTCTTAAATTTATGACCCAATCCTTTAAAACCCGTATTTGTAGCTGCCCCAGTTAAAAAGCTAAATACTTGTCCCATAACTCCGTACACACCTTCATCTTGCTCGCCATATACAGTAACAGCAATTTCTCCTCTTACTGGAATCTCATCATTATAAAGTCTATCCATCGCCTCCTGACAACACAAATACGCACCTGCTACAGTAGGACAAGAATGTCCAGCCATTTTTACTACATCGGCAAATGTAAACTCTAAAACTCCGCTATCCTTAAACGCACCCAAAATTTCTGCCAATGGCTCTTTAAATTTGATTGGCTTAACTTCTTTAAAAAAATCTCTAAAATTATTATCCATGTTTACACCATTCCTTTCAGTCATAAATACACCTTTTTTGCTATTTTTTTCCCGGCACCTGTAAGAAATACTTTATTTATAATCTTTTCTAATTTTAACTTATTTTCCATATTCACCACACTAAAAAACTCCGCATTAAAAAGCACGAATGAACCAAATAAAGGTTTGACTATCCAATTAGAAAAGCTAAATACTAATGCCACAACTTTTCGAATTGGATTTACTTTATACTTTAAGTTAACAATATAATCCGCATCATATAAAACTTTAAAATTTAAAGTCTCAATTCTTTTAGGGCTATGGTGATGTGCAATTATTTCACAGATTTCATCAATATCCTCTTTTTTAATTTCATTTTTAAGTAAAATTTCTCTTGCAAGTTTGCTTCCTTCTTTTTCCTGACGATGTGCAGTTGTAAGAAAATATTTTTCTTTTACAACTTTTGTTCCAACATCATGTAATATACTTGCAGGAATAATAATATCCCAGTCTCCATTTTCTTCTTTTAATATTTTTTCTGCAAAACCCATCACTTCTTTTAAATGATTTATCATACTGATATCATCTCCAAGATAATTTTCCAAATCATTTAAAAGTTTTTGTTTTATATTTTCATTTTTCATACTGCTTCTACTTTTTTTATCTCAGGTATCTGTTCTTTTAGAGAACGTTCTATACCCTGTTTTAAAGTCATTTGAGACATAGGACAACTGCCACACGCACCTGTTAATCTTACTTTCACTACTCCATCAATAACATCCACTAATTCCACATTTCCACCATCTGCTTCTAAAGCCGGCCTTATTTTTTCCAATGCTGTTTCTACTTTTTCTTTCATAGTTTTCACCTCCCTTATTCTTCTGCTGTTTTTACTTTATCCAATAAACTTTTTTTACGATTTTTCAAACGAATTACTAAAGTTTTAAGATGACTTATATATTTCAATACATATATTAATGGTCCTGATTTTGTCTTCATTGCACCAATAGGACAAACTTCTAAACAACAAAAACAATCAATACATTTTTTATAATTTATATTAGCTATTTTGTTTTTAATATCAATTGCTGCAAGTGGACAATTTTCAACACATATTCTACAAGCAGTACATTTTGTTTTATCAACTTTTGGTCTAAATTCTGCAGATTTTTTTAAGATTTTCAATAGTAGTTCAGGCGCATTCTTAAGAATATATTTTGGTGGAAGTTTAAAATCAGCCCCTAAAAACTTCTCTATCTTATCTCCTTTTATTTCTATATTTTTCAAATCTGTTATCCCAAGATTTTTAAGTTTGCCTATTTTATTTGTAGAAATATCTTCTGGATTAAGCCCGATTATTTTTGCCAAAATACTGTCTAAAGCTAATGCATCGCTTGAAGCTGCAATTAAACCTATATTTTTTGGTATTCCATTATGCGCAGGACCATTTCCTTCTAATGCTATTATGCCATCTACAAAAGAAATAGTTGGCTTGCATTTTTTATATATCTCCAGTAACAAAACAGCAAAATCATCAGGCTTGATAAAATCCCTATGAAGATTAACTCTATATAGTCTTGGAATAAGCCCAAACATATTTTTAACTGCACCGGTAAGAATCATCTGGCTATGAGTTTTTAATTTTGGCAGTGAAACAATATGGTCAAATTCTTTCATCCAACTACTAAATATTATGCCATCTTCTTGGACAAATTTTGTTTCAGTTAATAGATGAACATTTTCTTTTTTAGCTACATCTGCCATTCCTGTAATACTATATACTTTATCTAAATTCTTTTCTAACCTGTGCCCTGCCGGTATATCTGCAATTGCTATTTTAAGACCCATATTTTTAAAAACTCTAACAACTGCCTGAACAAAAATAGGATGAGTAGTTATTGCATATTCTGGAGCTGCATCTGTAAGAAGATTAGGTTTTAGTAACACTTTTTCTCCTTTTTTAAAAGGGATAGATTCACCATATAATAATATCAATATTTCCTTAAAAACATTCTCAAGTTTATCTAAGTCGTACGTATCACAATATTTAATTGCTACTTTAGATTTCATATTTTCACTTCTCCAACAAAGATTTAATTGTAATAGATTTTAATTCACTCGCTATGTAATTTTCTATTTTTTTCAGTTTCCCCTTTAGTATACATTTCTTCATATCAGGACAAAGTTTAGTACGAACAGCACAATCCACAATATTAATAGGACCTTGAAATATTTTTATTAAATCAATAAAAAGTATTTTGTCTTCCTGTAGAGTTAGCTTAAAACCACCATTTTTACCTTTATATGAAGCAATTATTTTTTCTTTATTAAGCATTTGAAATATTTTTCTCAAAAAAGCTTTTGGTATTTTTAGGTCTTTTGCTAATTTTAAAACTGTCCACATTTTATCCTTTTTTTTTGCCATAAATAATAATGCCCTGATTGCATAATCCGTATTTTTCGTTATCAGTTTCATATCTATATAAATGATACTACATTTGTATCATTTTGTCAAGTAAAAAATTAAAGATTGTTTTTAATTAAGTAAAGTTGTAAAATAATTTTTAGGAAAATGAAATCACTATACGAAATGAATCCAAGCGAAATATTAACAGCAAAGAAATATTCTGGCTGTGTATTTATCCCTATATCCCCATGTTATGAATGGCATAGCTTTCACTTGCCTGTTGGAACAGATGCTCTTATTTCTGAACGAATTTGTGAACTTGTTGCAGAAAAAATTGGTGGCGTTTATTTTAAAGCATTATCTTTAGGTGTGGATGCAATTAGATCTGAAAGCCAACTTTTACAATGGGGGTTTAAAAAAAATGCTAAGATTTTTGGAATGAATTTTCCTGAAATCTCTTTTTTTAGTGAATATTGCACTAAAAAAGAAATGGTTATAATAATAAACAATCGGCTTAGAGCTGTTAAAGAAACAGGGTTTAAAATAGCATTTATTGTTAATAACCATGGAGGTGTTGGTCAGCAACAAATACTTGAAAAAATTTGTAGTAAATGGAATTCTAAAAATTTTAAAGTGGAGTATATATCTACAGGAAAATTTTGCACTATAAATAATTGTTCGCTAAATATTGGTGGTCATGCCGGATTATCAGAAACACATCGGCTTATGGCATTTCGCCCTGATTTAGTTGATATTGTAAAACTTCCGAAAAATAATTTAAAAGTGTGCAAAACAGGAATTCTTCACAATAAACCAATGATTGAAGAACAGTATCATCCAAAGAATGTTTCTAAAACACTATCAGCCAACTTAAGAGAAAATATTATTAATAATTTTGTTACCTATATTCAGAAAAACTATTTCCACCAAAAGAAAGCTATTTAAAAATATATTAGTATTAATAAATACATAAGAAAAATCATTTTTCCACAACGCAATAATACAGTAAAAAATGAATTGACAATTTAATGTAATTATTCTATAAATACTATAATAGAGGGAAAACTTAAAAGAGTGGGCAACAAACCCACTCTTTTAAGTTAGTGGCAAAAAAAACAATGGTTTGGTGGAAAAACATGGTGTTACCATTCCCTTTGGTCACAGACCATAGTTAAAGAATTATGAGTATAGCTGAAAAAGTTAAAGATATTATTAAACCTATTATGACAGAAGTTGAATTAGTTGATGTAGAGTATAAAAAAGAAGGTTCTGACTGGATTCTTAGGGTTTATATAGATAAGCCCTGTGGTGTAACTTTAGATGACTGTAAAGCTATAAGTGATACAATTGAGCCAATAATTGATGCAGAAAATATTTTGCAAAATAAATATTTTCTGGAAGTATCATCTCCAGGCTTAAGCAGACCATTTAAAACTAAAGAGGGTTTTAAGCGAAATATTGGAAAACTTGTTGATTTAAGTCTATATAATTCAATACATGAACAAAAACATTTAAGTGGAATAATTAAAGAAATAAAAGAAGAAGGAATTATATTAGAACTTACAGATAAAAGTGTTCAGGAAATATTGTTAAGCAATGTAGCTAAAGCTACACTTGTAATATAAAAGCGTAAAATTAAAAGCGCAAAGCAAAAAACTAATGAACAGACAATTTATAGAAGCACTTGAACAAATAGGCAGAAGTAAAAATATTGAAAAAACTGTGCTTATATCTGCTTTGCAAGAAGCTCTTATTTCTGCATCTAAAAAAACCTTTGGAACAGGACTTAATATAAGTATAGACTTCACTGAAAAAACTGGTGATTTCAAAATATATCTAAATAAAAAAGTCGTAGAGACAGTTTCTGATCCTAATATTGAAATTTCATTAGAAAACGCAAAATTACAAAAAAGCACAATTTCTATTGATGATACTTTGCAAGTGAAAATACCACAGGAAATGCTTAATAAAATTGCAGTCAGAACAGCAAAATCAGTTATAGTTCAAAAAGTAAGAGAAGCAGAACGCAATCATATATTTGAAGAATTCAACAATCAAATTGGAAACATAATAAATAGTACTGTAATACAAAAAGGCGGCTCTGATGTAATTTGAAAAACAGTATTTACAATCTGGCCATTAATTTTATCGCCTTTTCTGGAACACACCACATACATTCCATAACTAATTTTATTTAAAACCTGCAGGTTCATTTTTTTGTTTTATCCTAAAATTATTTAAAAATCTCTCCTGTTTCTTTACTCCAAAATAATAAATCTAAATGACTAATTGGTATTTTAATTTTACTTGAAAACTTTTTCATTTTTTCTTCTATTTCATAATATTTTTGTTTTGTCAAATTTTCAGGAATTCCTTTAATTACTTTTAACAATACTAAATTTTTTAATATATGCCTATCAAGAATTGCAATATTTTCACCAAACCCAATATTTCTAAGAAAATGGCTTGCTTCTTTAAATCCAATCCCCTTTACGCTTTTAACAAGCCATTCTCTTTTGTCAAAAACATTGTTAATTTTCTTAATCTTAGATTTAATATCCATCTTATCCCTGTCTACAAACAGCTTTCTTGCTTCAATAATATAACTTGCTTTTTTATATTTAAATCGGACGCCAACTAAGTTTTTAAGGATTTGATTATATTTCCCGGTTATCAATAAATTATCTTTTACTATTTTTATAATTGCCTGCCAGCATACTTTTGCCTTAGACTGAGGTGTTAATATGCAAAATAATAACTCAGCAAATATATCTTTTTCACTACCTTTATTCCATACACATTTAAATTCTTCAAGCCTCGAATTAATTTCTTCTCTTTTTTTAAAATATATATTTCTTATCAATTTTATCTATTACTTTGTTTTTATATTCAGATTGTATAATTCTATTGGATTATCCCAAAACCATTTTTTTGCCATATCTAATGCTTGTGTTTCAGTGAATTGTCCGTCTTTAATTCTATTTGCTAAAACTCTTGCTATATCTTCTCTTGCCATAACTAAATGACCATACACTTTTTCTACAGGCATAGAATAATCTCCTCCAAATGCAAGTATTTTATTTGTAGGTATTAAATCTATTGCTTCATCTAAGCCAGACATAGCAAATTTTTGTGAAATTATATGTGTCCAGCAAAAATTTAACCATACATTCGGAAAACCTTTACCAAGCATAAGTGTTTCTCTTACCCATGGATACCCTAAATGGTAAATATCAAAACGAACTTTTGGATGACGTTGCAATATTGGTATCATAAGAAGTGGATCTAATTGCCTAAAATCTTCCCAATATCCTGTATGCACTGCTATAACTAAATTCTGTTCTCCTGCGAATCTTATTAACTCATCAATAATATAATCACGAAGTGAATTTGTGCCAATAAAATGTGGAGGTTGTGGTGGTATTTTATTCATACTTCCTGCTTTTATCTTTTTAAATATTGAAATTGCTTCTTGTCTATTTGGAATCTCATAAGGATGTGACATCATTTTCAATCCAACAGCACCTTCTGATTTTTTCTTCAATATATATTTTCTGCAAGCATCCAAATAACAATCAACTGAATTTATTACCAAATCTGGATCAAATGAAGGACGTAATATATCTATTTCAATCCTATTTCGTAATGGCATACGCAGGACTGTAGTAAGCAAATCAGTAGAAGCTGGATCAATCTTTTCTATATTATTTCTTTTATCATCCCAATATATTCCCTGGTTAAGACACGTTTTTATATTGCAGGCTTTTCGCAAAACTTTTTCATAAATACCTGGTTTATTTGCCTTTTTTATTGCTTCAGAAATAGGTTTGTATGTGCTTTCATTTACATCAGAAAATCCATAGAATTTTTCTGTAGATATAAGAACTGCCTTAGAATAAGATGTCCACCTGATTTTTTTCCAATATGGCGCAAACATTTTCCATCGGATATCAAGAGAAATATCCTGATTAAAAAGACTCAAATATTGTTCTTCAGTCATACCTGCCATTATTAAATCTCTATAGGTATAATGTGAAAACAAAGTAAAAACATCTACTTTTTTATTTAGCCTATCTTTTTCTGATGGTAAATGCTCATGACAATCAATAATTTCCCATTTGGACATAGCATCAAATAAATTCTTTTCTAAATTCGATAATTTATATGTATACATAATTACTCGCCTCCTATACTTGAATATTAGCATATATTGTATTTTTTTTCGAGTATTTTAAAAGAATAAAAACAGTTGACAATTCAACATAATTATTCTATAAATAATATAGTTACGGGAAAGACTAAAAGAGTGGGCACAAACCCACTCTTTTACATTAGTGGTGAAAAAATAATGAGTATTGCTGAAAAAGTTAAAGCTCTCATTAAACCTATGATAACAGAAGTAGAACTGGTTGATGTTGAGTATAAAAAAGAGGGTTCTGACTGGTTTCTCAGGGTTTATATAGATAAGCCCTGTGGTGTAACTGTAGATGACTGTAAAGCTATAAGTAATACAATTGAGCCACTAATTGATGTAGAAAATATTTTGCAAAATAAATATTTTCTGGAAGTGTCATCTCCAGGCTTAACCAGACCATTGAAAAGCAAAGAAGATTTTAAGCGAAATATCGGCAAGCTTGTTGACTTGAATTTATATGCTTCAACACTTGGACAAAAGCAGTTAAGTGGAATAATTAAAGAAATAAAAGAAGAAGGTATTATATTAGAATTTAAAGATAAAAATATTCAGGAAATATTATTAAGTAATGTAGCCAAAGCTACACTTGTAATATAAATTAAAAACCGCAGGCTAAAGCCTGCGACTACCAAAAACTATGAATAGACCATTTTTAGAAGCACTTGAACAAATAGGCAGAAGCAAAAATATTGAAAAAACTGTGCTTATATCTGCTTTGCAGGAAGCTCTTATTTCTGCATCTAAAAAAACTTTTGGAACAGGACTTAATATAAGTATAGACTTCACTGAAAAAACCGGTGATTTTAAAATATATCTAAACAAAAAAGTTGTAGAAACAGTTTCTGACCCTAATATTGAAATTTCATTAGAAAACGCAAAAATACAAAAAAGCACAATTGCTATTGATGATACTTTGCAAGTGGAAATACCACAGGAAATGCTTAATAAAATTGCAGTCAGAACAGCAAAATCAGTTATAGTTCAAAAAGTAAGAGAAGCAGAACGCAATCATATATTTGAAGAATTCAACAATCAAATTGGAAACATAGTAGCTAGTACTGTAATACAAAAAGAAGGTGAAGATTTTATAATTGATGTAGGTGGAGTTGATGCAATTTTACTTCGCAAGGATCAGGTATACAAAGAAAACGTATACTCAGGAATGCGACTGAAATTTTACATACTTTCTGTTAAAAAATTTTCTAAAGGTCCACAGATTTTTCTATCAAGAGAGCATCCTAATTTTATCAAAAAACTTTTTGAATTAGAAGTACCTGAAATTACAGATAAAATAGTGAGTATAAAAAATTTAGTGCGAGACCCCGGCTATAGGACCAAAATGTTAGTATATTCAGAAAATAAAAATGTAGATCCAGTAGGTGCCTGTGTAGGAATAAGGGGTTCACGCGTGCAGGCAATAGTTAAAGAACTCATGGGTGAAAAAATTGACATCATACAGTGGGATGCTGATATAAAAACTTTAATAATTAATGCCTTTAATCCTGCCAAAATAATTTCTGTGGAAATCAATGAACAGCAAAAATCCGCCCGTGTAATTGTGCCAGATGACCAGATTATATTAGTGATAGGTAAAAAAGGCCAGAATATACGTCTAACTGAAAGACTTATAGGTTTAAATATTCGTATATCATCAGAAACTGAAGCTAAAAAAGAAAATATATTGCCAAAAGACGAATTAAAAATAAACTCTATAGAACAAATAGATGGGATAAGCAAAAAACTTGCAGAAAAAATAATGTCTTCCGGATTTAAAACATTAGAGGATTTAAGCAAATTAGATATCCAAGCTCTTTGTAAAATTCCTGGAATTGGAGAAAAGACTGCAGAGAAAATAATATCTAATATAAAAAAATCTATAGCAAAATGAAAAAAAAAGTTTTTACATTGGCAAAAGAAATTGGAATTACCAGTAAAGAGCTTTTAGTAAAACTCAACGAGTTAAATATACCTGCTAAAAGCCATATGGTTGTTCTTGATGAAAAAACAGTAGAACTTGTGTTGAGCAAATTAACTCCTGCTTCTACTTCTAAAAAAACAAAATCCCCCAAGATAGAAAAAATAACACCTGTGCCAGTTAAAGAAAAAGCTGTTAAAACGCCGATAAATCGGCAACTACATGAAAAACCTATTGCAGAAAAACAGGAGCCACAAAAACCAATAATAGTTGCACGACCTAAAATAAAAATAAATGAAACATTGACAATAATGCAGCTTGCAGACAAATTAAATGTAAAAGCTATAGATTTAATAAAAAAATTGCTGTCCCGCGGAATAATGGCAACTATAAATCATCGTATAGATACAAAAATGGCAGAATTAATTGCAAATGAGTATGGATACGATATGGAAATCATATCTGTATATAGTGAAGCACTTTTTGAAGAAGATAATTTAGTAGAAGAAAAATTAGTCCATAGAGCTCCAGTAGTAACTATAATGGGACATGTAGACCATGGAAAAACTTCATTACTTGATGCAATAAGAAATACAAATGTTATTTCAACAGAATCTGGTGGAATTACTCAGCACATCGGTGCATATAAAGTAAAACTACCGAAAGGTGAAGTAGTATTTCTTGATACTCCTGGACATGCAGCATTTACTGCTATGCGTGCCCGTGGTGCACAAGTTACTGATATAGTAGTATTAGTAGTTGCTGCAGACGATGGTGTAATGCCGCAAACAATAGAAGCTATAGACCACGCTAACGCTGCTAAAGTTTCAATAGTAGTTGCAATAAATAAAATTGATACACCTGGTGCTAATCCTGATAAAGTAAAACAGGAATTGGCAAAATATAGTCTTGTCCCGGAAGAATGGGGAGGCAAAACAATATTTGCAAATGTATCTGCAAAAAAAGGCACTGGATTGGAAAATTTACTTGAATTGCTTTTGTTGGAAGCTGAAATGCTTGAGTTAAAGGCAAATCCAGACAGACCAGCTAAAGGCGCAATAGTAGAAGCAAGATTAGATAAAGGCCGCGGACCTGTAGCCACAGTTCTTGTGCAAAATGGAACATTAAAACTTGGCGACTCTTTTGTAGCTGGAATAGTCTCAGGAAAAGTAAGAGCATTAATAACAGACAAAGGAGAAAGAATAAAAATTGCCGGACCTTCTACACCTGTTGAAATTATTGGTTTTTCAGAACTTCCACAAGCAGGAGATACTTTTCATGTTCTTAGAGATGACCATTTAGCACGCGAAATAAGTTTAAGACGCCAGGAATTACAAAAAGAAACAAAAATAAAACACGTTTCTCATATAACACTTGAAGATTTATACAAAGAAATACAAAAAGGTGAAATAAAAGACTTAAAAATAATAATCAAAGCTGATGTTCAGGGTTCTGTTGAAGCATTGGTTGACAGTATGGAACGTTTAAGCACAGAAACTGTAAAACTAACAGTAATTCACGGCGGAGTTGGGCATATAAATGAATCCGATATAATGCTCGCTTCAGCTTCAAATGCAATAATTATAGGATTTCATGTTGAAATATCTACTGAAATATCTGACTTAGCAAAAAAAGAAGAAGTAGATTTTAGCATTTATCAAATAATATACGAAGCTGTAAATAATGTAAAACTTGCAATGGAAGGTCTGCTTGCTCCTAAATTAGTTGAAGTAATTACAGGCAAAGCAGAAGTAAGACAGATTTTTAAAACATCAAAAACAGCTGCTATATCGGGCTCTTATGTTTCTGAAGGAAAAATTACAAGAGGGAATATTATCCGTGTATTAAGAAGTGGTGAAATTGTACACAAAGGCAAAATAGATTCTCTTAGAAGATTCAAGGAAGATGTAAAAGAAGTGACAACTGGATATGAATGTGGAATACAAATTACAGATTTTCCAAATATGCAGTCTGGAGATATAATTGAAGCATACGAAATTCAAAAAGTGTTGCAAAAACTAAAATAAATTTATTATGAAAAGCCACAGAGTAGAAAAAGCTTGTAAACTTATATGGCGACATATAACAGAATTAATACACCGTGAAATAAAAGACCCACGTATTGGATTTGTAACAATCACAGCTGTAGAATCAACTCCTGATTTACGAAGTATAAAAGTATTTTTTAGCGTCCTTGGAGATAATAAATCAAAAAAATCGGCAACACTTGGTCTTAAAAGCGCTACAGGATATATAAGAAGGGAAATAGGCCAAAGAGTCCGTCTAAGATTTACTCCTGAAATACAATTCAAATTGGATGAGTCTATAGAAAGAGGTGTAAAAATTTCTTCCTTACTGGATTCCATAAAAGAAAATGTGTGATATTGGAACCTTAGCCAATGTATTTGAAAAAGAAAATAACTTTTTGATATCTGCACACGTTAATCCAGATGGTGATGCTATTGGGTCACAACTTGCATTAGCAATAGCATTAAGAAAATTAGGAAAAACAGTAGCACTTGCAAACGCCCATCCTGTACCGAATATTTATCATTTTTTACCACAATGGGATACCATAAAAATCAAGCCGGAACACCTAATACCCTCAGATGTATTTGTAGCAATAGAATGTCCTACCTTAGATAGATTAGGTTATATGAATGAACATACAAAGATGTCCAAAATAATTGTTAATATTGACCATCACTTATCAAATGCAAGATTTGGGAAGTATAATTATGTAAAAACTTCTGCTGCTGCTGTAGGCGAACAGATATATGATATTTTAAGATTTATGAGATTTAAATTTACTCTTGATATTGCAATTTGCATATACACATCAATTCTTACTGATACAGGTTCATTTACTTATGCAAATACAACACATACAACACATAGAATAGCTTCAGAACTCATAAAACTTGGAGCCAACCCTACAGAAATTTCACAATATATTTATGAAAATAATTCGCTGAGTAAATTACATTTACTTGCACTTACATTACAAACACTGCAAATATGCTCTGATGGAAAAATAGCATGGGCTACATTAACAAAAGAAATGTATGAAAAAACTAAAACTCATTTTGATGAAACTGATGGATTCATAAATTATGTCCGTTCACTTGCAGGTATTAAAGTAGCAATTTTATTTAGGGAAGAACACGACAAGATAAAAGTAAGCTTTCGTTCTAAAGACAGAACTATAGATGTAAATAAAATAGCTTCTAAGTTTGGTGGAGGCGGACATTATCAAGCAGCAGGATGCACAATAATAGGCAAAATAAATGATGTCAAAAACAACATACTTGCCGAAGTTGCCCGCAATTTATCTTAAATCAGCAAGATTTTTATCTTAACTTTTTAAATGAAATTACTTAAAAAAAATTTCGGTTATAAAAATACTGTATGTGCTTTAGGTGCATTCGACGGTATACATATTGGGCATAAAAAAATTATCAGAGAAACAATAAAAATTGCGCATAAGTTACAGGCGAAAAGTATAATTTTAACTTTTGAACCACATCCCAAAAAAGCGCTTGCCAAAAATAATTTTCCATTATTGCTTACTCCATATTATAAAAAAATTGACTTAATAAAAAATCTATCTCCAGATTTAGTGCTAAGTGTAGACTTCAATACAAGTTTTGCAAATATGTCCGCCCAACATTTTATAGAATTTATTCTTGTTAAAAAATTAAATATAAGGGCTATAGTTATCGGACCTAATTTCCGTTTTGGGAAAGAAAGAATAGGGAATATACAATTACTTAAAAAATTCGGGAAATTACACGATTTTAAAGTAGTTATTGTACAACCTGCAAAAATAAATGGACAAATTATAAGCAGCACAGTAATACGAAAGTTAATCACAACAGGCAAATTAGAAAAAGCAAATATTTTTTTAGGTAGAAAATATTCAATAATAGGAAATGTAATTAAAGGTATTGGCAGGGGAAGAAAATTAGGGTTTCCAACCGCAAATGTATCTATTCACCATGAAATTCTACCACCTTGTGGAGTCTATGCAGTCCAAGTAATTTTTAAAAATAATCTTTATAACGGTATATGCAATATTGGATTTAATCCCACATTTATAAAGAAAAAACCAGAAAACCCAATAGTAGAAGTCCATATCATTAACAAAGTTTTTTCCAAGCCCTTATACGGCAAAATTTTAGAGATAATATTCATAAAAAAACTCCGCAATGAAAAAACCTTTGCCAACGTCAGTGATTTAACTAAACAAATAGCAAAAGATAAAACATCCGCTTTAAAATATTTGGTCTAATTGTTGTTGTATAATTGCTTTTAAAATAGTAGAATTCGGTTAGTATTTTATGAACTAAGCTTAGCATAACTTCGTATAATATATAATTTATATTAAGAAATGCAAAATATCCTGCTCAACGAATATGCAAAAACTATTTTACGAAAAACCGCGATTTAAGCTATACCAAGCAGATTGCTTAGAAATTTTAAATTCCCTGCCTGAAAACTTGGTGGATATGATTTTTGCTGATCCTCCTTATTTTTTATCTAGTGGGAGTTTTACTTGTCAAAATGGTAAAATGGTGAGTGTTAAAAAAGGCGACTGGGATTTGACTAATGGGACGGAAAAAAATTTTGAATTTCATAATAAATGGATAAAGGCGTGCAGACGAGTATTAAAGCCAAATGGAACAATTTGGATTAGTGGAACTTATCACTCAATTTATCAATGCGGATTCGCCTTAGAAATAAATAATTACCATTTTTTAAACGATATTGCTTGGTTTAAACCAAATGCTTCGCCAAATTTAAGCTGTCGATTTTTTACCGCAAGTCATGAAACTTTGCTTTGGGCGAGAAAAGAAAAAAAAGGCAAGCATACTTTTAATTATGAACTAATAAAAAATGGTGATTGGTCAGAAGATCAATTAAAAAAGCCAGGATTACAAATGCGTTCTGTTTGGTCAATTAATACACCAAAACCTATTGAAAAAAAATTTGGCAAACACCCAACCCAAAAATCTTTTGATTTGTTAAAAAGAATTGTTTTAGCAAGCACAAACAAGGGTGATGTAATTTTAGATCCTTTTACTGGAAGCTCAACAACAGGACTTGCGTCCTATCTTTATGGCAGAAACTTTATTGGAATTGACACAGAAAAACAGTATTTAGATTTATCAATCAAAAGATTCGAAGAATTGGACAAGAATTTAAAAAATAAACTTTCTAAAAAATAGTATGAAAATAGTCACAAGGACAACAGCAATCAACAATTTGAAAAAGCATGTCGGACAAAATTTGCGAAAACTTGCCTTGCAACATGGAATTACAACCTACGAAACAGGAAAGCAAAACAAAGGCTGGAAAGGTTTAGTTTTGGAAATATTGGCGGGATTGGAAAATAATGTTTCAAAAGCACCAAATGGGCTTTCTTATGAATTGAAATCAGTTAGTTTTCACAGTGTCAAAAATGAACTTGTGCCAAAGGAAACAATGGCAATCACAATGATCAATCCAGAAGAATTAAAAAAACACTCGTTTTTTGAAAGCCATTGTTGGGCGAAATTAAAGTCTATAGTTTTTTGTGCGATAATGTGGCACGGCACAAATTCCGAAAAAGCGGAATTGTTAAAAGTGACAAGTTTAGATTTTGCTGAAAATGATGAACTTATAAAAGAAATTAAAGCGGATTACGATTTTATTCGTGAGAAACTAACCAAACATGGTTTTGAAAGTTTGACTGGCAAAGACGGGAAATGGATACAGGCGAGGACAAAAGGAACTGGCGGAATAAATCCAAAAACAGGAAAACGTCGACCAATTACTCGTGCGTTTTACGCAAGAACAGGTTTAGTTAAAAAGATTTTTAAAACCGCAAGCTAATATTTTAATTATTTTAAAAATATAAGCAAAAAAAATTCAATGCTTCTTTAAAAATCAAAAAGCAAGATGGTATAAAATTATTTGGAAACCCCGATGCAAAGCGTGGTTTATGTTTTAAAGATAAACCAATAAATTGTTTACTACAATTAATGCCTATAAATCGGTAACTACATACTGAAAATTATGGAAATAGAAATTTGTAATGAATGTGGAAAAAGTGTTCAATGGGGAACAGGATTCTTTGTAAACAGAGTAGCAGACCTTAATGAAACTGAATATAGGGTTGAAATGGGAAAACCTTTTCCAGAAGGTAATTTTATTTGTATAGAATGCGATGAAAAAATTAGAAATATGATATGGACATAAACAAGAAAAATTATAATGTTAAAAGTAAGAGTTTCATCTACTGCAACAGCACCCTACCGAACACCTAAAACACTTCAATTGGGGGATACCATCTACCTTCCCTTTTCCACACAAAATTATTTTAGTATTGATAATAGGTACATAATATGGTACTATATTGTTGGAGGTAAAAGAATATGACAACATTAACAGTAAGCGAGGCAAGGACAAAACTTTTCAGATTATTGGATGAAACTGCATTATCCCATAACCCTATTCAAATTAAAGGGAAAAGGACAAGTGCAGTTTTGATTTCTGAAGAAGATTGGCGTAATATAGAAGAAACGCTTTATATTCTTTCAATCCCCAAAATGCGAGAATTTATTCAAAAAGGTCTAAAAACACCTATTTCAAAATGTGTTAAGAATTTGAAATGGTAATATGGCAACTTATATTCACTAAACAAGCTTTAAAAGATTCGAAAAAAATAAAAACATTTGGACTTAAATCTAAAGTAGAAGAACTTTTAAAAATTTTACAAAAAAATCCTTTTCAAAATCCGCCCAGATTTGAAAAATTAGTTGGAGATTTAGCTGGTGCATATTCCCGTCGGATAAATATTCAACACCGTTTAGTATATCAAATTTTAACAGAACGCAAAACAGTTAAAATAATCAGCATGTGGACTCATTATGAATAAAATTTTTAGTACAGATTTCAAAATTACTATAAAATAATATTGGCAATGTAACTACATTATGGTAACATTGTAATATAGGATAAAAAAGAGGAACTTAATGAACATCCATGAATTTGATTGGGATGAAAAAAATGAAAATCATATTGCAAAACACAACATTAGTACTTCCGAGGTTGAAGAGACGCTTTTATTTCGTAAGCCCTTCTATCAGAAAACTAGAGAAGGCAAATATATTGCTTATGCGATTACAGAAAATGGTAGATATATCTTTATAGTTTTTGCTATCAAAAGTGGTGGTCGCATAAGAATAATTAGTGCCAGGAATATGACTGAAAAGGAAAAACGTTATTACAAAAATAGGAAGGGGATAAAATAATATGAAAAAGATACCTAAATTTAAAACTGAAGAAGAAGAATCGCTATTTTGGGATATTCACAGTCCACTCGATTATTCTGGTGAATTTATGGATGTGAAAGAACCTTTTGAATTTGCTCCTAATCTCTTAAAAAAAGCTGCTGAAAGACGTGAGGTGAGAAAACGCTCTCTCACCTTAAGAATGGGACAAAGACAAATTGATTTAGCTAAGGTTATTGCTAAATACAGAGGACTTGGTTACCAGACTTTAATGAGAATATGGGTCATTGAAGGAATCCGCCAAGAGATTAAGACACATCCAGAGATAGGAAAACTCCTTGCCACAAAGTACAGATAAACGCTGACAAAAAATTGCAAAATAAAAACTAATGCGTAAATGTTAATTAAGCATATACACGGTGGCGATGTAAAGAAAACTTTATCATGCACTTCGAAAAGGTGGGTCTGTGATTTTAGTGCTAATATTAATCCGTTGGGAATGCCTAAATCTGTAGAATTGGCTTTAAAAAAGCATATTTCTTCTTTGGTTAATTATCCTGAAATTGGGTCTAAAGAACTTTGCCGGGAAATTGCAAAATATCATAATATAAAACCTAAAAACATAATTGTTGGAAATGGTTCGGGTGAACTTATTTATTTGTTTGCAAGAGCTTTTAAACCTAAATCAGCTATTATTCCAGTACCAACATTTAGTGAATATGAAATGGCTTTAAAAACTCAAAACACTAAGATGTTTTTTCTGAAGCTTTCTCAAAAAGATGAGTTTAAATTGTCGATTGATAAAATCTCCCCTAGCCCCTCTTTTACAAAGAGGGGGAATCCACTAAAATTCCAGAATACCAAAAAAACTGATGTGTTTTTTATATGTAATCCAAATAATCCTACTGGAGTACTAACAGAAAAAGAAGTGCTTTTAAAATTAGTGAGTATGAATAAATTTTTATTTATTGACGAGGTTTTTATGGATTTTGTTGACAAACAAGAAAAATTCACTATGTTAGATGTAGCTATAAGACAAAAAAATATATTTATTTTGAAATCACTTACAAAATTATTTGCTTTGCCGGGACTTCGAATTGGCTATGGAGTAGCTCATCCTGAAATTATAGAAAGACTAAAATGTATGCAGGAGCCATGGAATGTAAATACTTTAGCGCAAATATCTGGGATATATGCTTTAAAAGACAAAACTTATATTAAAAATAGTATTCTTCAAAATAAAGTAGCAAGAGAACATTTATATAATGAATTAACTAAAATAAATGGACTAACACCTTACTATCCATACGCTAATTTTATTTTTATTGAATTAATAAGTAAAAATGCGAACTCTAAAGATATAGCTTTAAAAATGTTAAGATTAGGATTACCTATACGCGACTGCTCCTCATTTAGAAGTCTTGGCAGTAAATTTATTAGAATTGCTGTTAAATCCAGACAAGAAAATAATCGGTTAGTAAAAACACTTAAAAATGTGGTTTGATACTGTTCCTGTTTTTTTTGGGCTTATTCTTGATTTAATATTTGGTGACCCTCATTATTTTTTTCATCCTGTCCGAATAATTGGTTGGTTTATATATAAGCTTGAAATATTTTTGCGAAAAATATTTCCTGAAACTTTTGCTTGGGAAAAATTGGCAGGCACACTACTTGCTTTAATAATTGTTGGAGGAACATTTGTATTAACATCGGTAGTATTAAATATATTTTTAAGTATAAATTATCTATTTGCAATAATTTTATCTTCTGTAATGGTTTATATAGGTATTTCAGTTAAAGATATGAAAGTTTCTGCAATGCGGATTTATAATGCTTTATTAAACTCTGATATTGAAAAAGCCCGTATTGAAACAGCT
>JBBTED010000082.1:0-1143 GCA_038042445.1 Candidatus Firestoneibacteriota bacterium
TATCATAAAATCCTTCGTAGAGAGGCACCCAGACAACAATTATATCATAATTTTCATATATAAAAGGTGAACGATTATTCAAGTTGAATACATCGGCATCAATCCCAATGCTTCGACAATAGCTTGCCGCAAGGAAAATCTGACAGGAAAGTTTGCGTAGAGAGGTAAATCCCGCGCTATTCTCGTCACACACATATTTACGGGATTTAATCATCGCGACTTTCATACTTTTTTCAACGAAGGTAATGTGAGCCCATCACATAAAAGACACATGGGCAAAGCAGCTGGATTATTGAATACTTTTTTTCTAAAGTTACTGAAAGATTTACCGTTCCAAATCGAAGAAAAATCTTCCATGAGTAAATTGCCAACAATAAATTCGGCATTAACATCTCTGCAACATGGTATAACAAAACCATCCCAGGTAACAGTTATGGAAAAATACATCCATTTACAATGCTTAGGCTTATAGTTCTTATGAATAAGCAAACCTTTATCGAAAGATTCAGGATCATAAATCCAATCACTCCTATCGCTTGGTAAGAAAATACCACCTTGTTCAACAGTTCGGACCCCGGGTAATTCAATCCTTGCCTCATCTACCCCGAGCTCTTCAGAAAGCTTAAAAAACTTATCCAATTCCGTTTCGTTTTGCTTCATAAATATTAACCCTAAGTATATTTTAGTCCTGACGCTACATCCTTGCGTAAGTTTTTGTTTTCTCTCATCTAACACTAAACTGATATTTTTTATTATTTGAGAAAGGTCACTATTTTTTCTATAAATTTGGTGGGTCTCCTGAGAAATACCACCAATTTGAAACTGTATTTCATCAATACCGGAATCAATTAGCTTAACCGGATCAATGGTAGTTCCATTTGTACAAATTTTAACAAATATTTTTTTGGATTTAGTGTATTTAATTATTTTATAAATGTCCGGATTAAGAAAAGACTCCCCCATAAAATATAAAAGCACGGTATTGGTAAAAGGAGCAATTTTATCTAGGATAATTTTGTAATTTTCTAAACTCAGGCTACCTTTTTTTCGTTTTAAGTTACCCGCCCCCGTTTCACACACAGGGCAGCTTTGATTACAAATATTGGTTAACTCAATAGTTGCATTTACCGGCCTGCCCGCTAT
>JBBTED010000083.1:0-11064 GCA_038042445.1 Candidatus Firestoneibacteriota bacterium
ATTAACCATTGGACATCTGAATATACTAATTCTATTGCAATATCTGCTATAACTGGTGAAGGGGTAAACTTACTTTTTGAAAAAATAACTGATTTTTTGAGCAGAAGCATGGAAAAAATCAAAATCAATATTCCATATTCAATGATTAATCTGCGCGAAATAATTTATAAACAGGGAAATGTATTGTCTGAAAAATTTACAAGCAAACAAATAGTAATTAAAGCAGAAGTTACAAAAAAACTTGCAAGCATTGTAAAAAAAAGGATTAAAGATAATGATAGACATATATAAATTTGATGTAGATAAACTCAAAAAAATACTTTTAAGTATGAACATAGAATTAGAGCATATCCATTTAATAGAAAAAGAAGACAAATGGGAATCTGGAATTCATGTTCATAAGACATACGAATTTTGTTTTGTAGTGGAGGGAAAAGGAAGTTATTATTTAGAAGACAAAAAGTTTAATATGGAATCAGGGGATCTTTTTATTGTTAAACCTTATGAAGAACATTATGAGATTGGTGATTTATCTGATCCCCTTGAGTTATTTATTGTAACGATAAAAAATCAAAAAGAAAACAAAATAAATGCAATAGATGAAATTTTTAAATTTCCAACAAAGGTGCATATTATTCCAGAAAGAAAAATATGCGATATCTTTCAAGATATACTTGATGAAGCTGTTCTAAATAAAACAGGTTATATGCTAAAAATAAACTCATGTTTGATTAATTTGCTAATTGAGATATATAGATTTTTACATATAAGGGATAAAGTTTTTTATTCTGTTAAGAGAGTGAATGAAATTTATAAAAAGAATATCACAAAGCAAATGTGTAAATACATTGAAAATAATTATAAAAAACAACTTAGTGATATAAAATTATCAAATAAATTCCATTTATCATCACAATATATTTCATCATTGTTCAGAAAACAAATTGGCTCTTCACCGATAGAATATTTAACAAAAATTAAAATAGAAATTGCAAAAAATCTGCTTAAAAATTTTAAAAAGAAAATTTCATCTATTGCATCAGAGATAGGTTATAATAATACATATTATTTTTACAGGGTATTTAAAAAAAATACAGGTGTAACGCCATCTCAATATCGTGAAAAACTTATTTCAATCACCGGAAAAAATTACCTGCAGAACAAATAAATTCTGAAAAATACTTCTCAATTATTTCTTATTTTAAAATCCACCTCTTTCCCCCTTTGACAAAGGGGGATTTATTGCGAGCAAGTTGAAATTATCTTGCAAAACTATGTCCAAATTAACAGTTTCAAAAAGTATATACAAAAGCGAAAAGCGTGCATTGACAAAATACAGATTGTTAATCATAATCTATAAATAAAGGGTATTTTGCAGAGCAATGATTTTTAAGATAAAAGCGGTAAAAAAAAAGGGGGTTTTTATGGAAGTAACAGGAAAGTGCTATAGACTAAAGTTAAATGTAAAAACCAGTGAATGTATTATAGATGATTCTAAAGGTAATGTATTTTTTAAAACAAAAAGTTTAACTATGTTTTTGCCTCGTCTAAAAAATGAACCAAAAAAGTTTATAGTTAAAGGTACTCCTCAATTAAAAATTACTGATGTCCAAAACTGCAAAAAAATTGCAATTGAATTTGATACTGAGGGTTGTTTTTCTAAAATCAGGTTGTTTTTTAACTGTTATTCTACACATTTAGAGATCTATTCTGAAGTTGTTTTAAATGGTGCAAATAATGTTACTGGGTGGGATATATTTAGTGCCAATAAGAATACACAGATATTAGGTGATTATATTTCTGGCTTATGTACTGGATCCTGGGTACCTCCTATACTAACTGTTAAAAGTATATTTAAAACCGAAGAAATAAAAAAAGGATTAGAAATAGAATTGGGTATAGGTCAAAAAATCGAAATTGACAAGGAAGGCAAAACAATCATTGATGCTCCATATGAAGTATATGCACCCTCACCTATTGCTTATGTTTTTACTAAAGGCAGAAATAATCAATTTTTTATGGGTATAGATAATATATACGATGCAGATGCATTCAACTTAAAGATGGCAGATGATAAAATACCATTAGACTGGGTTTTATACGCTGGTGGTGATACTGGCGGAACCATATACTATGAAGATAAGACATTACTTGAATCTCCACATTGGATAATGTTTGGAGAAAAAACAGAGGAAAAACTTGATTGTTATAAAAGATGGGCAGATATACTTATATTACAAGGAAGAATTAAACCTAAAGAAAGGAAAAGGCACAGCTGGTGGACAGAACCGGCATTTTGCACGTGGGGTGAACAATTTAATAATAATAAGAATAATACAAGCTATATTAAAAGGACTGATGATAAAATAGGATATGATTTTACAAAGATAGGACCAGAAATATCAGAAGAAAATATTAAAAGATGGGCTGATATTATAAAACAAAAAAAACTTCCTATTAAAACTATAATTTTTGATGATAGATGGATGACAAGCTGGGGAGATGCAGAGGCATCTGATCGTTTTTTAAATATGCGAAAATTGATAGATTATCTTCATCAGAAAGGTTTTAAAGTAAGATTATGGTGGCTACCTTTAGGAGCATTTTCTGATTCAAAAACCTTTCGTGAACATCCTGAGTGGATTTTAAAAGCCAGAGAAGGAGGCGAGAAAATAAGTCTTAGATATAGAGCTAATTTAGATTATACAAATCCTGAGGTGCAAGAGCATTTAAGACAACAAGTATACAAATTTCTATCGTCAGATAAAAATTGTTATAATGCAGATGGAATCAAGGTGGATTATTTTATATTAGGTCCTCAATCAAGAAGTACAGGTGGATACTTTAATATATCCTGGGGTATAGGTCAGAAATTTCAGACCAATGTAATGAAACTCTTGTACGAAACCGCGAAGAAAATAAAGCCAGATGCTCTTATTGGCGGACCATCAAACAATCCATTTTTTGACCAGTATCAGGATTATGCACATACATTTGATATAGATTCTTCTGATTACAACCAGCATTTGGAAAGAGCAAGAATGCTTTCAGCTACAAATACAGGTAGTATGATTGCTTGTATTAAACATGATTATTGGCGTAATAAGAATAGGTATCTGAATATGCAGGTTTTAACTGGCTTGCTTAAAGTCTACCATATCCAAAGAATGCATGGTGACGGAATAGTATTAAGTGATGACGATTATACTCAATGGCGTGAAATTATGAATGCATATAATTTAATTAAGGATACAAAGCCAAGATTAGACTATCGTGATTTACCAAAAAGAATACTGTGTGATACTTATGGAAGAATACATGCTCGTACATTTGATGACGATCAAACGCTTTTGGTATCAACTGGTAAGATAATTAGAATAGTAGCGACTAATCAAGGTTGTTCTATAAATAGAGAATGGGATGTCCGACTTTCGGAGTATGGATTAAAGGTAAGAGTTTGTTCTGATGATTGGGCATATTATGAATTAACAAATAAAGAAATAAAGATTAAAGGGTTTATTTGCCAAAATGGAACTTTGGTAATAAATATTAAAAATGGAGTTTTACCTCATCTTAGTTTTGTATCTAACTCTATGGTTATTATCAAGAAAGCCAAATATGATTTAGAAAAGAAAAAAATAGAGATAGAATATGAAGGATTGGAAAACAATATGACAGATATGGTTTTTAAGAATTTAGATTTGCTGGGAAAACATATTATATTTAAATTAGATGGGGGAGAAATTAAAACAAGTAAAAGCAGTAAATATTTTAAATTAGAAAAATTGTCAACACTTGGGGTGCGTATTTTAACAGTTGAAAAGAAATAGATAAGTTAAGCCGATAAATCGGCAACTACAATGTATTTGTAGTTGCTCATTCATGAGCAATTTTTGAAAAGGAGATTTATGCAGAAGAAAAAAACAAATCAATCTAATGTATCTGTGCCAAATTGGATGGGGAGACATCCATTTTCACCAGAAGAAAAGAAAGTTACAGTAATTACAAGCGATAAAGAAGTTACAACCATTTATGGAGTTGAGGGGCATCAGGTAAGTTCGCAGATTTATATATCTACAGATAAAGTTAATTTAAGTGATTTTGTTATACCAGCAGGAAATTACTTTGATCCGCCAGATATTCATAGTGGTGTAGAATGTTATTATGTTCTTCAAGGTAAAGCAATGATGCTTCATCCTGAAACAGGAAGGACATATCAAATAGTTAAAGGAGATGCATTTCTTATACCTGTAGGTGTATGGCATCAGGGTTATAATTTTACGAATGAGAATGTGAAAATATTATGTGGTATAGCGCCTAAAATCTGGGGAACTAATGACAAAATGGGTTCAGCAGTAACATATAAAGGTAAGTTTACTTTTTACAAATCAGAGGAAGATGAAACAAATTTACCGATTAAATGGCAAAAACCGCATAAAAAAGATTATGGAGAAAAAGAATTAATTCATTTACCACCTTGTGAATGGTTGCATTTTATTCATGGGAAAAAGAATCATATATTAGTTTCTTTTTTTGTAAGTAATGATTTAATTCATATGGGTAAAATAGTAATACCAGCAGGAAAAATTTCTGACCCAGAAGTTCATCAAGGAGATGAAGCAGTTTATCTATTAGAAGGTAAAATGACAGTGCGGATTTATAAAAGCGGAAACAGTGAAGAATCAATTTCGCAAGAGACTTATCAGATAAATAAAGGGGAAAAGATTTTAATTCCGGAAGGTGTTAAACATCAATATTTGAATTTTGGAACTGAAGGAACAGAATTTATTTTTGTAATAGCACCAAAATTATGAAGGGGTGATAAACTATGAATTTAAGTAATGAGAAATTAATAGAGATGTATAGAAAAATGCTTGAGATACGATACTTTGAGGAAAAAATTGGTGAATTGTTTGTATTAGGAGCATTAGCGTATGCCAGAGGATTTATACATCTTTATGTAGGAGAAGAAGCAGTAGCAGTTGGTGTATGTGCTGGGCTTCGAAAAGAAGATTATATAACGAGTACGCATCGAGGGCATGGGCATTGTATTGCAAAAGGAGTCCAGTTAAATAATGTAATGGCGGAGATTTTAGGTAAACAAACAGGATGCTGTAAAGGTAAAGGTGGTTCAATGCATATTGCAGATGTAAATGTAGGAGTGCTTGGAACAAGTGGTATTGTAGGTGCAGGTATTCCTTTAGCTACAGGTGTTGGATTATCAATTAAGCTTAAAGGTAGTGAGCAAGTTTGTGTTTCCTTTTTTGGAGATGCAGCATCAAATACCGGAGCATTTCATGAAGCGATAAATTTAGCTGCAGTATGGAAATTGCCAGTGGTATTTATTTGTGAAAATAATTTATATGGTATTACTGTTTCAGCAGCAGAATCAACATCAGTTAAAGATATAGCAGATAGATCTAAAGGCTATGGTATACCCGGTGTAATTGTAGATGGAATGGATGTAATAGCAGTTTATGAAGCTGCAAGCGAAGCTATTAAACGTGCAAGAGAAGGGTTAGGACCTACTTTAATAGAATGTAAAACGTATAGATATAGAGGTCATAGTGTAATGGAACAATGGGCACAAGCATATAGAAAGCCTGAAGAAGTTGAGGAGTGGAAACGTAAAGATTGTATTTTAAAGCTTAGAACAAAATTTATCCAGACGAATATTTTGGAAGAAGAAAAGATTTGTGATATTGAAAAAGAGGTAAAAAGTAGAGTTGAAGAAGCATCTAATTTTGCTTTGCAAAGTCCATATCCAGAAAATGAAGAAGCAATAAAAGATATATATGCAGAAGTAGAAATGTCATTCTGAGCGAAGCGAAGAATCTCAATAAAACGAGATGCTTCATTCCATTCAGCATGACAAAATGACGTGTTTACTAAATAATTTAAAAAAGAGGTGATATCTAAAATGAAAGAGATACTTTATAGAGATGCAATTAATGAAGCATTGCGTGAAGAAATGCAAAGAGATAAAAGTATAATTGTAATGGGTGAAGATATAAAATGGAGTATTTGGGCAACTAAAGGATTAGTAGATGAATTTGGAGAAGATAGAGTCCGAAATACTCCTATTTCGGAATTAGGTTTTGTAGGAGCAGCAGTAGGAGCTGCAATGACAGGAACAAGACCTGTTGTAGAAATAATGTTTGATGATCTTTTGCCAATTTGCTCAGAGCAAATAGTTAATCAGGCAGCAAGAATGCGGTATATGTTTGGGGGCCAGACAAAAGTTCCATTAGTAATAAGAGTTCCAGGAGGTGCAGGAGTATCAGGTGCAGGACATCATTCTGAAAGTTTGGAAGCATGGTTTATGCATATTCCGGGATTAAAAGTAGTAATTCCTTCAACACCGTATGATGTAAAAGGTTTATTGAAAACTGCAATAAGGGATGATAATCCGGTTATTTTTAAAGAACATAAACGGTTATATTCAACAAAAGGTGAAATTCCAGAAGATGATTACAGTATACCTTTTGGACAGGCAGATATTAAAAAAGAAGGAAAAGATGTTACAATTATAGCGACTTCCTATATGGTGCTTGAAGCACTTTCAGTAGCTGAAACATTATCTAAGGAAGGAATAAGTGTAGAAGTAATAGACCCGCGCACTTTAGTGCCATTAGATAAAAAAACTATAATAGATTCAGTTAAAAAAACAGGTAAAGTTGTAATAGTGCATGAAGCATGTAAACGCTGTGGAATAGGCGCAGAAATAGCAGCAATAATAGCAGAAGAAGCATTTGATTATTTAGATGCGCCAATTAAACGAGTAGCAAGATTGGATGTTCCAATACCATTTAGCAGACCATTAGAAAATTGTCTTTTGCCCAACAAAGAAGATATAATCAAAGCAGTTAAAGAACTTCTTGCAATACGGTAAAATGGGAGGGGATGAAGTATGAGGAATAAATTAAAAGTAGTTAGTGTTGTTGTATTATTGGCATTTGGTATTGTTTGGGCTGAGGAGAATACGTTTAAAATAGACAATGGAGGATTTGAAGGGGAATTATGGAATTACGATAATAATTTACCAGCAAAAGGATGGCGATGGAATATAGATAAAGATGTGCTTTTTGATATAATAGAAAGAGATACAAAAATCAAGAAAGAAGGAGAAAGTTCATTACATCTTAAAGATACAAACACAGGAAAAACAAATGAAGGAATTTATTACCAATTAAATCGGGAAGAAAGCCAGTCATGTCTTGGAAAAACTGTTAGGTTGACTGGTTGGATAAAACAAATTATCGCTAAACCTGCAAAAGGAGTACGTATTGGTATTTCAGTACTGACTACTTCTAAGAATTGGATAAATGAATTTACATATCCTGAAATTGAAGATGAAACAGATTGGACACAATATTCTGTAACTTTTAAAGTTCCAGATGATATTGTAGCATTCAGAGTATTTGTATATTGTGCACTTGGATGGGGTTCAACTGGAGAAGCATATTTTGATGATTTGAAATTAACAATTTTAGACGCGGCAAAAATTGATGGACAGAAAGAAAATGTCATTACAAGTGATGTAGTTGCCGATTCATCGGCAAAAAACGAAACAATCTTAACACAAGCAGGCAGTCATTTCTATGTTTTTGATGATGCATTAAGACCAAATTGGATAAGAACAGGATGGGGTGGAATAATTTTAGATGAGACAGATTTAACAGCATACTCAGGAAAAAGAGGGATAAGAATTAAACCACAGGCAAATGCAAATGCATTATGTGGATTTAGATTTATAACGGATAGCAAAAACAGGATGCCTGATATGTTAGATTATTCTGCTAATAATGGCTGGTTAGAATTTGTAATAAAACCAGTACAGAAATTACAAATTAGTTTAACAAATAATGAAAAAACCTTTGTTTTTGTTTCTATGGAGAAATATTTGCAACCATTAAAAGATAGTTGGTATAAAGCTAAAATACCATTAGAAGTTTTAACAAAAGGAGCATCACTTGATAAATTCAGTGGAATTTATTTTCAATTTTTAGAAAAGCCGAGTTCAGAGCAGATAGAACTTGATGAAGTCGCAATTGTTTCTGATAAAAACCTTCCAGAGCCAAAAGCACAATTAGATAAAACTATAGAGAAATCACTAAAGAATATAATTGGAGAAAAAAAAGTTTGGACACAGGATAAATTTGAAAGGCCAGAAATAAGAAATGGAACTTTTTATATAAGAGAAGAGCCACATTTTTATATAGGGCCTTTTCACAATGATAGCGATATTGATTTTAAAGGTGAAAAATCAAAACGTGAAGGATACGGCAATATAAAATATTATGATGAGCTTTTAACAGATAAGACGGCGAAAGAAATTGGTTTTACTTCTTTACAGTTAAGTTCTACGCCGATTGCACCTATGTTTTTGAAATATGATTTACCAATAGGAACAGGAATATTGGATAAAGCTTTTTTTTATCCGGGTTTTTTAAAAGGGCTAAATGGAATGCCATTTGTTATTGACTATGCGAATATTGGGCTTTGGGATGGTTTGCCTGAAAACAAATTAGCCATTATAATAAAAGAAGGAAAATATACAAATGAAATTTTGCAGCAAAATACTGACTGGCATCAGTTTATCCCTCTTTGCCCTGAACATCCAATTGGAATTGAAATTTATAAAGCATACTGGAGAACTGGAGCATATTTTACATTAAATAATTCCGGCAATCCATTTATTTATGAATTAATTAATGAATCTGGATATAACTGTAGTTGTAAATATAATCGCGAGGAATTTGCAAAGCGAATGGAAGTAAGATATAAAACAATAGAAAAAGCAAATGGAATATGGGATGCAAAATTTTCTTCTTTTGCAGAAGCATCAGGTGTTGAAAAATTCGAAGAATATTTAGGGGTTTGGGTTGACTGGGCAAAATTTATGGGAGACAGATATGTAGAATTTTTAAAAACCGGAATAAATGCAATCAGGGAAATAGACAAAAGAGAAAATATATATTTTACAGAACAGCCGGCAATATTCAATTTTAATTCTCCCAGAGGTGCAACATTAAATTACAAAAAAATTGCTGATTTGCTTGATGTAGTATGTATAGAAGGTGGAGTTCAATTTGGATATTTTGAACCCGACAAAAATTCATCTGATATGGAAGCAGTATTAAATCAAAAAAACATTACGGGTATGTTATATCTTGATATGGCAACAGCATTAGCAAAAGGAAAACCAGTAATAAATAATGAATTATATTGTGGAAGATTTGCGAATAAATTACGTGTTCCAACAAAACGGGAGGATTTTATAACATCACTTTGGAGTGAAGTAATACATGGAAGTTCAGCTTCTTTTTTTTATTCATGGGATAAACGTTCATTTGACTGGAGAACTTTTGAAGAAGCAAAGAAAAATGTTCTTTATGGAGGATGGAGAGCTTTTTCAATGCTTAATCCTTATTCATATCCACCTGAGTCTCATAAAGGTATAAAAGACTTTGAGACAGAAATAGGGAAATTATCCAAAATTGTTTTACCATACCCTCGTATAAAAGGAACTGTTGCATTGCTTTTTTCGTATCCAACTTTAAGAGCTTCAGCAATAACCCAGTTAGATACAGCAAAATTAATCATAGATTATTATTCTTCATTGTTATTTTTACATTATCCTATAGAAATTCTTTATGAAGAGGATTTAGTCAACACTGATTTAACAAAATATCAGGCACTAATAATACCATTTATAGATAATTCCTATCCAGAAACTCTTTCCATAGTGAAATCTTATGCAGGAAAAGGTGGGATTGTTTTATGTAATACAGGAGCATTTGATGCAGATGAATATGGTAAACCAATTAATTATAATGAATTACTCGGATTAAGAAAAGAGAAAATAGTTTCTTGTGATGATAAATTTGTAGCTGCAGAGCAAGGCTCTGCTATTAATAATACAATAGAAATTCCAATAAAAATTAATTATGAAATAATAACAACAACAGCAGAAGTATTATTGAGGACAAAAAACGGTAAAAACCTTCTTTTAAAAAAAGAAATCGGTAAAGGAAAAGTATATTATGTATCTGCTGATATGGAAACAGATGGAATTACTGCAATTTTGCCCAAGGTTTTAGAAAATGTCAAGAAATATGGTGAAGTAATCAATGAAAGTGGATATACAATTAGTAATACAGAATTTCAGATGTTAGACAGAGGTGAGACAAAATTGCTATATTTAGTTGATTGGGATAATATTTCAAAATTTGCATTACTTAAATTATATAATACACCAGAAAAGGATTTTTATATTTGTGACCCAATAAAAGAAGAAATTTATCTAAGCAAAAAAGGAAAGAAACAATGGACAAAGGACGAAGCAAAAAATGGAATATCAGTGATATTGCCAACACAAGTAAGAGTGGTTCTGTTAGCACAAGAGCAAGAGCCAAAAGGTTGTAAGGAAATAAGCATAGATGAGTTAAAATTAAGGTTTGATAAGATTGCAAAAACTGAAGTAATAGAGTCTGAGGTGCAAAAAAAAGAGCAAGAAGAAATCAACAAGCAAAAACTACAAGCAAGAAAATATGAAGGAGTAATAGCAGAAAAATGTTTTTCTGTAGATTTAACAAAATATGTAAATATGGGATTTAAGGATGAAATAGATGGAGATAAGAAAGGTGGCTGGTTTGATCAGGGAAGTAATGATTTAAGGAATATGGTTCTTGGAAAACAAGTTTTAGGAGGAGTTCCATTTGAAATCATAGATCCAGATAAAAACAATGGCAAATCCTGTATAATCTTATCTGGAGGTCCAAGACAATACTTTCCTGATAAGATAACAGATATAAGTGTTAATAAAAAAGCAAACAAATTTTATTTTTTGCATACTATCGGCTGGGGAACAGCAGGAACATTATTTAGTTATGTAGTGCATTATGAAAACGGAGATGTTGTAGAAATACCTGTAGATAATGACAGTGAAGTTTCTGGATGGTGGGATCCAAAAGAAATTCCAAATGCCAAAATAGCATTTGAGACAAATAATCTTGTAAGCAGTAATGTAGGACTATATTGTCACCTCTGGAAAAATCCGAA
>JBBTED010000084.1:0-6667 GCA_038042445.1 Candidatus Firestoneibacteriota bacterium
TGGGCTCCCTTTGTCATGAAAGGGTGGATAGGATATCATTACTTTCAAAATTTTCTATTTCCTTTAAATCGAAGTTATTTCTTCCGTTTGATTTCCAGTTCTATATTATTGAAAATTTTCGAATCATATGGGACATCATCAAAGCTCAGGATGACAAAATAATACTTCCCTATTTCGAGCCATGCTCTTACCACCTTATGCCTTTTGACTGTTTTTTAACATTTTATTACTCCTTTTGGCACAAAATATTATTATTGGTAGCTACCCTTGTGAGTTATTCATTTTAAATACATTTCCTGATTAGAAAATAATTTTTTCAAAATAATATTAATCGTCAAGGCTGCAAATATAAGCAAATAGGGCTCAACAGGCAACCGATATCTATATGTGCCAACAGCTGTTAAAGAATACGTCATGGATAGTGAAAAAAACAAAAACAATATCAATATGATGAAATAAAATTTTTCCCTGGCAATTGAAAAAATAATCCCACACAAAGCCAAAAATAAAATAATTCCGTAACTGAAGTACATAATTTGAACATATTTATTTCCTGTGCCTAGATTTTTATTGTCTATTTTCCACCAAAAAAACCTCAGTTTGGAAAAAAATAGACTCACAAACTGTTTGGGATTTTCTTTTATAAATGTGAATGCTTTTGTAATAAAAATTCTTTCTCTTTCCACTTCGGTCAACACGCTTATTTTTTCTATTTCTTCTTTTTCAGGAAAAACTATTTCCATATTTCCAGCTGCGCGGGGATTATTTCCGACCCAAAAAGCATGTCCTATATTGGATTTAATCAGAACAAACTTATTAAAAACTAAATAATTCCTGATAGTCCAGGGAGAAATAACTAAAAACATTATACCGAGAACTATTCCTAAATTTTTAATGGAAGTGTTTATATGAGAAGGGAAATTAAAAAATAACCATAAAAAGACAAAAGGGTAAAAACACATAATCACCGGATCGACTAATGCAGTAAAACCCATCAAAAAACCACACAGACACATGTTATATTTGGTAGGAGTATCTTTTATTTTAAATAAAAGGAGTATTAAAATATTTATCAAAAGAATAAAAAAAATGGCTCCCCACATAATTGTACAATAATACATTAATGGTGGGTAGAATGCTGCTAAAATTGCAGCGATAAAACCTGCTTTTTTATTAAAAAGTTTTTTACCGGTAAAATAGAGAATTATGCTGATAAACGCTGAAGCAATACATTGTAAAATTTCCACCATCAAATAGCCATGTGAGCCAAAGATTAACAGACAGCCACTAAAAAAATATGGATAAATAGGCGCCATCCATGAAGTTGGTCTTGGTTCAGGGCTGAAATATGCCTTTCCACTAAAACCTTTTCCGGCTACAATATTATGAACAACCTCTAACACATCTCCCGCAGTAAGCTGTAACCGTTCAACATCGTAATAATTATGTACGTAACAAACAACTGCTACCCTTAGAAAAAATGAGATGAAAAATATAATACTTAAAATTTTTGTAGAATTATTCAAGAAAGTATGTCTGTCTTCAGTTTCAAGAAAAGTTTTTATAACAATAGAATATTTATTTTTCATTTTTTTCTCTGTGACGTTGTATTTTTATATAAAAGCTGCGATTTAAAACTACTCATAGATTATGTATACAAATATTTATTATATTACCTATCTCTACTAGTGCTTAGTTGCGTAAATTAGCGATAGTATTTCTCGGTTGTGATCCCCCGTACTTCCCGTTACCCAAGACAATAACATATGTCGCTTATTACTGCATTTAAGCACTAGTTTTATTGAGAGAAAGCAAAACCTTTCTTTCTTTAATTCACTACGAATATTTTGAACATACACTGTCAAACACCTCTTGATATTTTCTGAATGAGATATTCCAGTTATAGTTTGCTTCCACATATTTTCTACCCATTGCCCCTAGCTTCATCATAAGATCCTTATTGTAGTATAATTTTTCGATAGCTCTTGCAAGTGCTACTGGGTCTTTTTTTGGTACGGGAACACCAATTCCTCCTGTAGCCTCTTTTATAACAGGAAAATCTGAATATATTACAGCTTTAGCGCAAGACATACCTTCTATAGCGGTGTAACCAAAACCTTCATTCATAATTGTGGGAAAAATAATTATATCTGCTTGCTGATAATAAGGAACAATATCTTTAACATTTGTTATTACTTCAATTGGTAAACCTTCACTCATTAACTTGATTTTTTTAAAATAAACCGATTCTTCTACGTAACCTACTATTTGCAACGTCACGTTCTTTCTTACCTCAGAACTAAGTTCTCTTATTGCTTCAACTGCAATATGTTGACCTTTTCCATACAAAATTCTTGCTGGATAGACAATCTTAAACCTCCCGTTAGAAATTTTATCCTCTGGAACAAATATATTCGTATTTATACCGCTATGAATTGTAACAATTTTCTTTTTGCAAATGCCGAGTTTTAAAATTTCATTTCTCGTTATATTGCTGACCGCAATTATTTTATTAAACCGCTTCAATTTGTAAGATATCAATTTCATCTTTACTCTATCAGCTATTTTACATTTATTTACACTTCCAAAATTGAAATCATGTACAATTACAATTGCTGGAATATCAGAAACCGGCGCTTCGATAGTATTAGAAAGTATAATGTCAGGCCGAATTTTAGAAAGCAATTTTTTTGTTTTACTATATAGCCTGAGATAGTTTAAATATTTATTCCTGCCAGATAGGTTCAATTTATAAGCGTCTCTCGGGAGCAATTTCGGATTGTGTTTCCAACCGCATATCAAGGTTGTATCATAGGTTTCCTTAGCTAACTTCCATAAATGGTATATTACAGTTTCTCTCCCACTTATTGAGTCATTAAGGAATGCACGTGAGATAATCGCTAATTTCATATTTACTTATTCCTGACTTATTGTGCATTTGAAAAATGGATAAGTTATTTATTATTACAATAAAAAATCTTGCTACATCTTTGTATCAAAATTCTAAAAAAAAATATTGGGTTTCCCAGGAGATACCTTCTCCATAATCTACTCGGTTCTACTACTAAGCGAAATAGCCATTCGAATCCATTACCGACCATCCATCTTGGCCCTCTTGGTATTTTCCCTGACACGAAATCGAAAAGAGCACCAACAGACCAGATAACAGGTACATTAATCCTATCAAAATTCCTATTTATCCATTTCTCCTGTTTCGGGGTGCCCATTCCAACCAATAATATATCAGGTGAATTAAAGTTTATCTCCTCTAATACTCTATATGCCTCCTCTTCATTGAAGTATCCGTGAAATGTGCCTGAAATTTTGAGATTTGGATAGTATTTAAGCAATTTTTCTTTTGCCTTCTTAGAAACACCTGGTTCTCCTCCTAAAAAATACAAGGAAAAATATTTCTCCCCACAGAAGCTGCATAGGTCATAAATCCAATCGGCGCCGGTCATTCTGAAAAGAGGTGGATTTCCCAATAGTTTTGCCCCAATTGCAATACCAAATCCATCGCAATATACCAAATCCGCCGAATTAAGGATCTCTTTATATTCATCATCATTTTTAGCTATATTTGCACTATTTATATTAAAGTACATTATTCTAAATTTTCCCCCGGAGTTTATAAAAATTTCAAGCCTCTGTAGAAGGCCTTTAAGATCGATTACATCAACTTTAACTCCCAGTATATTTACAATCTCTCTTTCAATCTTCAAATCTAATCTCTCGAATAAGAGTTTTCTCGTTAAGGTATAATTTTTTAACATATTTCATCATGCTTTTTACACGTGTATCTGCCAACATGACGGGCAAGCACAATATCAACCTGCTTAACAATCTCCTCAAGGTTAATGGATTCAATGCAATTCTTATATCCGAGCGGACAGGAAAACTGTTCATAACAGGGGTTACATTTCAAATTATTATGAATAATATACTGCTTATCTTGATACAGCCCCCAGTAAGTTAATGACCCACTTCCCGAATAAAGAATCACCACAGGGATTTGCACTACACTCGCTATATGCCATGGAGCAGAATCCACTGTAATTAGCAAATCAACCCTACTGAGTAAAGCAGCTAATTGTTTAAGGTTTGTTTTTCCCGCTAAGGACAGACACGATCCTTTTTTCAGACTTAGTTCTATGGCCTTTAGTTGGCAGGAGTATTCTGATGTGCCGGTAAAAATTATCTGAGCCCCGTATCTCTTTATGAGAATATCAGCCAACTCCCTGCCTTTGTCTAAAGATAAATTTTTTACCGGAAAACCAGCTAATGGATTTATAGCAATGACCGGACTTTTTCCTGGACTTTTGACGAATTTCCTCAATAAAGATTTTGCATAGTTCTCATCTTGAAGAGAAAAGGGAAATTCAAGCTTTTTGCTTTTTTTAGACGCTCCGAGAAAAGCAGGGACATCTAACATCTCGTCTATAACATGTATTTGTCTTGGATATGGCACATTATCTGTAAGAAAGAACCCTCCTCCTTTTCTGCCATACCCCACCCGTCTTTTTGCTCCAACCAGATATCCTAGGGCCAAATTTCTTATATCTGCTCTGAAATGAAGTGAAAGATCATACTTTTTTGATCTGAGGTTTTTTATGAGCCGAAAAAATTCCGCGCACTGCCATTTTTTTTTTGAATCTCGTATGTGCCAGGGAGCATCCCATAAAATTATTTCGTCGATGCTCCGATTCCCTGATAGGACTTCTTTCGCCCAATTTCCTATCAGACAACTAATATGAGCTTCGGGATATAGCTTTCTGATAGCCCCCAGGGCTGGGGTCATCAGGAGAACATCTCCGATGTGGTCCAATTTAATGACGAGTATATTTTTAATCTTAATCTGATTTTTATCCATTATAAGATTTTTCATTAGATTATTAAACTTAAAAAGGAAACCAATTGATAAATCAATAGTCAGCGCTGAAAGATAATTGCGGGTTTTTACAAAATCTTTTCTTTTAATCATAGAAATGGCTGCTTCAATTTACCCAGTAAATAGCCTTTCGATAAAACCTTTTTTCCCTGAGGAAAACCATCTATAATAAATAAGAAGCTGAAATAAAAGGTCATACCTGCTAGGATAATCACAAACAGGTTGAATTGCTTGAGAATAGAAATCAATAAACCCATGAGAGCCGATGTTATTCCTGTTTTTAATAAAAATGCATACTCCACTGGTATAGGAATAAACTTATACAAAAAGAAAAGCGCCAGGAAGAATAATGTTCCCTCTGTTACTACTGTGGCTATGGCTGCCCCTCTCTCTGCAAACAAAGGGATGAGGATAAAATTTAACAGGATATTTATAACCATGCCGACACCACAAGCAGTAGTCCATAAGATTTGCCGGTTGATGGTACAAAGAGTTGTTCCCAGTAGGCTGTTTATAAAAATAAAGGGTAGCGCTAGAGAAAGCACCTTCAGGACGAAAATAGAAGGAACGTACTCTTCGCCATAAAAGAAAAAAATAAATTTATCCGCCAGGATATAAATCCCAACGGTCAGGGGAATGCCAATCATGATTAAGACCCGCAATCCTTTGGTAAAAAGAAGTTTAAACTCTTTTTCGGATGAGATGAAGGCATATGCTAAAGCAGGAAATAAAGCACCCATCAGACTCAAAGGAAGCATTTTTAAAATTCCTTCAAGAAATTGATAAGCGGTATTGTAATACCCAACATACTTATCTCCTTTCATGAGAGAGAGCATCACAGCATCTGCCCTGAAGTAAATTTCTGTAAATATTTCCATAAGCACAAAAGGAAAGGATGCTTTTATTATCTTTTTAGATAAATCTATATTCACCGTAAAAGGGATGAGAGTAAACCGACTCAAAAAAATAAACCAGCATAACGAACAGGCCAGGAGATTCGTTACCAGAAAAGAACCCGAAATATAAAAAATATTGAGCTCCATCGATACAGCAATAAGGGTAAATATTAAAAAAATTGCTCGTCCGAATAGGTTAACAATAGCTTCAAACTCCATTCTTTCGAATGCCCGGAAAAGAAAATTTCCCGTCTGAGTAAAAGAATTGATAATAACAGCCCCCCCTAAAAAATATACCAGGGTAATAACATCTTTGGAGTAATTCAAGGAATGAATAATGAACGATATCAATATAAATGTTCCAAACGCAAGAAGGCTTTTGATGAAAAGTATGTTGGAAACATAGAGATCTAATTGTGTCTTATTTCGTACTACCTCGCGGATCATCCATGTCTTGATACCAAAATCACAAAAGACCCCTAAAATCAGGGTAAAGGCCAAAGCAAAGGATAACTTCCCAAAATCAACACTTCCCAGATGCCTGGCGATATAAATAAAAGTTATAAAATATAAAACGTTACACAGTGCCTTAGTGGTAATTAATATAAATGTATTCTTTACTATGATTTTAACTTTTTCCATCTGGAATGCTGAAAATTTGGAATAGTAGCGAGAACTGAGTACCCGAGGATTTTTTCTGCAGATTCTATAGATTTTATGGTGTTATCCATATAATCTATAAAAAACGCCAAACTAATACTCACCGTTAAACCGATTACACAACCTAAAAGAGGACATAAAATTTTCATTGGCCATTTCGGATATAAAGGAGGTTTAGCTTTATCAATTACTCTTATCTCATTGAGCTTTTTAGCCTCATCCA
>JBBTED010000085.1:0-1534 GCA_038042445.1 Candidatus Firestoneibacteriota bacterium
TCTGTGCAACAGCCTCAGCAGCCTCATTCTTTTCAGAAAGTTTAAACAGTAAATTACTTACATCATCAGGCAGCTTATCATAATTCTCTACTACAGTCCGTGCAACAACTCTAGCAGCCTCATTCTTTTCAGAGAGACTGAGCAATAATTTATTCCTAAAATCATCAGGCAGCCCATCAAAATTCTCTACTACAGTCTGTGCAACAGCCTCAGCAGCCTCATTCTTTTCAGAAAGTTTAAACAGTAAATTTCTTACATCATCAGACAGCGTATCAAAATTCTCTACTACAGTCCGTGCAACACCTATAGCAGCTTCAGCATTTTCAGAGAGAATGAGTATTAATTTACTGAAAATTTCTTTAATTGTTTTTGTTATACATCCATTTTTAATCAGAAGATACTTTAAAGCTTCAGCATATGCTGGGTGAGAAAATTCTATGTATCCCTGATTAATGTTAATTTTATCATCATTAAACCAATTAAAGACCCTATCAAACTCCCATGCGTTACTTAGATTTAATTCTTTCACTAAGTCCTGGTAAATTCTTTTAACAAACCCAACTTCGAAATAGTTGGAAATAAACAAGAATGACAGGAATAATACCTTATCATGAGTCATATTTTCTATTTCTTGTGCAAATGCCTTTGCAGTTTCTTTTGATTTTTCTTCTATTATTTCTTCTAGTTTATCTTCCTCTTTTACCCCTGTAGTAGCTATAGCAAAGTTTCTTATGCTCAAAGGTGTAGGTAAAATCCTTTTATTCTTTAAATAGTATAAAACTAATTTCTTTAATTTTTGATTTTTAAGCCAATTGCAATTTTCTTCTTTAGCCCATAGAAGAAGTATTTCCTTCCTTTTTTCATAATCATATGAGGGTTTTTTTATATTCAATTGCTTCTCAAACTCTTGCAGGTCACTTTCTGATAACTTTTCTTCTACAAACTCCTTAAAAACTTCCTCCCTTGAGGTTACTACTATATAAACATCCCTAACCTGTCCAACTCTTTCCAGTATAGTTCCAATCTCCCTTTCTAATCCTTCTCTTTTTTCATATTTTGTTTTTCCAAATGGATCCTCGAAGTAAATAATATGTCCCGATTTCAACTCAGATATTATATTTTCTAACCTTTCTCTAGCTTTAGTTCTTTCTGCTTGCTCTCCCCCCTTAATCCATTTAGGCGCATATCCCTTATTATAATACTCCCACATAAGTCTGACAGCAGTATAAGTTTTCCCGTATTCCTGAGTACCAGTAATAAAAACAATTCTCTTTTCATTTAGCGTCTTTACTATATCGTTGTACTCTGAAGGTGGAACATATACTTCATCAATCCTTCTATAGCCCGTGCATTCTATTTTCTCCAGGAACTCAAAAACTCTACCCCTTTGTAAAAATTTATCCACATTAGTATCAAAGAAAGTAATACCTAAATTCTGCAATTGATTTTCGCGTAGCGAAAATCAATTGCAGAATTTAGGTTATACCTTAATCAAAAGATGTTTTCAACCTAAAGCCTGCAAACGATTTTCGCA
>JBBTED010000086.1:0-23355 GCA_038042445.1 Candidatus Firestoneibacteriota bacterium
ACCTTTATTTATCAGTATTTATGAATTTTCTTCATAAAACTTTTTACAGTACCTTTATTTATCCTTTTGCGCTTTTATGGTATTGGCAAACACACCATTTCAACTATTCTATTAAAATATATTGAAATAGCTTTAAGGAAAATCTGGTATACTCCATATAAACTAAAAAATAATATGCTTGTAGTCAATACGTATTCTACCATTATTTGTCCCTTGGAATTCATTTTTAAAACGCCGATAAATCGGCAACTACATCTACTATAGTTCAACTTCGCGCATATATTTTGCAGCATCTTCCGGCGGTGTAGGATTAATGTAAAACCCTGAACCCCATTCAAATCCTGCTACTTTAGTGAGTTTCGGCATTATTTCAAAATGCCAATGTTCCACCTCTGAATCCTGTTTTCTCAATGCAGAAGTATGCAAAATATAATTGTATGGTGGATCGTTTAAAGATTTTTTCAACCTCATCAGTGTCTCTTTTAATATTCTCGCTAAATCCATTGCTTCTTCTTTTGTAACATTTAAAAAATCAGGTGAATGTCTTTTTGGAAAAATCCATGTTTCAAATGGAAACCTTGGAGCAAATGGACAAAATGATACAAAATTTTTGTTTTCGGCTACAATTCGTTCCCCACTTGATAATTCCTGTCTTACTATATCACAAAACACACATCTTTCTTTATATTCAAAATACTGTCTGGCACTTCTTGATTCTTCCTGAACTCTTTTTGGCACAATCGGAGTTGCTATTAATTGTGAATGTGGATGTTCCAAAGACGCACCTGCAGCTTCACCATGATTTCTGAATATAAGTATATATTCAAAACGCAAATCTTTTTTTAAATCAACTCCTCTATCCCTATATGCCCATATCACATTTTCTACCTCAGCATCACTTAAATCACAAATACTTTTATCGTGATCAGGAGTTTCAACTACCACTTCGTGAGCACCAATACCATTCATCATATCGTACATTCCTACACCTCTGCGTCCCAAATCACCTTCTATTTGAAGAGCAGGAAATTTATTTGGAATTACCCGTATTTGCCAGCCCGGAGTATTGGGCTTTGTGCTTGGATCTCTGTATGCAAGTATTTCTGGTGGTGTTTTATCTTCATTGCCATAACAAAATGGACAAAATCCATGTTTTTTAACAGTAGATTCTTTTGCAAAATCAGATGGTCTTTTACCTCGCTCAGTAGCTATAATAACCCATCTTGATGTCACCGGATCTTTTCTTAATTCAGGCATATTTATTCCTCCTTACGCTCCATATTTTTTTAATTTTAAACTATGCGCTAATGCAAGTGGCATTATATTTAACGCATTTAAATGACCTAACCCGCCTTTATAACATTCACGTTCTGTCCATCTGCTCACACCATCAGAAATAACATATTTAGATGACAAAAGAATTGGCACAGGATGCCAGCTATGTGCCTTTAAACGAGATGGAGTAGAATGATCTCCTGTTAGGACAAGCACATCAGGATTTAAATTTAAAATATCAGGCAGGCATCTATCAAAATCTTCTAACACAGCAACTTTTGCATCAAAATTTCCATCCTCACCAGAACTATCAGTTTTCTTAATATGAAAATAAAAAAATTCAAAATTACTTAAATTCTCTTTTAATGTTTTTATCTCATCTCGTATTGTATCACCTGTTTGTAAAATTTCCATACCAACAAGTTTGGCTAATCCTTTATACATCGGATAAGTAGCTATAGCCGCAGATTTAACCTTATAAACATCCTGCATTTGAGGCAAATCTGGATATTTGGAAAACCCTCTCAGCAACATCATATTTGATGGCTTGAACTCCTTTAGAATATTTTTGGCCTGAGCCAAAAACTCATTAACAGCAATTGCTGTTATCTCACTATTACTATCTAATGCTTTTATTTCCTTTGATTGCAGTCCTTCTTTTTGTGGATCAGAATCAGAGAGATTTCCTCCTGCATTTTCCTTTCTGAATATAACTGAAGCTCTATGTTCTTTTTCTGGTCGGACAAATATTTCAAAATTTTTTACTTTTATATTGCTTTCAAGCAACTGACACAATTCTTTGCATTTTTCAGTAGAAATTCTGCCTGCCCTTCTATCAGTAATAATTTCTTGTTCATCAACTGTGCAAAAATTAGCTCTGGATGCAATATCAGACTGTTTAATTTCAAAACCAATTCCAACAGCACCTAAAATTCCTCTACCTATTTCATATTTTATTGGATCATACCCGAATAAAGCAAGATGAGCTGGACCACTTCCAGGAGTTATACCCGGTGCAATAGGATACGAAAACCCACACTGCGAAATTTTTGCAAGTTCATCCATATTTTTGGTATTAGCAGTCTCAAGTTCCGTCTTCCCTGTTTTCTCACTTGTAAGCCCGCCAAGACCATCAAGAACAACCAATACAATTTTAGCAGAATTAGAAATTGCAAGTTTTTCAATAAATTTTTGGTCAACAATATTCATAATTTGATAATGATAACAAAATTCGGATAAAAGTCAATTTAAAAATTAGTTTTGGACTTCTATAAGTTTGTAATTTCTGTTTCCAAGACCTATTTTTTCTGCATGCAAAAGTTGAGGTGTGTGGTCAAGATTAGGATAAGCTGACTCATTAATTTTTTTTCCTGTTTCTTTTTCAATTAAATCAATTGATGCCTGATCAATAGCTACAGGATCATAAGAAGCAAGTATTCCAAGAGATTCCACAAATGGCTTTTGAACCCAAGTCATACAATCACAATCTTTTGTTACATCAATTACAAAATTAAAAAAAGCTGTTTTATTTTTTTTATCTATTACAGAGCCATAAGCATGCTCTGCAACTTTTTCCTGAAGTTCATTAGAAGAAACCCTGTAATTAAATCTTACTGCTTCATTTTTACATACAGCCAAACATTCTGCGCACCCAATACATTTAGCAGAAATAATAAATGCGGATTTCTCTTTCATTTTTATTGTATTCGCAGGACACCATTTTACACACAAACCACATTTTTTGCATTTACTTTCAACAATTTCAGGTAAAACTGAAGAATGCTGATTTAATTTTCCTTTCCTGCTTGAAGTCCCCATTCCAAGATTTTTAATAGCACCTCCAAATCCTGCTGCAAGATGTCCTGTAGGATGTGAAATAACAAATAAAGCATTAGCCATAACTATTTCAGTTGCAACAGGAACTTTTTTGTAATATTTCCCGGAAATTTCCACTTCAATTTCATTTTTGCCAATTAAACCATCACTTATTATTACAGGTGCTCCAACATTTTCCATTGTGAATCCATGCTTATGTGCCAGATGCAAATGGTCTACAGCATTTGACCTTGCTCCAGAATAAAGAGTGTTTGTATCTGTAAGAAATGGCTTGCCTTTGTTTTTCTTTATTTTTTCAACAACCGGTGCAATTAAATATGGTTTAAGATACGTAGTATTTTTTTCTTCACCAAAATGAACTTTCACAGCAACTAAATCTTTTTCTTCTATGCAACTTTTAAAACCCGCAGTATCAAATAATAAACCGATTTTTTGTGCGATAGAAATTTGGTTTTCGTTTTTTGATGTCTTTATAAAATATACAGAACTCATTATATTTTGAACTCCCCTTTTATCCCCTCTTTAGCAAAGAGGGGAGATTCACAACATATTTCCCCTCTTTACTAAAGAGGGGGTAGGGGGAGTTCGCTCTCTAATTGCATAAAAACTCCCTCTACATTTTTCAAAATATCAAGATTTGAAAAACGCATTGTTTTTACGCCCACTGACACCATATATTGTTCCCGTTCTCCATCATAAGCATACCCTTCTTCCGTATAGTGTTGCCCTCCATCAATTTCAATAACAAGTTTCAATTTCGGGCAATAAAAATCAACTATATATTTATCAATACCATATTGCCTAAAAAACTTATATCCTTCTACTTGTCTATTCCTTAATTTACTCCACAATAATTTTTCTGCTTCTGTTTGATTTTTTCTTAGCACCTTCCGTTTCTTTTTCGTTTCTTGCCTGTTAAATATTTCCATCATACACCCAATTGCTTTTAATATAAGCTACGAGTATCTGTTTGTAAAGAAGAATTTTATTGAAGTTTCCTTTAAAAACTATAAAAAATACCCACAAATTTAGTGATGAGAAGATAACATGAAAAAAATTGAATTGACAGGATTTTGAATTGGAGTAAAATACAATAAGCGTAACTATTATTTTACTTTTGCGTCTTATACTATAGGAGGGAAATTGGAGTCTCGGGATTTTCCAAAAGAAATCATTGAAAAGGCTAAAGATTCTGATTCTAAAGCCATTGCGGAAATTTTTGAGCATTATTACACAAAAATTTACCGATACCTTTATTATCGCACAATGACCACTCAGGATGCTGAGGATCTGGCAAGCGAGGTTTTTGTAAAGGTGGTAAAGTCTATAAAACGTCAGAGTGGCAATTTTGAATCATGGCTGTATATGATTGCCAAAAATACGTTGACTGATTACTACAGGCGAAATTCGGTAAGAAAAGAATATGTTTCGGATGAGGAAGTATTGGAAAATATACCAGATAATGCAAAGATAAACAGCGGTTCTCTTACTCAAGAGGAACTAAAAATAGCTATTAATAAATTGACCAATGAACAGCAGGAGGTAGTTACTTTAAGATTTATAGAGGGATACGATAACAGGGAAACAGCTCAAATAATGGATAAAAGTATCGGTGCAGTCAAGTCATTACAGTTTAGGGCGTTGATTTCCTTGAAAGAGATTTTGAAGGAAGGTTAGGAATATGAATAAAATAGAGGATATATTAGACCTTTGTTTAGAGGACCTTAAAAATGGCAAGGACTTGCAAGAGATTCTTGCAAAATATCCTGATCATGCAAAGGAACTTGAGTTTCTTTTGACAATCGCAACAAAGATCCAGTCTATTCCGAAGCCGGAGCCAAGCACAAATGCTGCCTATAAAACCATGGTTGAGGCAGGTAAATACTTGTCAAAAGAGATTATTTTAAAACCCCGGGTTGGCTTGAAGTGGTTTATTAATCCCAGATTTGCTTTTGCAAAAGTCATAGTTACAATTTTAATAGTAATCTTATTTACATGGACTACTGTAAACGTATCTGTGAGTGCATTACCAGGTGATTTTTTATATCCAATTAAATTAGCAACCGAGAAGATAAAACTTATCCTGACTGTTAATCTCGAAGGGAAAGCGGAGATGAGGTTAACTTTTTCTGAAGAGAGGATGAAAGAACTTTTGTCCCGTTACAGTAAAAATGGAGTAATAGATAACAGGTTGATAATCGCTATGCTTGATGAAGCGAAGTTGGCACTGAATAAAATATCTTCTTTACCGAAAGAGAAACAACCATTATTCTATTCCAAGGTAGATCATTTTAATGCCTACCAGAAAGAAACTCTTCAGTCAATTCAACCGCACGTCTCTGGGCAGCAGAAAGAGTATATTAATAATGCGATTGAAATCTGCTCTAACCGTACAGAGTGGATGCAGAATATGATGAAACAGGGTATGTATTGTCCTTGGGATGAATCTCCTAATTGTAATTGGAAATAATCCATAAAATTCTCCGTAACTTTTTGACACCCCATGCGTCTTTATAAGTGAAGAAACAGAAGGAGGTGAGTCAAATGTATTGCGGTGGATGGAGTGGATTTTTGGGATATCCATATTACTTTGGAGGATTGGTAGGGATTTTATTCCATGTAACCATATTATCTTTGGTTGTCTGGCTAATAGTTACAATAGTAAAAAGCCTAACAATCCAGAGAACAAAAGATTCTAACGGAGGTGCAAAATGAAGAAGAGATTTTTTATATCCATATTGTTATTAGTAAGTATGCTGTTGTTTTCAGTTAATATTTACGCTCATTATAATGGTCATCGTAAATCCGATGTTAAAGTAGAGGCTAAGAATGTAGATAAGGGGATACAACTTATTATCACATCAGATGACCCAGAGGTAACAAAAGAATTACAAGAGAATGCTCGTTATTACAAAGAGATATTATCTGAGGCTGATAGTTTTTATTGTTCAGATATGAAGGATATGTGTGGTAAACATTAAAGAAGTTATATCCAAAATTAGAGTAATAGGTTAGCCATTATAAAAATTTACTTGGAATGGTTAACCTATTACCATCTGCCTTCCCATTTTCATACCACAAAAAATTAGTCTTGACAGCATATACTATTTATTATATATATCTTTGTAGAAAGGACTAAAAAATAAATAAACAAAGGAGAAATTATGTCAAAATATAGGTATCTTTTTTTAGTAATATTTGTTCTGTATATATCTGGTTGTGCAGGTACATCAAAAGAAATTAAGCAGGCACCTTTAACGCAAATACCGGCAGAAGATGAATCAAAGTATGTTACTGTAGAAGCGGAGAGCTTAACTGCTCCGATAAAAGATAATATACTTGCCACAAAAGAACAGGGATTAATGGCTGCGCAAAGAGCTGCATTGGAAAAAGCACTTGGAGTATTTATAAGCGCGCAAACTATAGTGCAACAAGCTGCATTATTAGAAGAAAATATCTTTGCAAGAACTGCAGGATACATAAAGGATTACAAAATTTTGTCAGAAGGTCCTGATGGTGAATTTTATAAAACAAAAATTTCTGCAAAAGTAAAAATGGGTGATATAAGCAAGGAAATCGATGTTTTAGGATTACTTATAAAAAGCAAAAAGGTTGGGAATCCACGTGTAATGGTTTTAATTAACGAAGAAATCGATGGGATTAAGTCAACACAATCTATAGCAGAAACAATTATAATAAAAAAATTGCTTGACCTTGGATACCGTGTAGTTGACCAGGAACAAATTTCAAAAATAAAACAGGATGACGAGGTAGTAAAAGCATTAAGTGGAGATGCAAATGCCACTGCAAAAGTAGGCAAAAAATTTGATGCAGAAGTCATAATATCCGGAACTGCAATAACCAAATTCAATACGGACCAGGGATTAGCAGGAATGATATCTTACAGAGCTGTAATCGACGCTAAAGTTTTAAAGGTAAGCACAGGAGATATGTTGTTAGCATCTACACCAAAACAAGGAGCAGGAATTGATGTTACAAAAGAAATGGCTGCAAAAAATTCTATAATAAAACTTTCTACAAGTGTTGCTGAAGAAATAGTCCCACAAATCGCGCCTAAATTATATGACAGTTCTTCAATAAAACTTGTAGTTAATGGAATACCTACCTTAAACAAACTTCAGGAGTTTAGTAATATAGTAAGATATTTAGATGGTGTTTCTGCAACTTATGTACGATCTTATGAAGGCAATACAGCACAGCTTGAACTCGAGCTGAAATTTGGTAATACACAAACACTTGCTGCAAAACTTGAAGCATTGAAAGACTGGAATATGCAGGTAAAAGAAACAGCAGGAAATCTAATAACTATGGAGGTTAAAAATGAAACGAAATAAGTTATTTATAACAGGTATTATAATATTTTCACTATTATTTGTGAATTATGGTTATGCTGAAACTCAGAGAAAATCTGTAATAAGTTTTCTAAAAGGAAGTGCTAAAATCCAAAAAAAAGGAGGTTCTGACTGGACTCCTGCAACCCTCAACTTTTCCTTAACACAAGGTGATAGAATTGAAACTTCTGCAGACACAAAAATGGAAATAAAACTTGATGATGGAAGCATTGTCCGAATTGGGCCAAAAACAACTATGGTTCTTTCAGAATACTCTGAAGATTCAGCACAAGTCAAATCCACATCTGTGAACGTATTTATGGGAAGAGTCTGGGCAAATGTAGCCAAACCATTAAAAGGCGATGCTAAATTCAAGATAGCAACTCCCTCTGCAATTGCTGCAGTTAAAGGCACAGTATATCGTGCTGATGTTTCCGATTCTACAAGCCAAATCAATGTTTATGATGGAACAGTTAGCGTGCAAAAAACTGATGGAGGAGAAAGCATTGATATTACAAAATTAGAAATGTTAATTGCATTACCTGCAACAGCTCTTGAAAAATCACCTTTTGACGAAAAAGATGATGAAAAAGATGAATGGATTCGCTGGAATAAATCACGTGATAAATTACGTGTTATGATAATAATTCCAGAAAAACGCGCAGGTGAAAAAGCTCTTTCATCTATGGCTGAATCAAAAATGATAGAAAAATTTTTACAGAATTATTTATTCAGAGTACTTGACCAATCACAAGTAGATAAAATACGAGAAGATGCAAAAGTAAAAGCTGCGTTAGGCGGTGATAACAGAGCCGCAGCAGTCGCAGGGCTTGAACAAGCTTGTGATATAGTTATTATTGGAGAATCTTCATCTCAGTCATTCTCAGGAGAAATGTTAGGAGGAATGACTTCCTCTGTTGGCAACATAGTTGCACGTGTTATAAGAGCAGATACAGCAGAAATTTTGGCAACTAAAAGCGACACAGGAAGAAAACTTGATATTACACCAGATGCAGCAGCTGTAAAAGCACTGTCAGATGCATCCTCAAAATTATCAGATTATTTTGTTGCAGAAATAGTAAAAGGATGGAAAAAAGAAATAAAAAAAGGTGCTACTATAGATATAGTTGTATCAGGTTTGAAATCTTTCAAGGACTTGTCACAAGTTGAATTAGCTCTGTCAAAAATCTCAGGTTTAAAAGATATACAAAAACTGTATTTTGTTGGAGACCGCGCGCTTTTAAATGCAACTTTTGTTGGAGATACCGTCACACTTGCTGAAAAAATAGATGAAATATCTGATATTAAATTAAATGTAATCGGATTGTCTGCTTATAAAATTGAACTGGATGTAAAACTATAATATTTTAGCGGTTGTCATTCCTGTGAACAGACTGTGTCATAATTGAAATAATTGCTGTTTTGTCATGCCCGAGTGTATTAATCGGGCATCCAGAGTCTTGTTTTATTAATGTTTTAAAGACACTGGATTCCCGCTTACAACATGCGGGAATGACAAAAAAACAATTATGACTATTTTAAAATCATTAATTTTATTATCATTTCTATCCCCTGCATTTGTATATTCTGCATATTTTGAATCACACAGTGCAAAATCAGATTCAATGGGTAAAACTTTTGTCTCTTTAGGAAATGATACTGCAGCATCTGAAATAAATCCGGCAGGAATAGTGCAAATTGAAGGTCCCGAAGCTGGAATATCTATATTAAGTAGAAATCAAAAAAATGTAAGTGCTGGAGCAAATGCAGGAATAAACAATTTTGAAAGTAAAAATGTATCTAATTGGAAAGAGGTTTTCTCGGATACCAAAGAAATTACATCTAAAACAATGCGACTACAGTCTTTTAATCTTGTATTGCCATTTGTCGGTTTTGCAATTAGCACAAATATATACCAAACCTCTCAATACAAATACAATTTAAGCATTGGTGGAGGAGAATATATAAATACCTCAATTATAAATACAACAGCTGATTGGCAAAGAACAATTACTGTTCCCCATCTAAACAATGAATACTTAATATCAGAACAATTTGTACCTACAGTATCCATAGCAACAGAAATATCTCCAGAAATACTTATTGGTATAAGTTTTAAATCAATACCAGTTGGAGAAATATATTTTGTAAATAAATTTCCTGAAAATGAATGGCAAACTTATGAATGGCTTGACAAATCAGGTAAATACAATATTCCTTTACCTGCAAGACTACCAATGTGGTTTGAATCTAAAAAAACATACGGATGGACAATTGGAACTATATGCAAACCCTTACTTAATTTAAGTTTTGGTGTAACATACAAATGGGTAAACCCCGTAGATATGAAACTTACAGATTGGGAAAAAAGAGAGTTAGACAATCCGACAACAACGTATGTATCTGGTAATTCAAAATATACATATAGATATTACCCTATAACCTCTGATTTTAATTTGAAATTACCGCAGCATATAGCTTGTGGATTTTCTTATAAACCGGATGATAATTTAACCTTAGCTACGCAGGTAAACTGGATAGATTATTCATCTTTAGACTGGGATACAAATGATGAATGGACTTATAGTAATGCAACAGAATATCACTTTGGAATAGAATACTCATTTGATCTTGAATTATTTTATTTGCCAGTTCGTCTGGGATTTTACAATGAACCATACGACCAGGACTTCTATGCAGGAAATAACTCGACAATGCGAAATAAATATGGTAAACTTAATGACAAATATAGTTTGACTTGTGGACTTGGAATAACAAGAGAACAATGGTCATTTGATATTAGTTTTGATTTTGAGTTGGAAGGTAAAAAAACGGATATATATTTTACACCGGTATTTTATTTTTAATAACTCCCCTCACCCCTCTTTAGTAAAGAGGGGAATTAAAAAAGAGGGGATAAAAAAGGGAGATGATATGGTAAAGAGAGTAATGGTTTTGGCGATTTGCATAATAACTGGGATGCCAGTTTTTGTATATGCCCAAAAGAAAGCTTCGGAAAAGAAAACTGTAGTTGCAGAATCTAAAATATTAGCGGAAGTAAATGGAAAAAAAGTGTACCTTGAAGATTTCAACAAAAAATGGCAAAGGATACCACAACAGTATAAATATAATTTAACACAAGAAAAATTTTTAGATAATATTGTTCAGACAGAACTTTTAGCACAAGAAGCATTAAAACAGGGAGCAGATAAAGAAAAAACTTACAAACAAAAACTTGAGGATTTAAAAGTTGAGCTCCTTGCATCAGCATTCCTTGAAAAAGAAATGGATAAAAAAACACAAACAACAGAAGAAGAAATTGCCCAATATTACAAAGAGCACAAAAATGAATATTCAGTTCCGGAGGAAGTAAATGCCCGACATATTTTAATAAAAACTGAATTGGATCCAAAAGCTGAACCAGATGTAAAAGCTACAGCAAATGCAAAAGCTGAAGCAGAGGCAAAAGCTATTTTAAAACAGCTAAAAGAAGAAAAAGCAGATTTTATTGAACTTGCAAAATCAAAATCTCAAGATCCAGGCAGTGCGCAAAATGGAGGAAGTTTAGGCTCCTTTTCACGTGGCCAGATGATTAAAGAATTTGATGACATTGCATTTGCACTCAAAGAAGGCGAAATAAGTGATGTCGTAAAAACTGATTTTGGTTATCATATAATAAAAGTTGACTCAAAAAGTCCGGCACGAGAAAAAGAACTTGCTGAAGTCAAAGAACAAATTGTACAAGCAGTTGAGAATCAAAAACGTTACAAAATATTTGATGAATTAATTACAAAATTAACTCAAAAAGGCAAAATAACAAAAAATGTTGAGCTTTTAAATAAGTAATGTTTTAAAGACACTGGATTCCCGCTTAATACATGCGGGAATGACAAAAAAATGTACGTGCCGAGATAGCTCAGGTGGTAGAGCGCAGGCCTGAAAAGCCTGGCGTCCGCGGTTCAACTCCGCGTCTCGGCACCATTTTAAAGATGCTGAAATAAATTCAGCATGACAATATGCATCCCCCTTGGTTAAAAAAAAGGTTGTTTTGGTCTGCTGAATCTTCTAAAACTACTCAAATTCTACGTAATTTACACTTAAATACAGTTTGTGAAAATGCGCATTGTCCCAATATTATTGAATGTTTTTCAAATAATACAGCTACTTTTCTTATCTTAGGTAATACCTGCACCCGTTCCTGTAAATTCTGTGCAATAGGAACTTCGCCAGACAAAAAAACAAATCCTGTAATTGATAATGAAGAACCCTATAGAATAGCAAATGCTGTTAAAGAATTAAATCTTACCCATGTTGTCATAACTTCTGTAACACGCGATGATTTATCAGATGGCGGTGCAGAACAATTTGCGAATACAATTAAAGCAATACGAAAAATTACAGATAATATTATTATTGAAGTTTTAACTCCAGATTTCAAAGGTATAGCAAATTCTGTTAAAAAAGTCTTAGATGCAAATCCAAATGTTTTTGCACATAATATTGAAACTGTCCCACGTCTTTATAATTTAGCCAGATCTCAGGCGAATTATTTAACATCCCTTACGCTTTTGAAAATAGCAAAAAAAATGAATACTAATATTTACACTAAAAGTGGTATAATGTTAGGATTAGGAGAAACCAAAGAAGAAGTATTACAAGTAATGTATAATTTACGCGAAATAGGATGTGATATTTTGACACTTGGCCAATACCTACAGCCATCTACACTTAATTTAAAAGTAGCTGAGTATATTAAACCGGAAATATTTGATGAATACAAAACAATAGGGATTTCTTGTGGATTTAAAGAAATTGTTTCCGGACCATTTGTCCGAAGTTCATATAATTTGGCAAAAATGAATCTTTTTACGAAAAAAGACACTGGATTCCCGACATTTGTCAGGCAAGATGCCTGATCTATTACATACAGGAATGACATAAGATGAATATAAATCTGTCAGCTAAAAATGGGAATATAACAAGTCTCATACATAATTTGCCTAAAATGGCTAGTTTCTATTTGTTCATTTTATTTATGTTATCCGAATTATTTACTCGAAAAGCCCCGTTTAACTTTTGGCTTTACCTATTCTTTACAATATTTATTTTCTTTTTTATAGATTACAAACAATTCAAATATATATTCGATCTAACCAGGTTAAACAGACAACTCAGCTATGTAGATCAATTAACTCAGGCATTAAGAAAAAGCATGAAATTGGAAGAAGTTCTCAATATAATTCTTGGCAATTTAACTAATGAACTTGGATATGATCGCGTAGTAATATATGCATTAGAAACAAGTCTGGGAGGAAAACAGGATTATTTAAAAGCAATGGCAGCTTATAAAATTGACCTTTCTAAAATTCAGGACTACACTTTAAAACTTGACAAAAGCATAGACATAGTTCCCAGAGCCGCAATTGAAAAAAAATCATATATTGTAAGTAATGCAAAAGATGACCACAGATGTTCACAGGAATTTGTTGAACTTCTGAATCTAAAACAATATATTGTCCTGCCTCTTATCGCAAAAGATATAACCGTAGGAGCATTATTAGCAGATAATTCGATTAATTATAAATCAATAGACGAAAAAGATTTGCCACCATTAATGCTATTCGCAAATCAAGCAGCTATAGCTATAGAGAATGCAAAACTCTATGAGCAAATTGAACAATTAGCAATAACAGATGGCTTAACAAAATTACATAACCATAGATATTTCCAGGAAAATCTAAGAAAAGAATTATCACGATTTGACCGCTATGATGGTCAACAAAAGGGCTTACTTTCAATACTAATGATGGATGTTGACTGGTTTAAGCATTATAATGATACAAATGGACATATAGCAGGTGATACTGTTTTAATAGAAATTGGACAGATACTGAAAAATTTCACAAGGAAAGTTGATTTAGTCGCACGATATGGAGGAGAAGAATTTATTATGGTATTGCCAAATACAACCAAGCCTGGCGCTATGCTATTAGCAGAGAGAATACGCAAAACAATAGAAGAACATCCCTTTGAATTTGGACATTCACAACCACTTAAAAAAGTTACTGTTACAATAGGTGTTTCAACATATAGAGATGACGCCATGACACAAGAAGAATTAATAGCTTGTGCAGATAAAGGACTATATATTGGAAAAGAAGCTGGAAGAAATCGTGTATGCTATGTTAATCAGCCTGCAGATTCAGACCAATAAGTAGAGGTCGGATTTATCCGACCCGACGCAAGGGCTTACTTTTAAAACAACTCTGGATTCCCGATTACTACATTCGGGAATGACGTGTTTCAGTGAGGATTTTTCACTGAAACACGTCATTTTGAATGTTTATCCGCAACTACACTCGCTCCATACGCATAAGGTTTAGTCTTCGCTTTATAGCCACTTCCTGTTATCATTCCAACTAATTCACGTATAATTTCTTTGGTCTCAACACTACCACCAACATCTAAATGTATTTCAATAGGTAAATTTGCTTTACCATTTTTAGCAAGTTCTGATGTAAACATACTTGCCAATTCAAGACTTAAAGTTGCCTCATAAAAAATACGTTGATGCAAATTTCTTTTCTTCTGCTCGCGAATTTTCCTATAAAAATAATAACCGCCTCTGCCTATTTTATGAACAATAACTGCAGTCACAAATAATGGAATACCCAATGATGAAGAATCTGTCCCAACAATTATATTATATTTAAACCCCTGTTCTTTTTCTATATCTTTTAATATATACTTAAGCATCTGTTTAAAACTTAATTTACCATAAGTAGGACTTATAAATTGATTAACATCTATCATTTTATCACCATTGATTATGACTGTATATTAATACAAACGCATGAAACAAGTTTGCAATTTTGTCATTTCGAGTGCGATAGCCCGTGGCAATCTCATAGTAAAAACGAGATTGCTTCACTTCGTTCGCAATGACAAACATCAAGACACATAATGCATTTGTATTAGTCGCCAACAAGAGAACCGAGTTCAAACATTGGCATAAACATTGCTACAACAATAGCTCCTATAGTAGCACCCATAAACGCCATAAGCAATGGTTCTATCATTGCTGTCAAACCTACAACTGCAGTATCTACTTCATCATCATAAAAATCCGCGGATTTTATCAACATTTCATCAATTGCACCTGTCTCTTCACCTACAGAAATCATTTGTGAAACCATTGGAGGAAAAATTCCACTTGCCTTCAAAGGAGTTGATATATTTTCACCTTCTCTTATACTATTTCTTGCTTTCATTACAGCCTCTTCAATAACCATATTACCTGCAGTTCTTGCAACTATTTCAAGTGCTTCCAATATTGGAACACCACTTTTAATTAACGTTCCAAGTGTTCTGGCAAATCGCGCAATTGCTACTTTTCTTAATAACATACCAAACACCGGCATTTTTAGCATAAGACCATCCCACATTAATCCACCTTTTTTAGTCTTACGAAAACGTGAAAGTGCAATAAAACCAGAAATCACTAAACCAATAAATATCAGATAAAATATTGCATTTGATTTTGATGGCGTAAGAAACTCACTTATTCCAAGTAATATTTTAGTAGGTAAAGGAAGCTCAGCGCCAAAACTTGAAAACACATCTTTAAATGTAGGTATAACACCAACCAAAAGGAAAAACACAACAGCAATAGCTATTGAAGAAACAACAGCAGGATAAACCATTGCAGATTTAACTTTACGTTTAAGCGCATCTGCTTTTTCTAAATACCCTGAAAGTCTTTCTAAAATAGCATCAAGAATTCCAGCGCTTTCTCCTGCTTTTATCATATAAACATAAAGAGGATTAAAAATAGTTGGATGTTTTGCAAATGAATCTGAAAGAGTAGATCCACCAGCTATATCATCTCTGATTTTAGCTATAACTTGTTTTAATCCGGGATTTTCAAGTTGCTCCACTATAATATTTAAACTCTGCAAAACAGGAAGACCTGCATTTATCATTGTAGCGAATTGCCGTGAAAAAACACTTAAATCCTTAGTAGAAGCTTTTGGCTTTTTTTTCAAAAAACCTAATAAAGGAAAACCTTTTTTTTGTATCTTTGAAGAAACGACTACCAACTGCTGAGCACGCAACTTTGTTACAAGCTCATGTTCATTTGCCACCTCAAGAGTACCATTTACTATTGCACCTTGTGGGTTTTTTGCTTTATAATGATAAACCGGCATAAAATATTATCCCCCTAAAAAACAGACTATAGACTTCAAACTATAGACTACAGACTTTAAATCATAAATACATTCTCTTAGTCTAAAGTCTAATGTCTGTTTTTTTGTAATAGATTAGCTATTCTAAGTAAATAATTTTTAAAATAGTTGTAGCTGCAAAGCGTTAGCTTTGCTTGTATTTGCAGAGCTTCGCTCTGCCGCTACAAAAACAGCAACAATTTAAATACATTTATAACCGCTATCCTATTACGTTTTTTTGTCTGTCTTATTACTATACTCCTTTAACCATACGCTGTAAATCCTTAGGATCAGTACTTCTCGCAATTATTTCATTATAAGTAACAAGCTGCTTCTGATATAAATCATAAAGTGTTTTATTCATTGTCTGCATCCCAGATTCCTGACTAGTCTGCATCACAGAATAAACCTGATGCACTTTTTCTTCACGAATTAAATTACGTATTGCTGAATTCATAATCAAAATTTCACAGGCCAACACCCTTCCACTGGAATACGCCCTTGGCAATAACTGCTGAGCAAATACTGCCTGTAAAACAAAAGAAAGCTGGGCTCTCACCTGACCCTGTTGATGCGGAGGAAATACATCAATTATCCTGTTTATTGACTGAATTGCATCTGTTGTATGCAAAGTCGCAAAAACCAAATGTCCTGTTTCTCCTATACTCAAAGCAGCACTAATTGTTTCCAAATCCCGCATTTCTCCAATAAGTATAACATCAGGATCCTGTCTTAATACATGCCGCAATGCTTCAGTAAAAGTCTTACTATCAGCACCTATCTCACGTTGATTAACCATACTACTTTTATGTGTATGTATATATTCTATAGGATCCTCTATTGTAACTATGTGACATTTCCTATTGGTATTAATATAATCAATCATAGATGCCAATGTTGTAGATTTACCACTTCCAGTAGGCCCTGTAACTAACACTAAACCTTTTGGGAATTTAACTATTTCACTAACAACAGCAGGCAAAGCAAGTTCTTCAAAAGTAGGAATACGAGTAGCAATATTTCTTAATGCAGCAGCTACAGCTCCTCTTTGTCTGAAAACATTCATCCTGACTCTACCCATACCTTGCATTCCAAATGACAAATCAAGTTCCTGCTCACGTTCAAATTTTTCTTTCTGGTCATCAGTTAAAATACTATAAATTATACTCTGACTTGTTTCTGGAGTTAATCTCTCTAATTCTGTTGGAACTAATTCTCCGTCAATACGTAAAATAGGAGATGTGCCAGCAGTAATATGAAGATCTGAAGCATTCTTTTCAAAAAGCAATTTTAGCAATTCGTTTATTGTTGTCATAATTTTTTCCCCTTATTGTTCTATATCAGCCATTGTTACACGCAACAATTCTTCAATAGTTGTAACACCTGCAAATACTTTTTTTATGCCAGCTTCACGCAAAGTTACCATACCGTCTTTTCTTGCTACTTTTTTAATTTCAGTTCCAGGAGCTCTTTTCAAAACAACAGCCCTTAGATTATCTGTCATTGGCATAACTTCATAAAGTGATAGTCTACCCTTATATCCAGTTTTTGAACATCTATCACACCCCATACCTCTATAGAGTATAAATTTTTCCTCGCCTTGTGGAATTACACCAAGCTCTCTAATAACTTCAGGAGAAACTTCATACGCTTCTTTACATTTCGGACATATTTTTCTAACTAATCTTTGGGCTATAACCATTACTACTGACGAAGATATCAAAAATGGCTCTATTCCCATATTGTCCAAACGTGTCATTGCACCCGGAGCATCATTTGTATGTAATGTACTTAAAACCAAATGACCTGTAAGTGCAGCATTTATAGCAATACCGGCAGTTTCTTTATCTCTGATTTCTCCAACCATTATAATGTCTGGATCCTGACGTAAAAATGATTTTAATCCGTCTGCAAAAGTAAGGCCTGCTTTTGGATTTGCCTGAACCTGATTAATCCCTGACACAACAAATTCAACAGGATCTTCTATTGTAAGAATATTAACGTCAGGAAAATTTAGTGTGGAAAGAGTTGAATACAATGTTGTAGATTTACCACTTCCTGTAGGACCTGTTACAAGAATCATACCATACGGAACTTCAATATTTTTTTTGAAAATTTGCAGTATGTCAGATTCAAATCCGAGTTGCCCAAGATCCAATTGTAAATTGCCTGTATCAAGAATACGTATAACTAATTTTTCACCAAAAACAGTCGGCAAAATTGACACACGCAAATCCACATCTTTGCCTGTAACCTTTATTTTAGCACGCCCATCCTGCGGTCTTCTTCTCTCAGCTATATCAAGCTGAGACATAATTTTTACTCTTGATATAATAGCTGCATGCATTCTTTTAGGAGGTGATTTGGTTTCATGCAATATTCCATCTATTCTATATCTAAGTCGTGATTTTTTTTCATAAGGTTCTAAATGAATATCCGATGCACCGGATTTTACAGCTTCGGAAAGCATTACATTAACAAGTTTAACTATAGGAGCATCTTCACTAGCAGCAGCAAGTTGTGAAGCATCCATTTCTTTTTCCCCTTCTAATACTTCCACGTCTTCAACATTTTCCAAATCTTTCATAACCTCTTCCATACCCTGAGTAGTTGTACTATAATATTTCAGTATTGCTTCTTTTATATCTGTTTCACTTGCTAATACCGGTTCTATTTCAAAACCAGTGCTTAATTTTATATCATCAAGTGCAGAAATATTTAAGGGATCAGCAATAGCGACAGTCAACTTATTGTTATTTTTAGCAATTGGTATCACACACTGCTTCAGCGCAACACCTTCAGGAACAGCTCTCACAACTTCTACATTTAATTCACCAAGTTCTGCTAAATTCACTGTTTTAATCCCCATCTGATTGCCAAGAAAAGCCAGTATTACTTCATCTGTAGCAAAACCTAATTTAACTAATGCCTGTTCAAAACGAATTCCACTTGCTTTTTGTTCTTTAACTGCATCTTGAAGTTGTGCGTCAGTAATAACACCTTCATCTACAAGCATTTGAGAAAGCATTTCCCTCATTGTTTCTACTGCCATATTTCATCACCTCTTAATTTTTTAACTATGGTCTGTCTTTTTCCACCAGACCATAAATAGTATTATACAAATTTCAAAATGAGTTGACAATACAATTATATTGGGTGTATACTTATAAAAATCGTAGGGGCGAGTTTACTCGCCCAGTAAATGGGCAGGTAAACCTGCCCCTACTAATATTTAAATTATATGTTCAAAATATTAAGTAGTATTCTTATAATTTTATTTATAGCCGGTAATGTTTTAGCCGTAAATTGGGGATTTGTTGGTGCAGGTGCACGTTCATCAGGAATGGGTGGAGCTTTTATAGCTGTAGCGGATGATGCAACTGCAATTTTCTGGAATCCTGCAGGATTAACACATCTAAGACGTGAAGAAATATCTTTAGTTAGCAGACTTGAAAACGGAACATGGAACGTGCCTGCAGATGAACAAGAGCTTTCCACACCTGAATCTACAAGCAGTTTATCACTAAATTTTGCCAGTTTTGCATATCCTATAAAACTTGGAAACCGAAATTTTGTATTAGCAACAGGAGTAACAAATATTTTAGATTTTGCCTATAACTGGAGAAGTACAAACAATGTCAATAACCCAGGAGAAAAATTAACATTCATTGAAAATAATAGTGGTAAAGTATATCAAATGTTTGTTGGCGCTGCAATAGATGTTCTACCTGACATTGCTTTTGGAACCACATTTAACTGGCATTTTGGAGACGTGTTTTATAAAGGAATAGAATATAATTCTGCAAGTGTAATATCCCAAAAACAAAACACCCAGGCAAGTTTTTCTGCTGGAGCAAGCTCCACATTTGGTGTATTTATTGATCTTTCATCAAAATTACATTTTGGAAGTGTTGTAAAAATACGACTTAAAGATGTAGAAAATAATTTTGAAATAGAATCACTATATAATCCTACTTATTATAGTTATACTAATCAAAATTTTAAATTTGGTGGGACTTCCAATTTGTCATTTCCTGCAACTTATGGTGCCGGAATTTCATGGACACCAAGTGATGTCCTAACATTTGATATAGATTATGATTTAATAAAATGGAGTAATTACAAAACTAATGGCGCAACTCCAAAGCACTTGAATGGAATAGAAAAATTTATAGATATTACACAATGGCATTTTGGGCTTGAGTTTCTTCTCTCAAAAAACTTCTTAAATGACTACCCAATGCCTATAAGATTAGGTGCATATACTGATCCAAATCCGCAACAGAGTGAAAATAAAAAGTTTACAAACACAACATTTTTCACATTTGGATTTGGAATTCCTCTTGAATCAGGACAATTAGATTTTTCTTTAGAATATGGCAGACGTGATTATTTTGGAATAGGCAAATATTATGAAAATATCGTAAGAGGCATCAGTTCTTTAATTTTCAGATTATAATGAATAATTTTAAATTTAAAATTATTATAACCATAGCAAGTATTATTTTCCCTGTTACTTTTGCATATTGTGGCTTTCTTGAATGGTATGATTATTATAAAACAGCTGAGAAATATACAAAAGAAGAAAAATATAGAGAAGCATCTGATGAATACCAATTAGCAATAGAATTAAAGGACACTGAGAAAACAAAAGCTAAAACTTATGGAATGAATTTTGTGGACTATTTTCCTCACAGAGGTTTAGGAATTGCATATTACAATCTAAAGGAATATCAAAAAGCAAAAGACGAACTTGAAATATCAATTAAAATTTCATCTACTGACATAGCAAAAGAATACTTAATGAAAATTGAACAAGTACTTATAAAAGAAACAAAAGTACAAGAACAGCTTGAAAAAGCTGTTTCATTATTTAAAAAGGGAAATCTTGACGAAAGCACTGCGGAAATGAATGAAGTTCTAAAGTCAAATCCAGAAAATCTTGAAGCAAAAGGCTACATTGAAAGAGCAAATACAATTAAACAAGTAATGAATACATTGCCAAAATCAAAACCAACTCAAACCACTAAAACTACTACTGCACCAAAAACTGAGGATAAAAAAATTCTTGATGATTTTAAAATATTAGTAAAATCAAATTATAATAAAGCTATTGAACTGTCCAATAGAGGAGAATATAAAAAAGCTATAGCATCACTGGAAGATACATTAACAATCATAGAAAGAAAAGAAGGTTTGGACAAAGAAATAACATCAACTAAAGAACAAATAACTCAAATAAACATAAAACTTTCTGATCTAAAAAATAAATATGTCAGTGATGCAAAAAAATCAAAAAATCTTTCAAAAGAAATTGAAATTTTAAAATCTGCAGTAAAAGCACTCCCTGAAACCAAAGAATTAAAAGATATGTTGTCAAAATCTGAAGCAAAAATATCAAAAGAAGTGGTAAAATTATATTTTAAAGGTGTTGATTTATATTCTGCTGATAAATTTTCTGAAGCAATATCTGTATGGAAAGAAGCATTAGAACTTAATCCAGATCACACACGTATAAAAACTGACATTGCACGTGCCGAAGATAAATTAAAAAGTTTAATGAAAGTGAAATAAAATTTTATAGATAAAATTTTATTTCACCCTGAACTTGTTTCAGGGTCTAATGAGATGCCGAAACAATACTGAAACAAGTTCAGCACATGGTTCGGCATGACAATTTAGTAGGATCTCTTATGAAACTAGGTCTAAAGTGGAAAATAACTCTTCTTATTGTTTCTTTACTTTTAATTGTAGTTATTGCTGTCCGCTTCATAGTTGTTGAAAAAATGCGATTAGCATTAACAAAAGAAGTAATTGAGAGTGGTAAATCAATTGCAAAAAATATGGCAAGACCCACAAAAGATGCATTACTTGGTGGAGAATTAGGGCCTGATTATCTAACTTTAGGAATACTTGCCAGCCAGGCAACAGAACAGACAAATATTGTTTATGCATATGTTATAGACTCAGAAAATATAGTTCGTGCATATGCCGATAAATCGGCAACTACAAAAGCTGAAGAAGTGCGAAATAAACCATATAAAACCCCACAAGAATTAATTGAATATTCCAATGAAGGAGGAGTTAGAATTTTAAAAGATAATATAAATGGTATTTATGAGGTAGAAGTTCCTCTTAAAGTTGCTGAAAAAGATATAGGAAAAGTGAAAATTGGTTTATCTCAGGAAGGAATAAAAAACGCTGTGCGACAAACTGTAAACATAGCAGTTAGAGTAACTTTAGGTATTTTAGCTATTGGAATAATTGGTGCCTTTTTGCTTGGCAATTATCTGGTTGGCCCAATAAAGAATCTGTTGGAAGGAGTTACAGAAATAGGAACTGGAAATTTTGACTACAAAGTAGCTGTTCAATCCCGTGACGAACTTGGAGACTTAACAAATGCATTCAATAAAATGGCAAAGGGATTAAAAGAGCGGGAAACTATAAAAGATGCCTTTAGCAGATATGTATCACATGACGTATTAAATCAGGTTTTAAAAAATAAAATACAACTTGGTGGAGAAAGAAAATTAGCTACTATATTATTTTCAGATATCAGAGATTTCACAACAATGGCAGAAAGTTTAAAACCAGAATTAGTCGTAGAAATTCTAAATGAATATTTTACAGTTATGACAGACGTGATATTCAAGAATGAAGGCACAGTTGATAAATTTATAGGTGATGGAATCCTTGCAGTATTTGGTTTACCTATTGCGCATGAAGATGACCCAAAAAGAACAGTCCAAGCTGCAATAGAAATGCAAAGTGAATTAAACAAACTACATGAAAAATGGAAAAACGAAGGTAAACCGCAGTTTAAAATCGGAATAGGAATAAACACTACTGAAGTAATTGTAGGAAACATCGGCTCTACAAAAAGAATGGAATATACTGTTATAGGTGATGGTGTAAATACAACTGCAAGAATAGAAAGTTTAAATAAAAACTATGGCACTACAATATTAATCAGTGACAATACATACGACATTGTAAAAGATTATTTTGTATTCAATGACTTAGGAGAAGCACAGGTAAAAGGCAAAAAAGACACTGTGCATATCTACGAAGTTAAAGGCTACAAGCAGGAAAATAAAACATAATCACCAGCTGAAATTGAAATATTTAAATCCTTTAACTCGTTATTATTAATTAATTCTTCCCACACTGACACTGTAGTCAGAAAAAATTTATTTTCACCTTTGCTAATTTTTTCATTTAGAATCTCAATATTCATAACTGGCCTTGTAAGTGATCTGTCCGAGTAAAACAAAAATGGCAATTGAGTGAACCAATAATCATCAATTTTATATAATAAAACTTTTTCATCAGGATTTATATTTGCTTTTGCATAAGCTGCAATTTTTTTCATATCTGCATTCCTGTTCCAATCCAAACGTATTGGAGTACAAGTTATTATTAAATTGGCAATAATACAAAAAGCTATAACTCCCTTTATGATATTTAATTTAATCTTTTCAGAAAACCAAGTATCAATCATTTTTGCATTAATTATAGCAAAACAGGGAAAAAGCGACATAAGATACCATTGTTTTTTCGCTATTGCAAGACTTAATATACCAAAAGTTATTCCACACCATAAAACCAAAAGCGCTGCAGAATAATCGCGTTTTGAAATATAATCTTTCAATAATCTAAAGAATCCG